>NZ_QNFZ01000266.1 GCF_003313395.1 Nonomuraea lactucae | reverse complement strand
GAAGTGGGGACCTAAACCGGCCATCAGTGGTGACCTCGAACTGGCCACCTGTGGGGACTTTTACATGGCCACGGACAGTTCTCGCCTCCGCTGTACAGCAGACAGGTACAGCAACGCGCCCTTACAGCAGCTCATCACTCCGCACACCATCACATGCCTGACCAGCGCACCAAGCCTCTTGCCACGGCACTGCCGTTGACTCGTAATGAAGGGGTCTGGGGTTCGAATCCCCAAGGCGGCTCCACAGCTTGACCAGGGCGTTCTCCTCTCGGGGAGGGCGCCCTGTCTCGTGCCGGGGTCTCAGTTCGGGTCTAAATTCGCGTCCCAGAGCGCACGCCCCATCCGCTGCATGCCGTCTTCAGCCATCGGCGAGGCCACGTGTGTGTAGCGCTGAGTCAGGCGGATGTCGGAGTGCCCGAGGATCTCTTGCACCGTGCGGACGTGCGCGCCCTGCTCAATCAACAGCGTCCCGGCCGTGTGCCGACCGTCGTGCACGCGGGCATCCCGCACCTCGGCGACCTTGAGAAGATCTTTCCAGTCGTCCCAGTCGTCGCGCGCGGATCGATCGGACGGCAGCCGGCTCCGACAGCATCATGTGGCGCCTGGTCGAGCACGGCCGGCCGACGACGACCCGGCGTTCTACTTCCGGGAGTTCGCCGCGCCGAACGGCTCTGCCACCTACGACGAGCAGGCATGGGCCGTCGCGAACCCTGCCCTCGACGACTTCCTGCACCGTGAAGCGCTCCGCTGCGCACCTCCCGTGAGGCGGCGTTCCGCCGCTACCGGCTCGGGCGGTGCATCGAGACCATCGAGGCGTGGCTACAGAAGGAAGCTTGGGCAGCGTGCGCTGATCCCTCCCAGACGATCCCGGACGGCGCCGAAGTAGTGCTGGGGTTCGATGGCTCGTTCAACGGGGACGCAACCGCCCTCGTGGTGTGCACGCTAGGCGACACTCCGCAGTCTGTGTGAACGATCAGTCGGCCGAGCCGGGTCACGTCATCACGCAACCAGCGGTTGCGTATCGCTGGCGGGGTGGCTAGAGTGATACGCAACCAAGGGTTGCAGAAGGTGGGCGATTATGGAATTCGGCACGATCGAGCGGGAGATCCGCATCGACGCCTCACCTGAGGTCGTCTTCGACGTGGTGAGCAGTCCCGAGCACCTGCGCGAGTGGTGGCCGGACGAGGCGGAGTTCCCGGCCGTTCCCGGGGGAGCGGGGCGGATCGGCTTCGGGGACTGCTCGCAGGGGGGCACCTGGGTGCAGTTCGCGGTCGTCGACGTCGTGCCGCCGCGGCTCTTCTCCTTCCGGTGGACCCACGAGGAGGGGGAGACCGCTGCCCCGGGCAACTCGTTCCTGGTCGTCTTCGAGCTTGAGCCCGCCGGGAGGGGGACGCTCCTGCGGATGACCGAGAGCGGCTTCCGCGAGCGCGGCTGGGACGAGGCGAAGGTCGCCGCCGAGCACGCCGAGCATGTCACCGGCTGGGACTTCTTCCTGCCGCGGCTGCGGGCGTACGCGGCGAAGGTCGGGGCGGGCGCATGAGCGTGACGGTGGACGACGATCTCTGGTCGGCGGTCGGCGACCCGACCCGGCGCCGGATGCTCGACCTGCTGCTGAGCGAGGGCAGTGGGACGGCGACCAGCCTGAGCGAGCACCTGCCGGTGACCCGTCAGGCGGTGGCGAAGCACCTCGTCGTCCTCGGCCGGGTCGGCCTGGTGCGTGCCACCACCGCGGGTCGCGAGAAGCAGTTCCGCGTCGATCAGGCCCAGCTCGCCCGCGCCGTCGCGCAGCTCGCCGACGTCGGCGCTGCCTGGGACTCCCGTCTCCAGCGCATCAAGCGCATCGCCGAGACGATCCAGCGCGGCAAGGACACGAGCGACGAGACCGAGAAGAAGCAGTAGAAGAGAGGAGCACGGAGATGGCAGACATCCTTCACCGCATCGGCGTCGAGCAGTCCTCGCCGGAGCAGGTATATGACGCGCTCACCACCCTGGGTGGCTTGTCCGGCTGGTGGGCCGAGAAGACGTCGGGGAAGACCGACCTCGGCGGCGTGATCGAGTTCCGGTTCGGGCCGGGCGGGATCGACATGAAGGTCGCCGAGCTCGATCCGGGCCGGCTCGTCCGCTGGGAAGTCGTGGACGGACCGCGGGAGTGGATCGGCACCAGCGTGCGGTGGGACCTCCGTCAGGATGGTGACTACACGATCGTGCTGTTCAAGCACGAGGGCTGGCGTGAGCCGGTCGAGTTCATGCACCACTGCAGCACCAAGTGGGGCACCTTCCTGATGAGCCTCAAGCAGCTCCTCGAGACCGGGGAAGGCGCCCCCGAGCCGCGTGACGTGAGGATCAGCGACTGGCACTGACCCGGCGACGCCCGAGGATGAGGATCGGGCGAGGGGCGAGGGGCGAGGGGCGAGGGGCGGGGGCGAGGGGCGACGCCGATCAGTCAGCGGCCGTGTCGATCCTGGGAAGCCAGCGAGGCCAGGGGAATCCTTCCAGGTGCTACGCGGTTCGCTCGGTCGCGCTCTCGGTGAACAAGGGCATTCCCCGTATCGTGGCCTGCCACGACACGACGCACCCGCCCCGAGCCGAGGTGATCACCATCTGGTCGAGCTCGGCGCCCGCATAGCAGAGCGAGGTGGGCATGAAGCCGGAGCCGAGCTCGATCGTCTCAGCCGGCCTCCCGTCCCCGGTGAACCGGACGACATCCCCGCTGAAGCTGCCGACGACCCAGACGTGCCCGTCGACGTCGACCGCGAGCCCGTCCGGTACGCCCCTTGGCAGGTGCGCCACCCAAGGATCCCGGGTCCATCCGGCGGAGGACTCCGAGAAGCGAAGGACGCGACCGGTGGCGCTCTCCGCGACATACAGCACCGCGCCGCCGTCGCCGAAGGCGAGCCCGTTCGGGAACAGGATGCCGTCGAGCACCGGCTCCGCCCGCATGGTGCGGATGTCGAGAGCCCAGACACGACCGGGCTCCGCGCGGTCATCGAGATGGTGGTTGCGGGGGTCGGTGAACCAGAGGCGGCCGTCGGGGCCCATCGCGCAGTCACTGGGCGAACTGAACGGTCCGGCCGCGGCTGTAACCACCTCTCCGGTGCCCGGCCGTAACACCTGGATGGACGGGCCGCGGCGAATCCTGGACTTGGTCCTCATCGCCAGGCCGCCGTTCTGGCAGATCCAGACGTCACCATCGGCATCGCAGGCGAGGCCGTTCGGTCCGCCGCCGGTCTCGGCGATCTGGCGGGGATCCGAGGAGTCCAGGAACGCCTCATAGATACGGCCCCGGTTCACGCTCACCAGCAGCAACCGGCCGTCCACCGTCCAGACCGGTCCTTCGGTGAATCCCAGCCCGCGGGCGAGGACCCGCAGTCGCCGAGGTGCGCCGCTCATCGGGCGAGAACTCATCGGGCGAGAACTCATCGGGCGGGGGCTGATCGGGCGGGGCCTTCGCCGGCGCCGGTGGTCCACCGTTCGAGCACGCTGCGCGCGTCTGGTACGGCCGCCGTCAGGTCCCGGGCAGGCGTCCGGAGCAGCCTCGGCGCGGGAGCCGGGTTGACGGTGCCGTCCACGGTGGGAAGCAGCCCGCGCGCGGTCACCTGCGGATCGGTCCGCGCCTCCTCCAGCGTCAGCACCGGGCTCACGCAGGCGTCGACTGAGCCGAACGCGCGGATCCAGTGCTCCATCGGCTCCGCACGGAAGCGTTCGGCCAGCGCCTCCCGCGCTTCGGGCCAGTGCGCCCTGTCGTGCTGCGATTCCGCGAGCCCGGGATCGACGCCGAGTACGGCGAGGACACGGGCGTAGAACTCCGCCTCGACCGCTCCGACGGCCATGTGCCGGCCGTCGGCCGTTCCGTAGACGTTGTAGTACGGGGCGCCGGTGTCGATGTCGTTCGTCCCCGGAACGGGGGACCAGCCACCGCGGGCGACACGGCTCCAGATGCCGGCCATGAGCAGGTTCGTGCCGTCGAGCATCGCCGCGTCGACGACCTGCCCCTGATCGCTGTGCTCCCGCTCCAGGAGAGCGAGCAGGACGCCGAAGGCCAGCAGCATCCCGCCGCCTCCGTAGTCGCCCACGAGGTTGAGCGGTGGCATCGGCGCCTCACCTCGCCTCGCGAGGGAGAACAGCGTTCCCGTCAGGGCCAGGTAGTTGATGTCATGCCCGGCGGCCGACGCCAGCGGTCCGTCCTGGCCCCAGCCGGTCATCCGCGCGTAGACCAGACGAGGGTTCTCTTTCGAACACTCCTCGGGGCCCAGTCCGAGACGCTCCATGACACCCGGGCGGAAGCCCTCGATCAGAACGTCCGCGGCCCGGACGAGATCCGCGGCCTGCCGGTGGCCCGCCTCCGCCTTGAGGTCCAGTTCCAGGCTGGGGCGCCCGCGTTCGACGATGCCCGCGCTCCACGCCGGGTCGCCCGGTCGGGCGATGCGCAGAACCTCTGCGCCGAAGTCCGCGAGCATCATCGCGGCGAACGGTGCCGGCCCGAGGCCCGCGAACTCGACGACGCGGATACCTGTGAGCGGAAGTGCAGCCACGTTCCAACCTTTCGTATATTTGATAAATTCATGATCCAGGCTGAGCGCCCAGCGCGACAGCCGGGCACTCAGCGCGACAGCCGGAACAGCCCTCGCCGTTCGAGCTCGGCCACGACGAGTTCGCCCTCGCTCTTCAGGTGCGCCTCGCAAGCCGTGGCCACGCGGGTGCTGTCGCCCGCGCGGAGGGCCTGCACGATCTCCAGATGCCCCGCCTCCGCCTCCGGGCTCGCAGCCGGTGGGACGTCGTACACCGAGCGCGGCAGGTTGTGCGCCATCTGCCGAAGGACCGATCTGAGCCGCCTGCTGCCGCCGACATGATTGATCAGGGAGTGGAACTCCCAGTGGGCCTCGTTGGTGCTGGGCGCGTCGGGGTGCCGCCGCATCTCCACGATCAGCGCCTCGAGCCGTTCGACCACGGATTCGTCGATCTTGGTCGCCGCCCGGGCGGCGGCGAGTCCCTGGATCCAGCCGTACATCGCGTAATGGTCGCGGATGTCTTCGCGGGTGAGGGGCACCACGAAGGCGCCGCGGTGAGGCTCGTTCTCCACCAGGCCGTCCGCTTGCAGGCCGATGAGAGCCTCACGGACGGGGAGCCGGCTGACGCCGAGGTCCTCAGCGATGGCGTCCTGGGGAATCCGCTGCCCTCCCTCCAGCGATCCTTCGAAGATCAGCTCTTTGATGTGGCCGGCCACCTCGGCACTGAGGTTGGTCCGGTTGACCTGCCGCCCAGTCCGGCCCCCGCGGGCCGTACGGCGCATGTCGTCGGTTGTCATCGTCACCCTCCCGACGTTTGATATCACATCAAAGATCCGCTAGATCACCCCCTCCGCTCGGAACCGCTCGATCTCGTCCGCCGGAAAGCCGGCTTCCGTCAGGACGTCGTCGGTGTGCGCCCCGAGGCGCGCCCCCGTCCAGCGCACCCTCCCCGGCGTGGTCGAGAGGCGGGGAAAGACGTTCTGCATCGGGAACTCTCCGAAGTCGTCATGGGGCACGGACACGATGGACGACCGGACGGCGAAATGCGGATCGTGGACCATGTTCTCCGCCGTGTAGATCCGGCCGGCCGGAACGGCGTTCTCGTCCAGGAGGGCCAGGATGTGGTCCGCCTCGTTCGAGGCGGTCCAGGCCGCGATCATCCCGTCGACCTCAGCGCTCTTGGACGTGCGGCTCTCGTGGGTGCAGAACGTGGCGTCGTCGGCCAGGTCCGCTCGCCCCATGACGCGCAGGAGCCGCGCGAACACCGAGTCGGCGTTGGCGGCGATCAGCACCCAGTCGCCGTCAGCCGTGGGGTAGACGTTGCTCGGCGCGACATTCGGAAGGACCGGCCCGGTCCGCTCACGCCGGTGGCCGGCGAGCACCCATTCGGGGATCGTCGACTCCATCACGGCGAGGACGGACTCGTAGATCGCGGTATCCACCACCTGGCCCCGCCCCGTGCGGCCGCGCCGGTGGAGCGCGATCAGGGCGCCCACGCACGCGAAGGTGGCCGTGAGGGAGTCGCCGATCGAGACGCCGCAGCGGGAGGGCGGCTGTTCCTGATTCCCGGTGACGGCAGACCGCCCATGGCCTCGCCGATCGAGCCGTAGCCCGCGCGATGGGCGTAGGGACCGGTCTGCCCGTAGCCGCTGACGCGCACCATGATCAGTCCCGGGTTGCCTGCCGACAGCTCGTCGTACCCCATGCCCCACCGTTCGAGCGTGCCCGGGCGGAAGTTCTCGATGAGGATGTCGGCGTTCGCGATCAGCCGCTTGGCGATCCGCTGCCCGTCGGCGGTGCGCAGGTCACAGGTGACCGACCGTTTGTTGCGTCCGACGATCGGCCACCACAGCGGCTGCCCCGCCACCTGCTCGCGTCCCCACTTGCGGATGGGGTCGCCGTGCTTCGGTGGCTCGATCTTGATGACATCGGCCCCGTGGTCGCCGAGCAACTGGCCGCAGTAGGGGCCGGCGAGCAACTGGCCCATCTCGACGACGCGGAGGCCTTCGAGGGCACCCGCGCCCGGCACGTCGCCCATCTGGGACACCGCGCCCGTCACCGCGTCCGTCTGGGACACCGCGCCCGGCGCGTCGCCCGTCTGGGACACCGCGTCCGTCACCGCGTCCGTCTGAGACACCGCGTCCGTCTGGGACGCCGTGTTCTCGCGACCTTCAGTGTGTGTCACCGCGTTCAACCGCCTCTCGGGCCGGCGTCCGTAGAGCAAACGTGCCCGACGGTCTAACTTCGGCCCTCTTGCCAGCGTTGGATATTTGATACATGATGCGACAACCTTCGATGACAGGCAAGTGGAAGGCGATCGTCCATGAACGACGACACACGGACGGCGAAGCGCGGCCTGGGCCCGGTGGCCCGTGCGGCACTGATCGGTTCAGCTCTCGAGTGGTACGACTTCTCGCTCTACGCCACCGCGACCGCGGTGGTGTTCAACAAGATCATGTTCCCGTCCACCGATCCGACGGTCGCGACGATCCTGTCGTTCGGCACGTTCGCGATCGGATTCCTCGCGCGGCCTCTCGGCGGGATCGTCTTCGGGCACTTCGGTGACCGCATCGGCCGCAAGCGGGTCCTGCTCCTCACCCTGATGCTCATGGGCTCCGCCACCACGCTCATCGGCCTCGTGCCCAGCTACGCCAGCGTGGGCATCCTCGCGCCGATCAGCCTGGTCGCGCTCCGGATCCTGCAGGGCCTGGGGGCCGGCGCGGAGTTCGGCGGCGCGGCGATCCTGTCGGTGGAGCACGCGCACCCGCGTCGCCGCGGCATCCAGGGCTCGTGGACCGCGGTCGGCGTCTTCGCCGGACTGGTCCTCGCCTCGCTGACGTTCACCCTCCTGCTCAAGCTCCCCCAGGACGCGTTCTTGAGCTGGGGATGGAGAGTCCCCTTCCTGGCGAGCGCGCTGATCGTCGGCTTCGCCCTGGTCCTTCGCTTCCGGCTGGCCGAGAGCCCGGACTTCGATCGCATGGCCAAGAACGAGGCGATCGAGACCTTCCCGCTCAAGACGCTGGTGCGGACTCAGGGCAAGCCGCTCGCGGTGGTGATGGCCACCCAGGCCGGGCAGAGCGCCGTGTCGTACGTCTATCTCACCTTCATCATCGCGTACGCCATCCAGCAACTGAAGCTCTCTCCCGGCATCGCGACCCTCGCCGTGTCCTGCGCCGCCGGCGCGGCCATCGTCACCATGCCGCTGTTCGGCGCGCTCTCGGACCGGATCGGGCGAAAGACGGTCATCCTCGGCGGGATGGGGTTCTCGGCGGCCTTCGCCTTCCCCTTCTTCGCGATCGCCGACCAGGCGACCACCGCAGGCGTCATCGTCGCGATGATGATCGGGGTGGGCATCGGCACCGCGGCGACCCTCGCGCCGACCGCGGCCTTCTTCACCGAGCTCTTCCCACCGCAGGTGAGATACAGCGGGCTCGGCCTCGGCCGCGAGCTGGCGGGCGCCCTCAGCGGAGGACTGGCGCCCACGGTGGCGGCGGCCCTGGTCGCCGGGGCAGGCGGTTCATCCACGCCAGTGGCCCTTCTCCTGGTCATCGTGAGCCTTGTCGCCATGGTCGTGGTCGCTCTGGGCCCCGAGACGCTGCCGAGCGTCGCCGCCACCGTCATCGGCGCGGACGGCGGTCCTGGCGGCTCGACGAGGACAGCCGACACGCTGCAGCGTCCCGTCCTGCGGGCCGATGAAGCCTGAGTCCGCCGTTGTGTCGATCACGGTCAACGGAACCCCCCACCGGCTCGAGGCCGACACCCGCAGAACCCTCGTGGATCTGCTCCGTGAAGATCTGGGGCTGACCGGCACCAAGATCGGCTGCGGCCAGGGCACCTGTGGCGCCTGCACCGTTCACGTCGACGGGGTCCGCGTGCTGGCCTGTCTGCTGCTCGCGGTCACCGTGGAGGGCGGACAGGTGCTCACGATCGAGGGTCTGGGCACCCCAGACGGCGGTCTGCACGAGCTCCAGCAGGCGTTCATCGACCGGGACGCGCTTCAGTGTGGTTTCTGCACCCCGGGCCAGATCATGTCCGGCCTGGGGTGCATCGGGGAGGGCCGGGCGAACACGGCCGAGGAGATCCGCGAGTCCATGAGCGGGAACCTGTGCCGGTGCGCCGCCTACCCCGGCATCGTCGCCGCGATCGCCGACGTGGCCGAGGGGCAGGGCGCATGAGGCCGTTCGAGTACGCCCGGCCGTCCGACCTCGCGCAGGCCCTGGCCGCGGCCGGGCCGGACACCGTCTTCATCGCCGGCGGCACGACGGTGGTCGACCTGATGCGCCTGGACGTGCTGGCCCCGAGGCGACTCGTCGGCCTCGGCGACGTGGCCGAGCTCCGGCGGACGGAGCTGGACGGCGACCCGGTCAGGCTGGGCGCAGGAGTGACCATGGCCGAGGCGGCGGCGCTCCCGCTCGTCCGCGAGCGCTACCCGGCATTGGCCGCGGCCATCGACCTCGCCGCCTCGGCCCAGATCCGCAACGTCGCCACGCTGGGCGGCAACCTGCTGCAGAAGACGCGCTGCCCGTACTTCCGCGACGCGTCCTCGCCTTGCGGCCGGCGCAGGCCCGGCGACGCGTGCTCCGCGCTCACCGGCCATCTGGAACAGCGCGCGGTGCTGGGCGCGTCACCCCACTGCGTCGCGCCGTATCCCGGGGACATGGCCGTGGCCCTCGTGGCCCTGGAGGCGAGCGTCGAGGCGGCGACCGCGGCGAAGGTCGTGACCGTCCAGGTCGCCGACCTGTTCCGCGAACCGGGGGACGCCCCGCACAAGGAGACCGTCCTCGGTGACGGGGACATCATCACCGCCGTCCTTCTGCCGGCGCCGCGGGGGACCTCGGCGTTCGTCAAGCTGCGAGACCGGGCGAGCTTCGCCTTCGCCGCCGCCTCCGCGGCCGTGAGCCTCGAACTCGACCACGACCGTGTGGTCGCCGCGCGGATCGCGCTGGGCGGCGTCGCCACCCGACCCTGGCGATCATCCGAGGCCGAGTCCGCCGTCTCCGGAGAGCGGCTGACCCCCGAGCGCGCGTTCGCGGCCGGGGAGGCCGCGTTCGAAGCGGTCGCCCGTACGCACGAGAACCGGCGCGGAATCGCGCTGGGAGCGCGCGCCGTGACCGCAGCGCTCCTGGCCTGCCGAGGAGGATGAATGACCGGCGCCCGCACGCCCCCGGAGGGACGACTGCCACGCGTCGACGCCCGCGACAAGGTGACCGGAGCCGCGGAGTACACCTACGACCACTCCGAGCCGGGCCAGCTCCACGCCGCTCTGGTCTGCGCCACCTTCGCCCGCGGCGTTCTCCGCGACATCCGCACCGCGGCGGCCGAGGTCGTACCCGGTGTTCGACTGATCCTGACGCATCGCGACACCCGAGGTGCCGTCGGCCCGGGTCTCGCGCTCATGGACGGGGGGCAGTTCCACACCTCGTTCGACCCCCTGGCCGGGCCGGAGGTCCGCTATCACGGGCAGATGGTCGCGCTCGTGGTCGCGGACACTCCGGAGCAGGCCGAACAGGCGGCGGCGCTCGTGGAGCTCACGGCGGAGGAGCTTCCCGCACAGGTCGACCCGTACGCGGCGGACGAGGCCGACGACATCGAGGTCTTCGCGCTGCGCAGAGGCGACCCGGCCGGAGCCGTGACGCACGCGGATCTCGTGGTGGAGGCGACCTATGAGACCGCTGCCCAGTTGCACCAGCCGATCGAGCCGTACGCCACGAACGCCCGCTGGTCGGGCGACCGGCTGACGGTGTGGAGCCCCACGCAATGGGTCGTCGGGGAGAAGCACGGGCTGGCCGCCGCGCTCGGTGTCGAACCTGACCAGGTCCGGGTGATCAGCCGGCACGTGGGCGGCGCCTTCGGCGGAAAGGCGCTCACCCTGTGGCACACCGTCTACACCGCCGAGGCCGCCCGCCGGCTGCGCCGGCCGGTCAGGCTCGGCGTCCGCCGTGGTCAGATGGCGACCCTCGGCAGCTTCCGACCGGCCTCGCGGCATCGGGTCCGCCTGGCCGCCCGTCGGGACGGCACCCTTCTCGGATATGAGCACGCGTGCCGGACCCAGGGCTCGCGCAGCGATGTGCTGCCCCTCGGCGGGACAGCCCTCTCCGCGCGGCTCTACCGGTTCGGCGCGGTGGCGGTACGGGAACACGTCGTGCCGACCGACGTCATCACGCCCGGCTTCATGCGGGCTCCGCTGGAGTTCCCGACCTCCTTCGCGCTGGAATGCGCGATCGACGAGCTCGCGGTGGCCGCCGGCCTCGACCCGGTCGAGCTGCGCCGCCTGAACGAGCCCGAGGTCGACCCGGTGGACCTGCTGCCGTTCAGCGGCAGGAACCTGCCGGCGTGCCTGGACCGCGGCGCGGAGCTGTTCGGCTGGTCGCGGCGGCAGGCGCCCGTCGGCTCCATGGCGGATCCACGAACCGGCGAGACACTTGGATGGGGTGTGGCCGCGGCCTACTATCCCGGCTACGGCGGAGGACCCACGTTCTGCCGAGCCCGCCTCTCCGGCGACGGCGTGGTCGAGATCGCGCTCGCCGCCCAGGATCCCGGCACCGGGCTGCGCACCGCGCTTGCCCAGCTGGTGGTGGAGAGGCTGCGCGCGGATCCGCGACGGGTCCGGATCAGCTTGGGCGACAGCGACCTTCCGCTGGCCCCGATGGCCGCCGGCTCCTGCAGCAGCGCCACGGCAGCCGCCGCGGTAGAGGACGCGGCCGACAGGTTGCTGCGCCGGCTCCGCGATCTCGCACGGAAGCACTGGCCTGGCCAGGAGCCCGCGCCGGGCCAGGCCGTACCGGACCGGCACCGGATCGTGACCCCGGGCGGAACGTCGATCGACTTCGGTGAGATCGCTCGCCGGGAGGACGGGCAGGCGGTCACCGTCGAAGGCTCGTGGATCCCCGAGGGGCTCACGCCCGGCATGGTCGCCGACGCGCGGGCCGGCCGGTTCGTCCAGGCCCATGAGACGACCCCGACGGCCTACCGCGCCAGCTACGGCGCCCACTTCGCGGAGGTCGGGGTCGACCGTGTCACCGGACGGGTCCGGGTACGGCGCATGGTGGGCGTCTTCGACGTCGGACGTGTCCTGCACGCCGCGATGCTGAAGAACCAGCTCCGCGGCGGGATGCTGTGGGGGGTCGGCCACGCGCTGATGGAACAGCTGCACGTCGACAAGGAGCATGGCCGCTTCATGGGTGTCGATCTCGGGTCCTACCACATCCTCACACACGCCGACGCTCCCGCCGTCGAGGTCGAGCTGGTCACGCCGCCCGGCCCGCACGCCGACCCCGTGGGAGCCAGGGGAGCCGGCGAGATCGGTGTCGTGGGCAGCTCCGCCGCCGTCGCCAACGCGGTCTTCCACGCGACCGGCCGGCGGATACGCCGGCTGCCCATCCGGGCGCACGACCTCGTCGACCAGTGAAACCCGATCCGAGCCCAGAGGTGGAAAGGCCGAGATGACAGCACCACAATCGTTCGACCCGGCGGTGTTCCGGACCGAACCGCCGACGCTGCTCGCGGTCCGGTGCCCGGAATGCGGGGTGACCTCGTTCCCCCGCCGCGAGCTGTGCCCGTACTGCACGGCCGAGCTGGTGGAGGTGGAGGCGACACCCCTCTCCCCTCAAGGCGTCGTCTATTCGTACACGGTGGTCCGGCAGGCACCCGAAGGAGTCGCGACGCCCTACGTCCTGGCGTATGTCGACCTGCCCGAGGAGGAGCTGAGGCTGTTGTCGCGCCTCGTCGGCTTCGGCGACATGACGCCGGATCTCATCGGATCGCCCGTACGCCTCGTCACGGCTCCGATGGACGACCCGGAGGACGATCGCCTCCGATACGCGTTCGAGGCGACTGCCCAGGGAGCGTCCGCATGAGGCGGGTACACGTGGTCGGCGCGGGCATGCACCGGTTCGGGAAGTTCCCGCCGCAGGTCACGCTGGAAGTGCTGGGCGCGCACGCCGCGACCGCGGCCATGGCGGACGCGGGAGTCGCGCCGGCCGACATCGACGCGGTGTACGTGGGGCATGTCTTCGGCGGGCCGGTCGCCGGCCAGCGCATCGCGATGCGGGTCGGTCTGTCGGGCAAGCCGATCAGCAATCACGAGAACTACTGCTCCAGCGGAGCGACCGCGCTGCGTGAAGCGTGGATCGCGGTGGGCGCCGGCATCTGCGACGTGGCTCTCGTGGTGGGCGTGGAGAAGATGACCGACCGGATCAAGGGCGGCGTGCGGCCGGACCCGGGCGACCTGGACGCGGCCATGGGGTTCATCTTCGCGGCCGGTCACGCCTTGAGCGCGCGTCGCTACATGCGGGACCACGGAGCCTCCCGCGAGGAGATCGCGATGGTGGCCGTGAAGAACCACGCTCACTCGGTGCACAACCCCTACGCCCAGTACCAGAAGCCGATCAGCCTGGAGCAGGTGGTCAACGCGCGGCCGATCGCCGATCCCCTCGGGCTCTACGACTGCTCCCCGATCAGCGACGGTGCCGCCGCGGTCGTCATCGCGAGCGCCGAGGGCATGCGACGCCTGTCCCTCACCGGCCCCGCCCCGGCGGTCGCCGCCTGCGGGCTGGTGAGCGGCACGGTTCTGCGCGGGCTCGGGGACATCAACGAGGAGGACGTCTCCGCGCGAGCGGGGCAGGCCGCCTACACGTTCGCCGGGATCGGCCCGGAGGACATCGACGTCGTCGAGATGCACGACTGCTTCACGATCGCCGAAATCGTCCGCCTCGAAGGTCTGGGGCTCCTGCCGCGAGGGGAGGGGGCCCGGTTGACCATGGCGGGTCACACGAGCCTCGGCGGACCGCTGCCCGTCAACCCCAGCGGCGGCCTGCTCTCACGTGGTCACCCGGTCGGAGCGACGGGCACGGCCCAGATCTGCGAGCTCTACTGGCAGCTCACCGGTCGAGCCGGCGGTCGCCAGGTCGAGAACGCCAGGGCCGGACTCGCCTACTGCAAGGGCGGCTCGGTCAGCGGCACCGACGGGGCATCGGTGACCACAGTGATCATGACGGCATAGGAAACGGCGGTGCCGGGCCATGGGGCCGGGGACCGCCGCGCCGGTGACCGGCGGTTCAGCCGCCGCAGAGCACCTTGGTCTCGAGGTAGGCGGCCAAGCCCTCCGGGCCGAACTCCCGGCCGTTGCCGGACTGCTTGTAGCCGCCCCAGGGCGCCGTCCAGTCGAACTCGGCGTCATTGATGACGATGTAGCCCGCCCGGATGCGCGATGCCACCGCCCTCGCCTTGTGCAGGTCGGAGCCGACGACGTACCCGGCGAGGCCGAACGGGGTGTCGTTGGCGATGGCGACGGCCTCGTCGACGGTGTCGTAGGCGATCACGGACATCACCGGGCCGAAGATCTCCTCTCGCGCGATGACCATGTCGTTGGTGACGTCGGCGAACACGGTCGGCTTGACGAAGTGGCCGGCCTCCAGCCCCGCCGGCTTGCCGAGCCCGCCGGTCACCAGTCGCGCCCCGGAGTCCAGGCCCCGCTGGATGTAGTGCTGGACCTTCTGCCATTGCTGGTCCGAGACCAGCGGGCCCATCTCCGTCTCCGGAGACCGCGGGTCACCCACCTTGAGCGCCTCCAGGCTGGGCACCAGGACGGAAAGGAACTCCTCCAGGCGGGACCGCGGTACGAGCGTGCGCGTGGGGGCGCTGCAGAGCTGTCCCGTCATCGCCATCATCCAGTCGTACACCGTCCGCACCGCCGGGCCGAAGTCGGCGTCCGGCAGGAGGATGTGCGGGGACTTCCCGCCGAGTTCGGTGTGCACCCGCTTCATGGTCGGAGCGGCGGCGATCGTGACCCGGCCGGCCGTCTCGAGGGAGCCGGTGAAGGAGATGACACCGACGTCCGGGTGGGAGCTCAGGGCGTTGCCGACCACTGAGCCGAGGCCGGTGACGAGGTTGAAGACTCCCGCCGGAACGCCGGCCGCGTCCATGATCTCCGCCGTGATCACGGCGGAGTACGGGGTGAGCTCCGCCGGCTTGAGCACCACCGTGCACCCGGCGGCGAGCGCCGAAGCGGTCTTCCCTGCCACCTGCAGCACGGGGAAGTTCCAGGGGGTGATCAGCCCGGCGACGCCGAGCGGCTCCTGGCGGATTTCCGTGCTGCCGCGCAGCTCGCTGAACTCGTACTTGCGCAGGATCTCGATCGCGCTGGCGAGCTGGCCGCGGCCTGTCGGCACGTGCGCGCCGCGCGCCAACGCGAGCGGCGCGCCCATTTCCTCGGTCACGGCCTGGGCCAGGTCCTCCGCGCGCCGGTCGAACTCGCCGAGGATGCTCTTCAGCAGCTCGACGCGCTCATCCGGTGAGGTCTGAGAGTACGAGTCGAAGGCGCGCACCGCCGCGGCGACCGCCCGTTCGACGTCCGCCTCGCCGCCCAGAGCTACTCGGCCCGTGACCTCGCGGGTCGCCGGGTCGGTAAGCTCCAGGGGATCTCCCTGCTCGGGCTCACGCCAGGCGCCGTCGATGTACAGCATGTCGTGCTCACGCATGGTGATCCTTTCGTTGGAGGTCCTGAGGCTCCCGGTAGAGCACGAGGTGCTCGTGGTAGAGCACCCCGTCGCGGATGTCGCCCGTCGCGGTGAACCCGGTGTCGTCGACGTAGTCCAGGTGGCTGCCGGTCACGGTGTACCGTCCCGTGTACGCGCTGCGTCGCCCGCCACGTGCCTCGTCGTAGCGCCCGTCCGGCCGCAGTTCCTGGCGAATGTGACCGTCCGCGGTCACCCACATACCGATCACGTCCATGTCGCCCTCGTCCTTGGCTGTCGCCATGGCCCGCTCCCTTCGTCGAGGTCTCCGCGAAGCGAGTCTGCACAGGCCGGCGAGCACCGACCAGGACGCCTCCTGCCTGGGTGGGACGCACCCAGGCAGGAGGCGTGCCGGCCGATTAGCCTGAACACATGTCTGGCAATGAGCTGGGTGACTTCCTGCGAGCACGCCGTTCGGTCCTGCGGCCCGAAGAGGTCGGCATGCCGGCCTCCGGGGTCCGGAAGGTCTCCGGGCTGCGCCGCGAGGAGATCGCCGTCCTGGCCGGGGTGAACGTCGACTACTACACGCGCCTGGAGCAGGGGCGCGAGCGCAACCCCTCGCCACAGGTGCTCGGTGCCCTCGCCCGCGCCCTTCAACTGGACTCCGACGCCCAATCCCACCTGTACCGGCTCACCGGGGTCGCCCCGGGCGACCACCTCGTCCACACCACCGACACCGTGAGCGCCGAACTGCGGCAGCTGATGGACGGCTACCCGAACGCCCCGGCGTTCGTGATCAACCCGACCCTGGACATCCTCGCGGTCAACGCCCTGGCCGAGGCCCTGTACTCCCCGTTCGACCCTGCCGACAACCTGGCCCGCATGACCTTCCTGGACCCCGCGGGCCGGCTCTTCTACACCCGCTGGGACTGGACCGCGCAGGCCACCGTGGCCAACCTGCGCCAGGCCCATGGCCACGACCCCGGCAACCCCCGGCTGCGCGACCTCGTACGGACCCTCGTCGAGCACAGCACCGACTTCGCCCGCCTGTGGGCCGCCCACGCCGTGCGCGGCAAGAGCCACGAGGCGAAGCATCTCCTCCACCCCGACGTCGGCCCGCTGACCCTGACCTACCAGGCCTTCGACGTGCGCGGCGCCCCCGGTCAGCAGCTCATCGTGTACCAGGCCGAGCCCGGCAGCCCTACCGCCCAGGCCCTCTCCCTGCTCGAGACCGTCCACGCCACCCGGCGCCAGGCCGAGTTCAACCCTCAGTGGTGATGGTGCCACGAGCAGTCTGGCGACCGGTGACGTCGCGGACCGACGTGTGGACCTGGCCGTCCCCGGGAGTGGCGCGGGCGATCAGTCCCTGGTCTTCGAAGAGCGCGGAAACGAGCCGATACTCATAGGTGAGGGGGTCCTGGGTCGGCAAGCCGCGGGCGCGTGCGGTCTCGGCCATCGCAAGGATCTGGAGCGGTCCGTGGGTGACGAGGCCAGGGTAGCCTTCGACCTCTCGGGCGTAGTCGCGGTCGTAGTGGATCCGGTGGGCGTTGTAGGTGAGCGCCGAGAAGCGGAACAGCAGGGTCGGCGTGACCTCGATGCACCATTCGTCATGGCCCGGCGGCTGTGGGACGAACCCGGACTCGCGTTCGCGCTCTGCCTCGCCCCTCGTCTCCGGTGGACGCTCCGCCGTCGGCTCGCGGTAGACGAGGTCCTGGCGTTCCTCGACGACGACCCGGCCGCTCTGGCTGATCTGGTGGCTCACGGCGACGAAGGTCAATCGCCCGGTGCGGCCGGTCTTCTCCCGCGTGGAGAGAACGGCGGTACGGCGCGTGGCCACCTCTCCACAGCGGAGCGGACCCAGCGATCGCACCTGGCCGCCGGCCCACATGCGGCGCAGGCCGGGACGCGGCGGTGCGGGGACGGCGCCGCGGATCGGGTGACCGTCGCGGCCCAGATCCGTCTGGGCCGGCCGCTCCAGCATGTAGAGCCAGTGCCACGTCAGGGGCAGTCCCTCGCCCGCGTCGAGGTCCGGCAGGGGCACACCCAGCAGGGCGCCGAGGGCCTGGGCGGGGGTCGGGAGGATGAACTCGCTACGTTCGGTGACCTCGTTCATCCCCGCACCCCGCGGGCGATGATCCGGCGAGCCTTGTCGAGCAGGGGCTTGTCGATCATCTGGTCGTCCATCCTGAAAACTCCCTCACTGATCGGCCCGTCGCCGTGCCCAGCCGCGGTGGAGAGCACCCTGTGCGCCCAGTCGAGGTCGGCCCGATCCGGGGCGAAGGCGGCGTTGACCGGTCCGACCTGGGCGGGGTGGATGCACAGCTTGCCGCCGAAGCCGAGGCTCCTGGCCCGGACAGCGGCCCTGGCGATGATCGTGGTGTCTCTCGTCTCGACGCAGACCCCGTCGATAGGGGGTGGCAGCAATGCCACGCGGGACGCGATGACCTGTGCGCTGCGGGCGAGCAGGAGCGCCTCGTCACTCTCGTCGGAGTCGATGTCGAGAGCGAAGTCGACCGACCCGAACGCGAGGCGGCTCACCGCCGGGCAGGCGGCGACCGCTGCGACATTGTGGATGCCGAGCGCCGTCTCCACCAGGGCGATGACGGGGGTCTCGGCAGGCAGTCGTTCGGCGATCCGGGCCAGGGCGATCGGCCCCACGGCCTTGGGGACCACGACGCCCCGCAGCTCCGGACACGCGGCCAGCGTGGCGAGGTCATCGTCGTGCCACGGCGTGCCGGCCGCGTTGACGCGTACCCAGGCGCTCCCGCGGGACGTGAGCCAGTGCGCGACATCGTCTCGGGCGAACCGCTTCTGGCCGGGCGCCACGGCATCCTCAAGATCGATGATGATCTCGTGGGCCCCACTGGTGGCGGCCGTGTCGAAGCGTTCCGGCCGGGAGCCGGGAACGAACAGCCATGACGCCGCCTGATCCGGGGTCACGAACGCACCCGGTTGCGCTTGATCAGCTCACGCGTGATCACGTTGCGTTGGATCTCGTTGGTGCCCTCGCCGACGATCATGAGCGGCGCGTCACGGAAGTAGCGCTCCACATCGAACTCCGTGGAGTAGCCGTAGCCGCCGTGGATGCGGACGGCATCGAGCGCGATCTTCATCGCGGTCTCGGAGGCGAACAGCTTCGCCATCCCCGCCTCCATGTCGGCGCGCTGCCCGGACCCGTATCGGCGAGCCGCGTGCAGGACGAGCTGCCGGGCCGCGGTGAGAGCGGTCGCCATGTCGGCGAGGTAGTTACCGATCGATTGATGTTCCCAGATCTGCCTGCCGAAGCTCTCCCGTTCCTGGGCATAGCGCAGCGAGTCCTCCAGAGCGGCACGGGCGACCCCGAGGGCGCGGGCGGCGACCTGAATACGACCGATCTCCAGACCGCGCATCATCTGGGCGAAACCGCGACCCTCTTCCGGGCCGAGCAGCGCGGACCGGGGGACGCGGAAGCCGTCGAAGGACAGCTCGCAACTCTCGACGCCCTTGTACCCGAGCTTGGGCAGGTCCCGGGACACGGCGAACCCGGGCCCCTTCTCGACGAGAATGATGCTCGTGCCGTGATGGGTGGGCTGGGCATCCGGGTCGGTACGGCACAGCAGCGCGACGAGTTGCGAGTGGCGAGCGTTGGTGATCCACGTCTTCGACCCGTTGATCACATACTCCTCGCCGTCGCGGCAGGCGGTGGTGCGCATCGCTTGGAGGTCCGACCCGCCGCCGGGTTCGGTCAGCGCCATGGTCGCACGGATCTCCCCGGTGGACATCTTCGCCAGATAGCGGTCCTGTTGCTCGCGGGTGCCGAAGTCCAGCAGCAGCTTGGCCACGACCGTGTGGCCGCCCATCGCGCCGGCCAGGCTCATCCACCCGCGGGAGAGTTCTTCGGTGACGGCGGCGTAGCAGGGGACCGAGACGCTCGCCTCACCCCAGGGTTCCGGTATCGCCAGGCCGAAGATGCCCATCTGCTTCATCTGGTCGATCAGCTTGCCGGGATAGGCGTCGGCATGTTCCAGGTCACGGACGACCGGCTTCACTTCGCGCTCGACGAAGTTCCTGACGAGCTCGACGATCGCGGCCTCGTCCTGGTTGAGGTCGTACATGCTGTAGCCCTTCTGTGCCCTTCCGTGGGTGACGCCGCCAGGGGGCGGGCTCGTCCATCATGTTCACTGATCTTCTGGCTTGTGAAATATCGTTTGATGATGGGGGCATCGGCTCCTGACATATCGGAAGGTCGCGATGGATCTGAGACAGCTCACGGCGCTGGTCACGGTCGCGGAGGTGGGCAGCGTGACGAAGGCCGCGCGCCTGCTGCACCTGGTGCAGCCCGCGGTCACCCGCCAGATCCGGACCCTTGAGGACGAGATCGGAGTCGAGCTGTTCGAACGGACCAGGCAGGGGATGATCCCCACGGCCGCCGGTGCGGCCTTCGTGGAACGAGCCCGTCGCGCGTTGCAGGAGTTGGAGCGCGCCCGCGCCGAGATCCGCCCCGACCCTGAACAGGTCACCGGGATCGTGACCCTCGGCGTGCTGGAAAGCGTCATGGACGTCGTCGTGCAGCCCCTCGTCACCGTCGTCGCCGACCGCTATCCGGGCATCCGGCTCCGCGTCGTGACCGCCTACTCAGGCCATCTGCAGCAGTGGCTCGACAGCGGTGACGTGGACATGTCGCTGCTGTACAACACGACCGACACGCCATCGCTGACGGTGGTTCCGCTGCTACGGGAGCCTCTGTGGGTGGTCGCGCCCCCGCCGGCCGAGCTGACCCCGGACAGGCCCATGCCCTGGGCATCGGTGCTAGGGCACCCGCTGGTGCTGCCGGTCCCCGGGCACGGCCTGCGGGCTCTCATCGATCAGGCTCGCTCGTCCGTCTCCGCCGCGCCGCGGATCGCCGTCGAGGTCAACTCGATGCACCTGCAGAAGAAACTCGTGCTCGCCGGGCACGGCTGGACCGTTCTGCCCGCCGCGGGTGTGGCCGGCGACATCGCCGCGGGGACGCTCAGCGGCGCTCCGTTGACGGAGCCCGAGGCGTCCCGATCGGTAGTGCTCGGCCTGCCGCGTGGCGGCCGGACCCCACCGGCGGTGGCGGCCGTCGCCACGACCCTCGGGCGGCTGATCCGGACTCTCGTGCACTCGGGCGCGTGGCCGTCGGCGCGCCTGGACGCCGACGACACTTCCGTGGACGCGACCCGCCCCCGCACCTGACCATCGCCCTACAGGTGACGGCTACTACGTGACATCGGCGGACAGCAGCTTCTCGAGCTGGTCCACCGCCCTGGGGGACTCCCGCAGGAATGCGGGCAGGTCCAGGCCCTCGTCGCCCTTGACGGCCAGCAGCGCGCGTTCGCCGATGGTCAGGACGACGACATGGCCGCCGGCGCCGCGGGTTATCACCTCGCGGAGCGCGCCGCTGCCGGTCTGCTGCGCCATGCGCCGCCCCAGGCCGAGCGTGGCGGCGGCGAGCGCCGCGACGGACTCCGGATGGATGGTGTCGGCGTCAGCGACCACCAGCAGGCCGTCCAGGGTGGCGATGATGCTCTCGGACACTCCCGTCACCTGTTCCCGCAGCGCGGTCAGGACATCAATGAGTTGTTCGGTCGCTGCGGTTTCGGGCATGAGCGGGATCCTTGTTACGGGTGAGTGGCCACCGTGTCAACAGTGCGATCGATCTCGGGAGCGAACGGGCTCTCAGTCGCTGGAGAGCCGTTCTTCAGCGCTTCGAGGACCCGCCATAACGTAGCGGCTGAGGGTGGGCTCGCGACGATGTTATCCGCCGGAACCGGTCCGCCGGATCCGCCGGGCGTCCGCCGGGGAAGCGGAGCGACCGGGGGCGCGGCGGTGAGGTGGACGTCGGCGGCGGCGGTCGTGAGGTGGACGCCGGTGGTCGCAGGACGCCACCTCTTCCGGCTCATCAGCTGGTGACGGTGCTTGGCCACCCGGCGCCAGCGGGAGTTCACGGATTCGCCTTCGTGTCGGTGATGTTCGGGCCCCGGCCTTTCTGTCTCGGCACTCTCCGGGGAAGCGGGGCGTCGGGTGCCGGTGATCCCGCGGACGGGCGGGCGGTGCGCGGCGCGGTGCTCGGTCTTCCGGTCGGTGCGCGCGACTCCCACTGCAGCAGGCCGAGGGTGTTCATCCGGCCGAGGTCCTTCATCACGCCGAAGATGCCCCGCCCCAGGGTGAAGGCGATGTCCCTGGGCGTGCGGCGGCCGTTGGAACTGTCCAGCAACGCCTGGTAGCGAGGCACCAGCGGCACCGCCCGGCCGTTCGCCCCAGGTGCCGGGCGTATCCGGGTCCGGGCGAACTCGCCGGGTGCTCCGAAGTACTGTGCGATCACCGCGAGCCTGCGGGTCGTCTCCTTCGCCACCAGGCTCGGTTCGATGCCTGTCGGCACGACGATCGTCGACACCTGCTCGCGGACCTCCCAGCTTCCCGGTGTGCTGAGCGCCATGGCGAAGGCCCCGTCGAAGACGGCGGCGGTGCAGATGACCTCCAGTTCGGCGGCGCCGAGGATTCCGCGCGCCACCAGTACCGGGCCCAGCCCGTCCTGCCGGCCATCCTGGCCCTGGCCTTCGGCCCGGGCCGTCGTCCAGTCCTCGTCCGAGACCCGGCCCGACCTCAGCATCGTCGACTCCGCGGTGGGCGCCCCCGGCGTCTCGATCGCGGCTATGAGTCCGTTCCTGAGATGGATCGATCCACCTGGAGCTCCGGATACCTCGACCGTGCCGGTGAAGGATTCCTCGCGCAGCGCGAGCAGCAGCGCCGGAACGTTCCGGTGCGTCCGTGAGGCTCCCTCGGTGGAGCCCTTCGTCCTGGTCACGCGAGTACGTCTTCCGCGTGATCCGTCAGACTCCTCACCGCCAAGGCCAGATTGGACCGCTGGCGGTCCAGCGTGGCAGTAATCAGCAACGGCTCACCTTGCCTCCGCATCACATGGAGCGCGTGGTAGCGGGAAGTGGTCGTGACGATCACGCTCTCGAGATCCCCGGTGGCTCCCGCTTCGCAGAGCCGCTCAGTGACCAGGGTGGTGAGCTCCGCGCATTCGATCCCGTCCTCCATCTCGCCGGCCTCTCCCACCACGCTGTACGTCAGGCCGGTGACCGCGTCCACAAGGGCGACGGTCGTCACTCCTGGAAGATCGAGGAACCGGGAGAGGGACTCTTCGAGAGTTGTCACCGTCACCCCTTCACTTCGCCGCAGCGGCCACAGTAGTTTAATCTGCAACCTGCGCAACAGTGGTCTTAAAAGGCGATTCGCCTGCAAAGTGTAGAGATGGGGACGAGGCATGAACATCGAGACCGCCCTCAAGGAGGCGATGACGATCGAAGGCGCCGTCGGCGCCGCCCTCGTCGACTACGAGAGTGGGATGACCCTCGGCACCATCGGCGGCGGGGACGGCCTTGACCTCGAGGTCGCCGCGGCCGGCAACACCGAGGTCGTCCGTGCCAAGACCCGCACGCTCGCCCTGCTCAACATGAACGACGCCGTCGAGGACATCCTCATCACCCTGAGCAAGCAGTACCACCTCATCCGCCCCCTCTCCAGCAGTCGCGGATCCCTCTTCCTCTACCTCGCGCTGGACCGCTCCCGGGGCAACCTCGCGCTGGCACGGCACAACCTCAAGCAGATCGAGTCGGCGCTGCAGGTGTGACCGCCGCCGCCGGTCGGCGGCGCGCGGTGGTGGTGTGAACGTCGCCGTCCACGAGGGGTTGTCGTCTACGCTCGGGCGCATGACGCATCGCGAGTGAGAGGGGGCACCTCGTGGCGGACGAACTGGACGGGCTCGCGGGCTTGCTGTACGAGATGGGGCTGCTCAAGCGGTACAAGCGCACCGGCTGGCTCGTGGCGGGGGTACGGGATCCGGAGAGCATCGCGGATCACTCGTTCCGGGCCGCGGTCATCGCCGGCGTGATCGCCGTGCTGGAGGGCGGTGATCCGGAGCGGGCGGCGTTCATGAGTCTCTTCCACGACACCCAGGAGACGCGCGTCACCGACATCCCGTACCTCGGCAAGCGCTACCTGCGGGCCGCGCCGAACGAGCAGGTGACCGCCGACCAGATGCGGGGCGTGCCGGAGCTCGTCGGGCGGATGGTGAGCGGGGCGGTCGCGGAGTACGAGGAGAAGGCGACCCTCGAAGCGGTCTGCGCCCGTGACGCGGACAAGCTGGAGTGCCTTATCCAGGCCGTCGAGTACCGGGAGCAGGGGCACCAGAACGTGCAGCCGTGGATCGACAGCTCCCTCGCCGCGCTGCGGACGACCTCCGCCAAGCGCGTGGCGGAGGAGGTTCTCAGGACCGGCTCGCTGGAGTGGGTGTCACACGTCCTCAACGGTTCGGGAGGAGATCCCGGTGCCGGTTAGGGGAGTGGTTGGTTGACGTACGGGTCGCGGCCCGCCTCGATGAACGCCTCCATCACGCCCGGACCCTCCAGGCGGAAGTCGCACCCGTTGGGTGAATCCGGTTCCAGGACGGCGTTCCACTGCAGGAGGGCCTTGATCTTGGGCATGCCCTTCAGGGCCTCCGGGATGCCGCGGAACCAGTCGGCCTTGGCCGACGGGTCGCGGGGATCGACCTCGCTGCCGTACTCGCCGATGATGATGGGCTTGCCGCCGAAGCCGTTCGCCTGGAACCAGTCGTAGGTGGGCTTGACCGTCTGCTCGAAGGTCTTCCACCGCGCGCCGCGGCAGGTGGCGAAGTTGTACGGGTCGTAGCTGACCCAGTCGACGTAGTCGTGGCCCGGATACAGGCTCTTCCACTTGTCCTTGTACTCGAGGAAGCCGGTCACCGCCCAGACCCAGAGCACGTTGGTCACGCCCAGCTTCTCGAAGCGGTCGTGGATGTGCTTGTAGGCGGCGACGTACTCCTTGGGGGTGCCGCTGGTCTCGCGCCGGTCCATCTCTCCGTCGAAGCCGACCATGACGGTCTTGCCGTAGTTCTTGATGCGCCGGGCCTGCTGGTCGATCAGGGTGTCCATGGAGCCACTGGCGATGTCGCGCCAGCGCAGCGTGCGCTCGGGGTTGCCCCAGATCTTGGCCTCCCAGCTCAGCAGCAGGAGGCGGTCCTGGCCGAGCTCGACCTCGTCCTCCCGGATGAACGTGCCGTTGGCGGAGGTGGACATGTCGTGATAGCTGAAGACCACGTCCAGCTTGCGGCCCAGCCGGCTCTCCATGTCGCTGATGGCCCGGACCACGGGGACGCGCTGCTCGCGGGGAGCGGGCGCGATGTACATGCCCCAGTACGCGCCGCAGGGTGGCACCAGCTTCTCCGTGGGCCGGCAGTCGGCCCCCGTCTGTTCGGGGGCGGCGGTCGGGACGCTGTCGTCCCCGGCTCCGGTGACCGGGGAGCCCTCGGTGCCTCCAGAGCATCCGGCGGTGACCGCGAGGAGCAGGACGCCGGCGGCGGCGAGCAGCCTGCCGCGAGCCCGTGCCGTCCTCGGTCGTGCGACCTCTGGCTGTCCGGCTGTTCCTGCTGACAAAGCCCCCACTCCCTGTGCGTACGCGCCTCTGACCTACGCTTTCGCCGCCGCTGACGACTATAAGAGCCGGAATCAGCACATCCGCGCGCGGGTAGCTGAGGGCTTCCTGTGAATCGACGTCACGATCTTGCGAATACCGCATCTCGCCATCAAACGGCGACCTCCTGCGCCGCCCGGACGGAGACGTTTTACTGGCCTCCGGAACCCGGCCTCAACGTTGATCGTTCAGGCGGGTGGCTACACACATGCCGTCGACCTTCGACAGGGAGAACGAAGCCGTGGTCTTCAAACGGATGCTGGGCGCGCTCGGCGTGGGCGCCCCCTCGGTGGACACCGTCCTTGCCACTCCGCGGACCCGGCCGGGTGGGCTCCTCGCCGGCGAGGTGCGGCTCAAGGGCGGCGACTTCGACGCCGAGATCGAGCACGTCACCCTGGGCCTGGTGGCCAAGGTGGAGATCGAGCACGGTGACGGCGAGGGCGCCGGGCTCGGCGAGTTCGCCCGGGAGCGGGTCTCGGGGCCGTTCACGCTCCGGGAGGGCGAGGACCGGGTGATCGGCTTCCAGATCCCGGTGCCGTGGGAGACGCCCATCAGCGAGATCGGCGGCCAGCACCTGACCGGCATGGCGCTGGGCGTGCGCACCGAGCTGGCCATCGCCAAGGCCGTCGACAAGGGCGACCTCGACATGGTCGCGATCGAGCCGCTGCCCTCCCAACTGCGCATCCTGCAGGCGTTCCCGCAGCTCGGTTTCCAGTTCAAGTCGGCCGACCTGGAGGCCGGACGGCTGTACGGGGTGCATCAGGACCTGCCGTTCTACCAGGAGATCGAGTTCTACCCGCCGCCGCGGCACGCGGGGGTCCTGGGCGAGGTCGAGCTCACCTTCGTCGCGACCCCGGCGGGGCTCGAAGTGATCCTGGAGGCCGACAAGCGCGCCGGCCGCTACTCCGGTGACGCCGTCGGCCGCTTCCGGATCAGCCACGACGACGCGCTGCGCACCGACTGGCCGAGCGAGCTCGACCGCTGGCTGGCCGGGCTGACCAGGCATGGCGGGCATCTCCCGCACTCCGGGCATGAGGCGTACGACGACCGGCACGACCCGCACCACGGGCACCACGGCGGGGCGGGCCTGGGCATGGTGGCGGCGGCGGGGGTCGCCGGTGTGGCGGGTGGCCTCGTGGCAGGTGAGATCGCCGAGGAGATCTTCGAGGGGGATGACGAGGGAGAGGGCGGAGACTGGTAGGCCCCGCTTCCACCCCGTCCTTAAGCGGACTATGTTCGTAAGTAGTTCGTAGTAGGGTGCGGGGGACATGACCATCGTGATCGGGCTCATCATCCACACGAGCCACCGCGCCCTCTTCGAGGAGGCGGCCCGCACGCTGTCCGGGGTGCGCCTGGAGTGGGTCGCGTACGAGCACGAGGACGAGATACGGCCGCGGGTCCAAGGGCTCCTCGATCGCGAGCAGGTGCACGGGCTGCTGCTCGGCCAGGTCCCCTACGCCAGGTGCCGCGACCTGCTCCCACCCGGCCTGGCCGTGTCGATCACCAAGTCCGCCGCCCTCGACCTGTCCTTCGCGTTCTTCCGCGCGCTGGCCCGAGGGTGGGCGGCGACTCCGGTCAGCGTCGACACGTTCGATCCGGAGACGGTCGACGAGGTGACCCGGGCGCTCGGCCTCGACCGCGATCAGGTGGCCTGCCTGCCGTACGATCCGGGGCAGGGCGTGGAGGAGATCGTCGACTTCCACCGCCGCTTCGCCGAGCGGACCGGCGCCACGTACGCCATCAGCCTGCGCACCGCGGTCACCGCCCGGCTGACCGCCGGCTCGGTGCCCGTCGTCGACGCCCTGTACGGCACCTCCACCATCCGGGCGAACCTGCACGAGCTCGCGCTGCGCGTCCAGTCGCGGCAGGCCAGCGCGTCGCGGTTCGCCGCCTGCGTCTTCCTCGTCGTCACCCAGGACGCCCCGGACGCCCGGCACGCCGGGGGCGACCTCGACCGGGCCCGCATCGGCCTGATGAACCTGCTGGTGAACACACCCGAGTTCGGCGAGGCGTGGATCGAGGACCGTGACCGCCGCGGCGTCCTGGTCTTCGCGCACCAGGCGCTGTTCGAGGAGGTCACCCACAACTGGGTCTCCCTGCCCGTCCTCGGCCAGGCACAGGAGACGCTCGGCGTACGGCCGGCGGCCGGGTTCGGCGTCGGCGGGTCCGCTCGCACCTGCGTCCAACTCGCCGAACGGGCGGCCGCCCGCGCGGAGCAGGAGAGCGCGCCCGCCGCCTACCTCGTCGAGGACAGCGGGGTCATCATCGGCCCGATGAGCGGCTCGGGGTCCCCGCTCGCCTTCACCTACCGCGACCACGGCGGACACCTGGAGGAGCTCGCCCGGCGCGCCGGTCTGAGCCCGGCCACCCTGTCCAGGCTGGCCGCCCTCGAACGCACCCTTCAGGGGCGGCTGATCTCGCCCAGCGATCTGGCGGGGCAGCTCAGGATCACCGACCCGAGCGGGCGCAGGCTGATCCGCAAGCTCAGCGAGTCGGGGCTGGTCACCGAGGAGGGCAGCGAGCAGATGCACCGCAAGGGCCGCCCGACGCGGCTCTACCGTCTCGGCATCGGCAGCGCCCTCGCGGGCGAGGCCGCGCCGTCGTTCCGCGCGCAGCCGTTCCGCGAGGCATAGGAGGAGCATGTCCTACGATCTGCTGCTGGCCGGCGGCGAGGTAATCGACGTCGGCGGCGGGCACGTCGGCCGGTACGACGTCGGGGTGCGCGGCGGCCGGATCGCCGCGGTCGCCCCCGACCTGCCCAGGCACGCCGCCCGCGAGGTGGTCGAGGTCCGCGGCAAGCTGATCACCCCCGGCCTGATCGACCTGCACACGCACGTCCATCCGGGAGCGACCTACTGGGGGATCGACCCCGACCCCGTCGCCTGGTACACCGGCGTCACCACCTGGATCGACGCCGGTTCGGCCGGCGCTTACGCCGTCGAGTCTCTGCGCGCCGCCACCCACGACCACCGGGTGCGCGTCTCGGCCCTGCTCAACATCTCCGCCGTGGGCCTGACCGCGCCCGACGGGGAGAACCGCGAACTGGCCAACTGCGACGTCGACCTCGCCGCGGAGACCCTCGCCACCAACCGCGACCTGTTCGTCGGCGTCAAGGTCCGCATGGACGGCAAGAGCGTCGGAACGAACGGCCTGGAGCCGCTGCGCCGGGCGATCGGCGTGGCCGAGACGGGCGGCGTGCCGGTGATGGTGCACATCGGCGTCGCGCCGCCGTCCGTGGACGAGGTGCTGGGGCTGCTGCGTCCCGGCGATATCGTCACGCACTGCGCGAGCGGGCTGGCGAGCGGCATGTTCGAGCCGGACGAGGGCCGGCGGGGCGGCATCGCGCCCGCGCTGGTCGAGGCGCACGCGGCGGGCGTGCTGTTCGACATCGGGCACGGATCCGGCGGCTTCGCGTTCGACGTGCTCGAAGCGCAACTGGAGGCCGGTGTGGTGCCGTACACGATCTCCTCCGACCTGCACGCCCGCTCCCTGTACGGGCCGGTGTTCGACCTGCCCACCACCATGACCAAGCTGCTGGCGGCCGGCCTGCCGCTGGAGCGGGTCGTCGCCTCCGTCACGGCGCATCCCGCGCGGGCGCTCGGCCTGCCGGAGGGGGCGGGCACGCTGGCCGCCGGCGCCC
>NZ_QNFZ01000260.1 GCF_003313395.1 Nonomuraea lactucae | reverse complement strand
GCCCGCGCCGACCGGCTCCCGGACCGTGCCTCCGCCCGCGCCGACCGGCTCCCGGACCGTGGGGACGGGCCGCTCGCCCGGGAGGAGAGGTCGGCCGACCCCCTTCCCGCCCCGGGGGATGGATCCCCCGCCCCGGTCTCAGCCCGGGCCGACCGGTCACCGGACCGGTCCCCAGACTGGGCCATCGTCCGCCGCACCCGCGGAGGCGCGCCATACCGGAACCTTCCAGCGGCGTCCGCTCATGACCGGAGCAGCAGCGGCCCGGCCGGTCATGAGCCGGCTCTTTCACGCCGGACAGAAGGTGGCCCGCCTTGGAAGCACCACCCGGACGATGGCCCACCATGGACGCACGGCCCGGATCCCGGCAGACCGGACGGAGCGCCCGCGCGCCGGAAGCCGCCCACCAGCCTGCCCTCGGACCGCATGGTGGCAGGGACACCGCCGAAGAGCGCCATGATCCTCAGCGCCCCGGTGCCGGGTGACGAGCTCGACCTGGCCCCCCTGCCGGATGACGAAGCCGGCGCGGGATCCCTGCCGGGCGTGCTCGCCACCGCCGTCCTGCCCGAGAGGAACGGGAGCGGCCCCGCGTGGGCCCGTGGCGTCACCGCCGAACCGCCGTGGGAGCGGGTCCCCGCCGGCGCCGCCCGCTTCCCCGCCCCGCGGCCGGCCGAGACCGGCCAGGTGGTGGAGCTGCGCGGCGGCGAGGAGTTCTGGCGGAACCGCCCCGACGAGAACGACGCCGACACGGTCGTCACGGTCAGGACCGTGGCCCGCGTCGGCCTGCTGGTCGGCGTCGGCCTCCTGGTGGCCGGACTGGCCTGGTCCGGCCTCAACGCCCGCCAGCGGATGCCCATGGTCAACGAGATGTCCGCGCCCGGCCCGGCGACGACTCCGGCACCGGAGGGCCGCCCGTCGTCCGGCCCGGCGGTGGCCGTACCGCCCCCTGCCGACCCGGCCCCGTCCCCGAGCGCGACCACCGCGCCCACGGCCACCGAGAGCCGTCGGGCGCAGACGGACCCGACGGTGGCCGGGACCATGAGCCCCGCCGATTCCAGCGGCGACCGTTCGGTGCCCGGCACCATGCGGCGGGACGAGACCGGCCGGCCGAGGAGCACTCCCACGCGGCGGGCGGCACTGCCCCGGCCGCGCCCGCCCGTCGCCGCCCTGTCCCCCGCCTCGGTCAAGCTCGGCGCACGCCGCACGGGCACGTTCACGCTGGCCTGCGGGAGCGGCACCTGCCGCGTCACGTCGGCGACCGGGTCGGGCGGCATCGTGGTGTCCGGGAGGTCGTTCAGGGTGAAGGCGCCGGCGTCGCGCCCCGCCTGCCCCGGCCCGCCCGTGACCAGGACGGGCACGATCGTCATCCGGTGGGCGGGCGTCGCC
This sequence comes from Nonomuraea lactucae, assembly GCF_003313395.1. Lineage (GTDB taxonomy): Bacteria > Actinomycetota > Actinomycetes > Streptosporangiales > Streptosporangiaceae > Nonomuraea > Nonomuraea lactucae. The sequence goes on along the minus strand of NZ_QNFZ01000260.1, from coordinate 10,016 downwards.
AGGGGCGACGGCCGCACCACCGCGGGCACCGCCACCAGCGGCGGCACGTTCAGGCTGCGCGTCTCGTGGACGGTCGCCCGTGACCCGGGAGCGTACGTGCAGGACAGTCAGGGCGGCGGCTCCTGGACGAACTGCAGCCGCTACTGACCACGGCTCCGGACCCGGCCCCGGACGCCTGGACGCGCCGGACCGCCGGACCGCCGGACCGCCGCGCGGGCGGTCCGCCGGGTCCACGGAGAGTGACGGACGGAGCTAGAAGAAGCTGAACTCCCGCTCCGGCTGCGGCAGCTCGAACCTGTCGGGCCCGCGGAAGGCCGACTTGTCCTTCGGCACGTTCGTCAGCGGGGTGCCAGGGGCGAACGGCACGGTAAGGCTGCTCGCCGGCAGGTCGACGGTCACCTTCGCGCCGGTGCCCCGCTCCTCGCTGTAGGTCGCGTCGGTGCCCGCGATCACGAGAGCGATCCTGTGCCCCTTCTTGAACGTGTAGTCGTGCGGCAGCGTCTGCCACTTGACCTTGCCGTACGTCCCGACGGGCAGCGGCGCGGACCTGCTGAGCGAGTCGCGGTTCTGCACGTCGATCCAGCCGCGGGCGACGATCTCGGCGGGGCGGTCGGCCACGTTCGTGACGATCTTCTTGTAGCAGGCGTCGTCGGCCGCGGTGCTCTCGCCGTGGCAGTCCTCCTCGGGCAGCGTGGTGATGCCCTGGCCGCGCCGCCAGTCCAGCCTGGTGTCGTCGCCGAAGTCGACGAGCAGGGCCGTCAGGTTGGAGGTGGGCTTGTCGAGCTTGACCCTCAGATCCGCCGTCGGCGTGCCCGACAGGCGCATGTCCAGCGGGAGCGGGCCGGTCGAGAACGCCACGCGGCCCGGCTTGACCGCGCCGACGTCCGCGATCATGTCGGACTCCTGCAGCGCCACGTCCGTGAACGACGCCGTCGTGCCCCTGGCGGCGGGCTTCATCCCGAGGGAGCCGTCGGCGGCCGGCCGCAGCGCCGTCCTGGCCGCGAGCGGCGCCGGCCAGTCGCGCTGCCTGATCCACTGGGTCGGGCCCACCTGCACATCGGCGCGCGGCTCGGCCATGACGTCGTTGCGCACGCCGTGCAGCCAGTGGTCGAACCAGCGGTGCAGCGTGTCGACCCACACGCCCCTGCGGCCCTCGAAGTCGAACGGGTCCACGTGGTGGTACTGGCCCACCCAGATCTTGCGGGGCACGTTCCGCTCGGCCAGCGCCTGCCACCAGGTGGAGAAGTTGTCGGGCTTGACGTTCAGGTCGTTGGTGGTGTGGACGACGAAGACGCTGGCGCGCACCTTCGAGGCGTCGCCGAGCAGACCGGAGATGTAGTCGCGCTCGGCCCAGAAGCGGTTGTAGTTGCCGGTGTCGTCGCCGTCCTCGGCGTCCATCCGGTCGCGTACGGCCTGGCACTTGGCCTCGGGGTCGGTGTCGACGTAGTCGGCCAGCCAGGAGGCGTAGTCGTAGCTGTAGACCACCCCGTTGGAGCGCTGGTACTTGTACCAGGAGCTGATCGCGGCGATGGGCACGATCGTCTCCAGTCCCCGCACCCCGGTGGCGGCCACGGCGTTGGCCAGGGTGCCGTCGTACGACTTGCCGATCATCGCGGCCTTGCCGGTGGTCCAGTCGGCCACGGCGGGCGTGCCGTCGGCGCGGAAGGCCCTGGCCCTGCCGTTCAGCCAGTCGATGACCGCTTTCCCGCCGAGCACGTCGGCCTTGCCGCCGATGTCCGGACAGCCCTCCGACCTGGTGGTGCCCAGCATGTCGACGTTCAGGACGGCGTATCCGCGGGGCACGAAGTAGTTGTCGTAGAAGAGGGGGAATTTCGTGACATTTCCGGCGGCGTCGTAGACCTTGCGCTCCGCCTCGTTGCCGCGCCCGGAGTTGTCGTAGTACGGGCTCTCGTCGATGATCACCGGCACCTTGAGCCCCGGGCCGGACTCCTTGGGCCTGATGATGTCGACACGCACCTTGTCCAGCCGCCCGTCGCCGTCGCTGTCGACGCTCGACTCGACGTACACGTGCTCGCGGACCGCGTCCGGATACGAGAAGACCGGCTGGGTGCGGCCGTTCTCCACGGTGACGGCGGGGCCGGTCACCGCCTGGGCGGGGGTCGCCATCGCCAGGGTGAGGGCGACGGCGAAGAGGGCGGGGCGTAAGTGTGACACGCGTGACCTCCGAGACAAATGATCGAGAGTACCCCGGGCAATCTCTCAGACGGCCGGGGACCTGACAAGAACCTGTCCGGGCGGGTACGAACGCGTGTCCGACGGCCGCCCCTCAACCGGGGAAGGTGGGTGCCGTAGCGGAACCCACGGCCAGGATCCAGCGGCGCACCCGGAAAGACCCATGGGAGCGCTCGACCTTCCGGGGGCGCTGATGTGTTCCTGGAGGTGGAGGTGGAGGTGCCCGAGTGCAGGATCCGGTTCCTGAGCCATCTCGGTCTGCTGCGCCGCCGTTCGCCGGCCGGCTACTCCGCAGGTCCCGTCGGTGAGCTCCTGCGCGACGGCAACCCGTTCCGGGACTTGACTCTGCTGTGCGGGCAGGAGTTCCACCAGGCGGGACTCGATCGCCGCCGCGTACCCCTTCCCGCCGGGGGCGTCCGTCGTGGACGTCGGCGGCGGCGACGGCACGGTGCTGTCCGCGATTCCGCGTGACAATCCCGGTGTCTCCGGTGTGCTGTTCGACCGTGACGCGGTGGAGGCGGTGATCGGCCTGCCGCTGGACATGGCGATGCTCGTCTGCCGGCGGCATCGGATGCCTTCACGGCCTTGGGACTAGACCTCCTGGTTGCTCATGTAGCGGGTGATCTTCCAGCCGCCGCCGGACTTGTCCAGGAGGAAGAACTCCCTGTAGCTCTGGCCGTCCTGCTCGCTGGTCGCCAGCACGAACGCCCGGTCGTCGCCGAGCTTTCGCGTCTCATGGATCTGGTACTTGCCCGCCTGCTCCCCCGCCAGCGTCTCCTGATACAGCTTGCGGAGCGCCTGCGTGCCCTCCGCGGTCGGCGACCCCTGCACGGCGGCCAGCCCGTCGGGGGTGAACGCGGCGGCGGCCTGTTCCGCGTTGCCCGACCTGAGCGCGGCGAAGTAGACCTGGACGGCTCCACGCGGCGAGTTCTCGCTCTCCCCGGCGCCTGTCCCCACGGGTGAGGGCATCGTGTCGCCGGTCGGCCAGGCGCTCCTGCCGGTCGCCGGCGCGCCGGGGCCGGCCGCGCCTTTCATCGCCTGCGTGCCTCCGCCCGCCCCGCAACCCGCGGCGAGCAGGGCTGGGACAAGGACCGCGAGCAGGCGTGACCTGCGCTGGACAATCGTGTGCATAGCCGCTTGATGCCCCCGCCACCCGTGATCGAATGCGGCCTTGCGCAGTCCGCACGAGCCCTTTACGGATCCCGGAGATCATGGCCGGGGGCCGGGGGGACGCCCTACTCGGTCACCTCGGCCGGCGGGTAGACGTGAGGGCTCGGATGGCCTGGTGGCAGCACGCAGCGCCGTCCGGAGTCGACGCTGTCGCAGCGTTCGGCACCGTCCCGCTGTGGCAGGGGGGCGGGATCACGCTTCGGCGAGGGTGCGGGATCGATACTCACATCCGGCTCCATATCGGGCACCGTGAGGACGTTACGGCGACACAATGGGGGGTTGGTCGCGCCCCGGTCACGATCGGACCACTGAACGATCTCGCCATTTCCAGTGAAGGCAACGGTGAGTGATCCCGCCCACGCCCCCCGTGCTCCCGCCCTGGGGATCAGCCCAGCGAGCGGAAGAACGCGCGGACGTCGCCGACGAGCAGGTCCGGCTGTTCCATGGCGGCGAAGTGGCCGCCGCGCTCGAACTCGCTCCAGTGCACGATCTTCTCCATCCGCTCGGCCAGCGCGCGCACGGGCAGCGCGTAGTCGAACGGGAAGACGGCCACCCCCGTCGGCGTCGTCGACTGCTCCGGCATGCTCCAGGCGTGGGTGAACTCCCAGTAGATCTGGGCCGCCGAGTCCGCGGTGTTGGTCAGCCAGTAGAGGGACACGTTGGTCAGCATCCGGTCGAGGTCGACGCCGTCCTCGGTCCACTCCTGGAACTTCTCCGCGATCCAGGCGAGCTGCCCGGCCGGCGAGTCGGCGAGGCCGAATCCGAGCGTCTGCGGGCGGGTGGACTGGATGGCCATGTAGCCGCCCAGATCGCCGGTGAACCTCTCCACGCCCGCGAGCCGCGCCTTGTCCACCTCCCCGAGGCCGTCCAGCTCGCCCGGCTGTCCCGTGGGGAAGGTGAGCAGGTAGTTGATGTGCACGCCGATCACGTGATCGGCGTCGACGCGCCCGAGCTCGCGCGAGACGCCCGAACCCCAGTCGCCGCCCTGGGCGCCGTAGCGCTCGTAGCCGAGGCGGGCCATCAGCGTGGCCCACGCCTGGGCGATCCTGCGCAGCGTCCAGCCGCCCTCGGCGAGCGGGGCGGAGAAGCCGTAGCCGGGCAGCGAGGGGATGACCAGGTGGAAGGCGTCGGCGGGGTCGCCGCCGTGCGCGCGCGGGTCGCTCAGCGGGCCGATGACGTCGAGGAACTCCACCACGGAGCCGGGCCAGCCGTGGGTGAGGATCAGCGGCGTGGCGTCCGGCTCGGGCGAGCGGACGTGCAGGAAGTGGATGTCCTGGCCGTCGATGGCGGTGACGTACTGCGGATGGGAGTTGAGCTGCGCCTCGTACGCGCGCCAGTCGTAGGTGTTCGCCCAGTAGTCGATCAGCCCGGTCGCGTGCGCGGCGGGCACGCCCCGCTCCCAACCGGCGCCGGGGAGCTGGCGCGGCAGGCGGGTACGTGACAGCCGCTCGCGCAGATCGTCGAGGTCGGCCTGGGGGATGTCGACGCTGAAGGTGCGGATCTCTTCGCTCATGGAAGGACCATCTCACCCATTGTGGCAAGCTGTTTGCCGCGATAATGGGGGAATGCTGGAAACCTCGGCACGGCTGCTCCGCCTGCTGTCGCTGCTGCAGACCCGCCCCGACTGGACCGGTGCCGAGCTGGCCCAACGCCTCCAGGTCAGCCCGCGCACGATCCGCTACGACATCGACAAGCTGCGCAACCTCGGCTACCCGGTGCACGCGGTGCCGGGCGCCGCCGGAGGCTACCGGCTCGGCGCGGGCGCCAGGCTGCCGCCCCTGCTGCTCGACGACGAGGAGGCGGTGGCGGTGGCCGTGGGCCTGCGGACGGCGGCCAGCGGCACCGTCGAGGGCATCCAGGAGACCTCCCTGCGCGCGCTGGCGAAGCTGGAGCAGGTGCTGCCCGCGCGGCTGCGGCACCGGGTCAACGCCCTGCACGACCACACCGTGTCCCTGGCACGTGACGGGCCGACGGTCACGTCCGACACGCTCACCGCCATCGCGTCCGCCTGCCGCGACCGGCACCGGCTGCGCTTCGACTACCGCACGCACGACGGCGAGGAGCAGGTCCGGGACGTGGAGCCGTACCGGCTGGTGCACACCGGGCGGCGCTGGTACCTGATCGCGTGGGACGTCGGGCGGGCTGACTGGCGTACGTTCCGGGTCGACCGGCTGGCGCCCCGGGTGCCGCCCGGGCCCAGGTTCAGCCCCCGGCTGGACCCGCCGCCGGAGGTGGTGCCGCGCGGCATCGACACGGCCCTGACGCGCCACCGGGCGCGGGTGACGGTGGCGGCGCCCGCCGCCGAGGTGCTGGCCAGGGTGCCCGAGTCGGTCCTGGTGGAGCCGGTGGACGAGCACACTTGCGTGGTGCACGCGGGCGGCGACACGCCGCTGCAGCTCGCGCTGCACATCCTCATGCTGGACACCCCCTTCGAGGTGGACGGGCCGCCGGAGCTGCTGGAGGCGCTCGCCGTCCTTTCCGCCCGGTGCGCGGCTCCGCTGGGGGCAGGCTCACACCCCAAGTCCAGGCAAAGCGGGACAAGCTCGGGTTACCGCTCCGCGCCAGGGGGGTAGCAGCACCGAAGCAAGGGGGGAAACATGATCAAAATGCTGCGGAAGATGGGCATCAGGTCCCACCACGCGTACCTGGCCGGCGCCGCGTCGATAGGCCTGGCCTGCGCGTCGTGGATGCTGTCGAACATGGCCGAGCGGCAGGGCGTCGACAGGGCGGACCGCTGGGGGATCTTCATCGGCGAGTGGGCGCCCACGTTCTTCGCGCTCGGGGTCGCGCTCCGCCTGGAGGAGACGCTGCCCGAGGCCGTCCGCGAGCGGGAGACGGAGGAGCGGCGCGCGGAGACGGAGATGTTCGACCGCGCGTCGAGCGGGATGTCGCACCGCTCGCACTCAGGCGTGTAGTTCAGGCGTGCAGTTCAGGCGTGCAGTTCAGGCGTGCAGTTCAGGCGTGACCGGCGAGCCGCAGGAGCGGCTCGCCGGTCAGCCTGTACATGGTCCACTCGTCCATCGGCACGGCGCCTATTGAACGGTAGAACGCGATGGCCGGCTCGTTCCAGTCGAGCACCGACCATTCCAGACGGTGGTATCCACGCTGGGCGCAGATCCCGGCCAGCTCGGCCAGCAGCGCCTTGCCGTGGCCGCCGCCCCGCCGGTCCGGGCGCACGTACAGGTCCTCCAGGTAGATGCCGTGCGTCCCGCGCCAGGTGGAGAAGCTGAGGAACCAGATCGCGTAGCCGGCCACCTCGCCGTCCTCCTCGGCGATGTGGGCGAATACGGCGGGCGAGTCGCCGAAGAGGGCGGCGCGCAGCTGCTCCTCGGTGGCCCGCGCCTCGTGCGGGGCCTTCTCGTACGTGGCGAGGTCGCGGATGAGCTGGAGGACGGCGGGCACGTCGGCGGGAGTCGCGGGACGAATCACGGCCCTCAGCGTAGCGACCGGGGCAAATACGGAAACCCTTTGCAGCGGTAACGCCGCTATTCACCCGATGTCTCTAGCGCATTCTGCCGGACAGAGACCGAAATCCCGCCGAACCACCCTTGTCACATCGGATCTATAAGCCTAGCTTGAGCCTAAGGTCGGCAACCGACTCTCAGTCAGGAGAAGTGAGTCATGAGCGAGTCCGCCTTAGCCCGAGCAGCCGCCTGGAGCCGGAAGTGGGCCGTCGCCGCAGCCCTGACCGGCCTGGCCGTCCTCTCGGCCGTCGTCCCCTCCCCACCCGCAGGGGCGAGCACCACAGTGAGCGCCGCGGTCCACAACGTCAGGGACTACGGCGCCACGGGCAACGGCTCCACGAACGACACCCCCGCGATCAACCGGGCGATCGACGCCGCCGCGGGCGCCGGAGGCGGGATCGTGCAGTTCCCCGCCGGCACGTACCGGTCGGCGAACTCCATCCACATGAAGAGCAACGTCACCATCCAGCTCGACGGCGGCTCCACGATCCTCGGCTCACCCGACGACGACTACGACCCGCCGGAGCCGAACCCGAACGACGACTACCAGGACTACGGCCACAGCCACTTCCACAACGCGATGATCTGGGGCGACCGCCTCACCGACATCGCGTTCGTCGGCTCGGGCACCATCGACGGGGGCGGCCACCTCATCACCGGCAACCCCGGCTCCGGCGAGGCCGACAAGATCATCTCACTCACGCGCTGCCAGGGCCTGACCGTCAACGGCATCCGGCTGCGGCGCGGCGGCCACTTCGCGATGCTCACCAACGCCTGCGACGACATCACCTCGGACGGGTTGCGCATCGACACGGCCGGCGACCGCGACGGCTGGAACGTCATCAACGCCCGTAACGTCACCATCCGCAACGCGAACATCGCGGCGAACGACGACGCCCTGGCGTTCAAGAGCGACTGGGCTCTCGGCCGGACCTACGACAACGGGAACGTGACCGTCACCGACACCCGCCTGTCGGCCGTGTGCTGCAACGCGCTGATGTTCGGCTCGGAGACCTGCGGCGACTTCACCGGCTACCGGTTCGAGCGCATCTCCATCAACGGCTCGAACAAGTCAGGGCTCGGCATGGTCTCGATGGACGGGACCGTCATCTCCGACGTCCACTACAAGGACATCACGATGACGAACGTACGCGGCGCGATCATGCAGAAGGTCGGCACCCGCCGCAGGTGCGGCGACAGCCCCGGAGTCGGCCGCATCCACGACATCACCTACGAGAACGTCACCTCGTCCGGCCAGAGCGGCGCCAACTTCACCGCGACCCTCTGGGGCGAGTCGGCGGCCGGCAACCGCATCCGCGACGTGACGTTCACCAACGTCCACCTGACCGTCCCCGGCGGCAACGGCTGCATGGGCACCGGCGTGCCCAGCAACGACCCGAACAACTACAACCCGGTCAGCATCGGCACCCGCCCGGCCTACGGCTGGTACGTGCGCAACGCGCACGACATCAGGTTCGTGGACAGCTCTGTGCGGTTCGCCTCGAACGACTGCCGGCCGGCGGTGATCGCAAATACCGGAAGCACGGTCACCTTCGACCGCTTCACCGCCGGACGCGGCTCCAGCAGCCCGCACGACCTGGGCTTCCAGTCGATCACCGGCTACTGCGTGCGCGACAGCCGCAACACGGGCGGGGGCGCGCTGCGCACCAGCGCCACCGGCGGCTCCACGCAGAGCTGCGCTCCCGGTGGCGGCCAGACGCTGGAGGCGGAGAACGCCACGATCTCGCAGGGCGTGGTCGAGTCCAACCACGCGGGCTTCAGCGGCACGGGCTTCGTCAACTACACCAACGTGGCGGGCGGCTACGTGGAGTTCGCGATCACCGCGGCGCAGGCGGGCACGGTGCCCGTGACGCTCCGCTTCGCCAACGGCACCACCGCCAACCGGCCGATGGACATCGCGGTCAACGGCGCCGTGGCGGGCGACGAGGTGGCGTTCCCGCCCACCGGCGCGTGGCCCAACTGGCAGACGGTCACCGTGAACGTCCCGCTGAACGCGGGCGCCAACACCCTCCGGGCCACCGCGACCGGGGCCGCCGGCGGCCCCAACCTGGACCGGATCGACGTAGGCTGACCCGGCCTCCCCCACGCACGCCGCGGGGCCGGACCCGGTCCGGCCCCGCGCCGCGGGCTCACCCCCTCATTTCCGCGGACTCAACCGGGGGGCATCGGGGACCGCGAGAACCTCGCGTTCCGGACGACGTCCTGGTTGGCCACGCTGAGCAACTGGTTGGTCAGGTCGTCCAGGGCCCGCGCTGCGGCGAGTTCGTCGCCGATCTCCGCGGCAGGCCGGTCCACGGGGTTGCGGTGCGCTTCGCCGTACCCCGTGAGCGGCGCCTCCGCGGGCATGGTGAGGGTCGCCCGCGCCGTCGTGGTGTCATCGTTCTCGGTGATGTCGATCTGTATGTCCCAGTGCTTCTCGCCCATGATCTCCACCTCCATCCCTACCTGGTCCTCTACCCGCCGCGGGCCGCGTAGTCGTCCCGGAACGCCGCCGCTACCAGGCTCGGGAGCCTCCGGCGTGAACGCCCCGCGCCCGGCCCTCCACATGCCGCCTCAAGCGCAGCAGGCCGTCGCGCAGCCTCGTCCCCGGATCGGCTCCGAGCAGCCGCGCCACGGCGTGACCTGTGGCTCCGGCCAGCGGGTTGTACGCGAGCCGCACCTCCACACGGGTGCGCCCGGGCGTCTCCGGGACCAGCCGGAGCACGCCGGCATGGGAGACGAGCCGGCCGTCCGTGGTCTTCCAGGCGATCTCCCGCCCCTCCTCCCGCCTGGTCTCGGCGGCGTCGAACCTGATCGGCACGCCGGCCGGCCCGTTCACCGTCCACCGGGAGCTCCGCCCGTCGGAGGATCTCTGGATCTCCCGCACGTCCGGCATGATCCGGGCGAACACCGAATAGTCGCTCACCAGCGGCCAGATCTCCTCGGCGGACGCCTCGATGGAGACGCCCCGGCTCACGTCCACGGCGCGCCCGCCCGCGTAGACGCCGGTGAGCCGCCGCAGGGGAAGGTTCGTGGCGGCCCGGACGAGCAGCACCGCCCCGCTCCCGCGCACCGCCCACGCGAACGGTCTCGGCAGCCGCCTCGACAGGGGCCACGCCGAAACGGCGACGGCACCGGCGGCCACCCGGCCCGAGGGCGACCACCGCTCCTGCGGCACCATGGGCGGCC
>NZ_QNFZ01000259.1 GCF_003313395.1 Nonomuraea lactucae | reverse complement strand
CGGAGCCCTCGGCGCCCGTGGCGAGGCGGCGGAGCCCCGCGAGGTCGGTGCGGGTGCCCGCCGGGAGGACAGTGCGGGAGCCGGGCAGCCGCACGGTCAGCCCGCCGCGGCCCGCCACCTCCACCGCCTCGGTCTCCAGGTCGACGAGCACGGCGGTGTGCTCGTCGACCCCGAGGACCGCGGTGCCGGGCGGCAGCTCCCGCTCCATCCGGGCGAGCCGCCGCTCCCCCAGGTAGCAGTAGCGGGTGTCGTGGGTGCCGCCCTCGGCGTTGTCGAAGTGCGGGATCAGCACGGCCCGCAGGCCCAGCGGCTCCAGCAGATCGAGCCCCTCACGCCAGTGGGGCTCCGCGCCCACCTTGTAGATCTCGTAGACGGGCACCGTCGCCAGGCCGGCCGTGCAGGCCGCAGCCGAGGCGAGGACGGTGATCCCGCGCCGGGCGCGCACCCGGGCGCGCAGATCTCCTCCCACCGGGCCGCCGGCCCAGCGGTCGAGCGCGTACGTGGGGCTGCCCGGCCCCGAGAACACCCAGTCGGCGCCGGCGACGCCGTCGGCCACCCGGACGGTCAGCCCGACGCTGCGCGCGAAGTATCGGCACGCCCGTGCGGAGATGTCCGCGGCGTTCTCCTGGAACGCGTACGGGGTGTCCAGCAGGACCGCGCGCGCGCCGGCGCGCAGCCGCCGCGCCATGGAACGGTGGATCTCCACCATCGTCGGGCTGGTCTCCCCCGACCCCATCAGCACCAGCATCCCGGGCACTGCAGGTCCGCCTCTCTCTCGCACGCCATCAACTACAGCCATGCCCCCGCCGGGACTTGAAGACTCGCGCGCCACATGCGAGCTAGTCGTTCTTGCACATGACTGGCAGTAGGCTCGTGACGGTGACGGGAAGACACGTGGTCTCGGTCGAGACGCTCATGTTACGGACGACCACCGACAGTCGGTGGGCCTACCGCCGCGCCGTCGCCGTGCCGGAGCGGGCTGAGAGTCCCGACGACGCGGCCCGGCGCCTCGCCGGTGTCGAGGCCGGCGATCCCGGCACGGTCGTCCACTCCACGAGCTGGCGCTACCTCCCCCAGGGCGAGGTGGTGCTGACCTACGCCGTGTGCCCCGATCCCGCGCCGTGGCTCCCGGCCGTGGAGCTGCCCGCCCTGGAGATCGCCCGCGGCCCCGCCCCGGCCGTCCCTGCGCCCGAGCGCGTCGAGGTCGCCCAGGTGGCGGCGCACGCGGTGCGGCACCTGGCGTTCCTGATGGGCGGGGATCCGGTCGTGCGGGAGGCGCTCGTGGGCCATCCGGAGATCGCCGCCGCCCTGGCCCACGGCGACGAGCTGGACGAGCTGGACGGCCTGGTCGTCGGGGGCGGCTGACACCCGTCGCGCGAGCGGCTCAGGACGGCACGCGCAGGGCTTTTGCCGTCAGGACGGCACTCGTGGGTCGGGCGCACGCCGTCACGAGAGGACGCGCAGGTCGGAGATCCGCCGGGCGGCCGCCACCAGCCTCGCCGCGAAGGCCGTGATCCGGTCAGGCGTGAAGCGCGAGGTCGGGCCGCCGAGCGCGATGGCGGCCACGACGCGGCCCTCCGCGTCCACGATCGGCGCGCCGATGCCGGACACGCCCTCCTCGCGCTCGCCGTGGCTGACCGCGTAGCCGTCGCGTTCGGCCGCCGCGATCTGCGCCGCGAGCTCGGCGTGGAAGGACTCTCCGCGCGGCGAGCGGGCGGCCACCGCCCGCACCACCGGGCCGGGAGCGCCGATCAGCAGCACCTTGCTCGCGCCGCCCGCCCACAGCGGCAGCTCGTCGCCCACGCGCAGGATGTGGCGCAGCGTCCTGGTGCCCTCCTCCTGCGCGATCGAGACGCGCACCACGTCCTGCCGGACGTAGAGGTTGACGGTTTCGCCGCACTCCTGGGCGACCTCCCGCATCACCTGCCGGACCGCTTCGGGCACCTCCCAGGCGGCCCTGGCCAGCCGCGCCCAGCGCAGCAGCCCGGCGCCGACGGTGATCTGCCCGTCTGGCCTGGTCCAGAGCATGCCGGCGCCCTCCAGCGTGGCGATCATGCGGACCACGGTGCTCTTGGGCAGCTCGCAGGCGCGCGCCAGGTCGCTGACGGTCCAGGCCATGCGGTCCTCGTCGAAGCGCCGCAGCAGGTCCAGCGCGCGCTGGACGCTGCGGACCCCGCCGTCGGCGTTCATGTCGTCTCCCTCATCAGTCCTCGTCCCCGAAAGTCGGTCCTCGTCCCCGAAAGTCAGTCTCGGCCCCCGGGATCAGTCCTCGTCCCCGAAGGCCAGCCGTCCCGCGGGCACGGGGCGGCGGCGCAGCCTGGCGACGATCTTAGGCAGGTACGGCACGGCGAGCGAGGCCCCGGCGACGATCAGGATGGCGGCCGTTGACGGCTTGGACACCACGGTGAGGAAGTCGCCGTCGGCCACGACGAGCGCGCGGCGCAGCTGGGTCTCCATCATCGGCCCGAGGATGACGCCCAGCACCGCGGGCGCGACGGGGAAGTCGTGGCGGCGCATGAAGTAGCCGGCCACCCCGATCGCGTAGGCGACCAGCACCTCGAAGAGGCTGCCGTTCAGCGCGTACACGGCGACCGTGGCGAAGACCAGGATGCCCGCGTACAGCAGCGGGCGCGGGACGAGCAGCACCTTCACCCAGAGCTGGATGAGCGGCAGGTTCAGCACGAGCAGCAGGACGTTCCCGAGGTAGAGCGAGGCGATCAGCGCCCACACCAGCGGGCCGGAGGTCTGGAAGAGCTGCGGGCCGGGCTGGACGTTGAAGATCTGGAACGCGGCGAGCATCACCGCGGCGGTCGCCGACGTGGGCAGGCCCAGCGTAAGCAGCGGCACCAGCACGCCGGAGAAGCTGGCGTTGTTGGCGGCCTCCGGCCCGGCCACGCCCTCGATGGCGCCCCGCCCGAACTCACCGCCGCCCGACCGTTCGGCCAGGCGCTTCTCGATCGTGTACGACAGGAACGTGGGCGCCTCCGCCCCGCCCGCGGGCAGCGCCCCGAACGGGAAGCCGAGCGCCGTGCCGCGCAGCCATGGCCGCCACGACCGGCGCCAGTCGCCGGCCGACAGCCAGCCGGTGCGGAATCCGGACCTCTCCAGCGGCTGCATGGTGTCGTCGCCGCGCCTGACGTTCGCCGCGCAGAAGAGCACCTCCCCGATCGCGAACAGGCCGACGATCACGATGGTGACGTCCACGCCGTCGGACAGCAGCGGCACGCCGAAGGTGAACCGGGGCTGCCCGGTCATCGCGTCCAGCCCGATCAGGCCGACGAACAGGCCGAGCGACAGCGACAGCAGGCCGCGGACCGTGGAGCGGCCGACCAGCGCGGTCACCGACACCATCGCCAGCGCGGTCAGGGCGAAGTAGTCACCGGCCTGGAACGTGGCGGCCAGCCTGCCGACCGGCTCGGCCACGAACGTCAGCAGCACCGTCGAGATCGTCCCCGCGACGAAGGAGCCGATCGCCGCGGTGGCCAGCGCCGCTCTGGCACGGCCGCGGCGGGCCATCAGGTGGCCCTCCATCGCGGTGGCGACGGAGGCGGACTCGCCCGGGGTGTTCAGCAGGATGGAGGTGGTCGAGCCGCCGTACATGGCGCCGTAGTAGATGCCGGCGAACATGATGAACGCGCCGACCGGGTCGGAGAAGGTGAAGGTGACCGGCAGCAGCAGCGCGATGGTCAGCGCCGGTCCGATCCCGGGCAGGACGCCGACCAGCGTGCCGAGGGTGACGCCGATGGCGGCGAAGAGCAGGTTCATCGGCTGCAGGACGGTGCCGAACCCGGCGACGAGGTCGTTCACAGCGGGAGCACTCCCTGGGGCAGCCGGATGGACAGCAGCTGGGTGAAGGCGAGGTACACCCCGGCGGACAGCAGCACGGCGACGACCGCGTCACGCGGCAGCGAGCGGCTGCCCAGGATCCGCGCGACGAGGAGGAAGGCGACGGCCGTGGACACCAGGTAGCCGACCGGGTCCAGGAGGATCGCGTACCCCACCAGGACGGCGACGATGAGCAGCGGCTCCCGGCCCGCGCCGCTCTCCGGCCGCGCGCCGTGCTCCCTGACGGTCTGCGCGAGGTGCGCGGCGGCGAGCAGCACCCACGCGCCGCAGATCACCAGCGGGACGGGGCGCGAGCCGCCGGGGATGCCCCACGCCTGGACCAGCAGGAACACACCCCCGGCGACCAGCGCCACGGCGACCGCGAGGCGAGCGGTCATGCCAGCCCCAGCTCGCCGATCAGGGCCTTGATCCTGGTGGTCTCGGCGGCGATGAACTCCCTGGCCTGCGGGCCGGAGCGGTAGAAGTCCTCCCAGCCCTGCCGTTTCAGCGTCTCCTGCCACTCGGGCGAGGCGTGCATCCTGTCGATGATCCGGGCGACGGCTTGGGTGTCGGCGTCGCTGATGCCGGGCGCGGCGACGAGGGCGCGCCAGTTCATCAGCTCGACGTCGAAGCCCGCCTCCTTCACCGAGGGCACCTGCTTGCCCGCGACGGTCACCCCCTTCGGGCCGGTGACGGCGAGCGCGCGCAGCTCTCCGGAGGCGATCAGCGGCTGGAACTCGCTGACGCCCGAGACGCCGGCCATCACGTCCCCCGACAGCAGCCCGGCCTTGGCCTCGCCGCCGCCGGAGTAGCCGACGTACTGGATCTGCCTGGGCTGGACCCCCGCCGCCTTGGCGAGCAGGCCCACCACCAGGTGGTCGGTGCCGCCGACGGAGCCGCCGCCCCACTTGATCGCCGCGGGGTTCGCGGCCAGGTCGTCGAGGAGCGTCTTGAGGTCCCGGTAGCGGGACTTGCCGGGCACCACGACGACCTCGGGCTCGGCGGTGAGCGTGGCGATGGGGGTGACCTCGGTCAGGTCGGCGGCGGACTTGTTCTGCTCGATGGCGCCCACCATGACCAGGCCCGTCATCATCCACTGGTGCGAGTCGCCCTTGCCCTTGTTCACCAGCTGCGAGAGGCCGACCGTGCCGCCCGCGCCGGCCACGTTGTAGACCTCGACGGGCCTGTCGACCAGCTTGCCCGCCTTGAGCACCTGCTGCATGGAGCGGGCGGTGAGGTCCCATCCCCCGCCGGCCGCCGCCGGGACCATGATCTCTACGTTGCGGCTGGGGAAGGAACCGCCGCCGGCCTGCGACTGCTGCCCGCAGCCGGCCGCCGCCACGGTGGTGACCACCGTGGCCACCACGGCCGCCACGGCCGCCACGATCACGCGCCTCTTCATCTTCATGCCCTCCTGGTCCATCTAGTGGAACAGTTGACCCGTACAGTGGATTGCTGGGACTATAGGCCGGGTCATCGCGGAGTGGCAAGGGTCACAGGGAGAAGGGCTTCATGCAGAAGGCAGACGTGCTCGCCGGGATCAGGGTGCTCGACCTGACGAACGTGCTGGCCGGTCCTTTCGCCAGCTACCAGCTCGCCCTGCTGGGCGCGGACGTGGTCAAGGTCGAGGTGCCGGGCACGGGCGACCTGGCGCGCCAGCTCGGCGCCGATCCGGAGCTGAACTCGCGCCTGCTCGGCGCGTCCTTCCTGGCGCAGAACGGCGGCAAGCGATCGGTGACGCTCGACCTCAAGTCCGAAGGCGGCAAGCAGGCCTTCGAAAGGCTCGTCCCGTCCGCCGACGTGGTGCTGGAGAACTTCCGGCCGGGAGTGCTGGAGCGGCTCGGCTTCGGCTGGCCCCGGCTGCGCGAGCTCAACCCCGGGCTCGTGTACTGCGCGATCTCGGGCTTCGGCCGGACCGGGCCGATGCGCGACCGGCCCGCGTACGACCAGGTCATCCAGGGCCTTTCGGGCATGATGGCGATCACCGGCACGCCGGAGACGGCGCCGCTGCGCGCCGGCTACCCGATCGCCGACACGCTCGGCGGGCTGGCCGCCGCGTTCGCGGTCTCGGCCGCCCTGGTACGGCGGCAGCGCACGGGCCAGGGCGCGTTCCTCGACGTGTCGATGCTCGACTCGGCGGTGACCGCGCTCGGCTGGGCGATCTCCAACTACCTCATCGCGGGCCGGGCCCCCGAGCCGCTCGGCAACGAGAACATGACCGCGGCCCCGTCGGGCACGTTCCGCACCGGGACGGGCGCGCTCAACATCGCGGCCAACAAGCAGGAGCAGTACGAGGCGCTCTGCCGCCTGCTCGGCAGGGAGGACCTGGTCACCGACGCCAGGTTCGCCGACCGGGAGCGGCGCAAGGCGCACCGCGAGGAGCTGACCGCCGAGCTGGAGAAGGCGCTGCTGACGCGCCCGGCCGCCGAGTGGGAGCGCCTGCTGTCGGCCGCCGGCGTGCCGGCCGCCCGGGTGCTGGCCGTGCCGGAGGTGGTGGCGCTCGATCAACTCGCCCCGCTCCTGCACCGCGTGCCGTTCCCCGGCTCGGCGGACCGGCGGATCCAGGTGCTCGGCAACGGCGTACGGGTGGACGGGCGGCCCAGCGCGCCCTCCACGGCCGCGCCGCTGCTCGGCGAGCACACGGCCGAGGTGCTGCGCGAGGCCGGCTACAGCGACCAGGAGATCGACCGGCTGAGAGCGGCGGGGGCGGCATGAGCGTCGAATCAGGCCGGATCGGCATCGGGGACGTCACCGCGTGGTGGGCGAACGGCATCGCGCGGATCGCGCCGGGTGAGATCGCCCTGCGCGGCTACCCGATCGAGCGCCTGATCGGCGAGGTCGGCTTCGGCGAGATGATCTGGCTGATGCTCCGCGGCGAGCTGCCCGGGCCGCAGGAGGCCAGGCTGCTGGAGGCCGCGCTGGTGTCGGCGGTGGACCACGGGCCGCAGGCGCCCTCCATCGCCGCCGCCCGGATGGCCGCCACCTGCGGCGTCGGACTCAACAGCGCGGTGGCCACCGGCGTCAACCTGCTCGGCGACGTGCACGGCGGCGCCGGTCAGCAGTGCATGGAGGTGCTCGCCGGGATCCGCGCGCGCGAGGCGGGCGGCGAGCCGCTCGGCGACGCGGTGGCCGACGTGGTGGCCGACGTCCGCTCCCGGATGCGGTACGTACCCGGGTTCGGGCACCGCTTCCACCCCCGGGACCCGCGCCGCGACCCGCTGCTCGAACTCGTACGGGAGGCCGTGGCCGGTGGGCTGGTGAGCGGCGACCACCTGCGGGCCGCGCTGGAGCTGGAGGAGCAGATCGCGCCCGTGCCGATGAACGTGGACGGCGCCACCGCCGTGGTCTACTCCGAGCTGGGCTTCGAGCCGCCGCTCGGGCGGGGGCTGTTCGTCCTGTCGCGCTCGGTCGGCATCCTGGCGCACGCCTGGGAGGAGCAGAGCTCCGGCGGGCGGCTCAAGGGGCCGATGCCGCGGCGGCTGCTCGCCGACTACCACGGCCCGGCCCCGCGCGACCTCCCCGACCTCGCCTAACGACCTCCCCCGCGACCGGCCCGCGACGGTCACCGGGCTCGGGCGACGTGGCGGCCCAGCTCTTGCATGGGCCGCTCGACGAACCGGTACGCCATCGCGCTGACCAGCAACACCACGGCCAGGGCCGCGGCCGACATGGCGAGTTGCAGGGCCAGCGGCGACCGGCGCAGGTCGCCCGTGACCTCGTAGAAGAACTTCAGCAGCGGATGGTGCACCAGGTAGAGCGAGTAGCTGATCAACCCGAGCCAGGTCAGCACCCGCGGCAGCCGCCGCCCCCGCAGCGCCATGGCACCGGCGAACGTGGCCGCCGCCAGCCCGAGCGTGGTGATCCACACGTCCGGCGCGACCCACCACCATCCCGACTCGATCGCCTGGACGGGTGCGATCGCGATCAGCGCGGCGGAGGCCGCCACCGGCCAGAGCCCGCCCCTGCCGCTTTCCCACCGGTGGATGGCGGTGCCCGCGAACATCACCCCCAGCACGGCGACGCCCATCCACGGCACCCGGCTGCTCACCACGAGCAGCCCCACCGCCATCAGACCGAGCGCGCACGCGCCGGCCGCGCGGAACCTGCCCGAGACCACGCAGCCCAGCCCGGCGGCGAACGCGGCGGCCGAAGCGTAGGCCACCCAGCCGCCGGTCAGCACGGCACCGGCCACCGCCAGGCCCACCGCGACCGAGCCGCCCGCGAACAGCACGGCCAGCAGCCCGCTGCGCTCGTGCGCCCGCGTCACGAACAGCGCCGTGACCAGCAGGTAGAAGACCATCTCGTACGACAGCGTCCACATCGTGTCAGCGACGCCCCCGACGCCGACCACGTCGAGCAGCATCGTCGCGTGCGCGGCCACCGCCGACCCGTCGCGCGGCACCTCACCGCGCACCGGCACCCACCACGCCATCCCGACGACCAGGACGGTGACCGCCAGATAGAGCGGGTAGAGGCGGAAGGCACGGCCGATCCAGAACTTGCGCACGTCACCGTGCCGTTCCAGCGATGCCGGGATGATGTAGCCGCTGACCAGGAAGAACACCATGATCCCGTAGACGCCCAGGCTGAACCAGTAGGGCCGCAGCGAAGGCAGGAACCACGGGAGCAGGTGCTCGGCCACCACTGCCATGGCGCCGACACCCCGCAGCGCGTCCAGCCAGGCGAGCCTGCTCCCGGCGCCTTCCGGCGTCGGCTCGGAAGGCACACCCGAGACGGGGCCCGAGGCGACACCCGAGGCGGGGCCCATGGACGGGCCCGAGGCGGGATCCGTGGACGGGCCCGAGGCGGCGGGGCCGGTGCTCGGCACGACGGGTGACGCGGCAGGTGAGGCGGCGGACGACGCGGCAGGTGAGGTCATGCTCGTGGCGGGGGGTGGGGGTGTGATCCGGGCGGCGGCGGTCGGTCTGACTGGCGGCTGGGCGTCGGCGGCGAGTGACACCCGCCCCAACCTACCCAAAGCATCTCAAGTGATGCGGTGCGTATTCAAAGGCGCGTGATGGTCGGCACCCGCGGGCCCGTACGGGTCGGTGTGGACGGTGGCGGCGCGCAGCCGCGGCAGGTCGTGGATGAGCCGGTGCTCCGCCTCCACGGCCACCGCGTGCGCCTGGACCACGGTGAGGTCGTGGTTCACCAGGATCTCCACCTCGGCCCGCAGGGCGTGGCCGATCCAGCGCAGCCGCACCGAGCCGACGTGCCGGACGCCCTCGACGGTGCGGAGGACGGCTTCGGCCTGCTCGACCAGGCGCGGGTCGACCGCGTCCATGAGCCGGTGGTAGATCTCGCGGGCGGCGTCGCGCAGCACGAAACAGATGGCGGCGGTGATGACCAGCCCGACGATCGGGTCGGCCAGTGGGAAGCCGAGCGCCGCGCCGCCCGCGCCGAAGAGCACCGCCAGCGACGTGAACCCGTCCGTCCGGGCGTGCAGCCCGTCGGCGACCAGGGCGGCCGAGCCGATCTCCCGGCCCACCTTGATCCGGTAGCGGGCCACCCACTCGTTGCCGAGGAACCCCGCCACGCCCGCGACGGCGACCCAGCCGACCGCCCGTATGTCCTGCGGCTCGATCAGCCGCCGCACCGCCTCGTAGCCGGCCAGCCCGGCGGTGGCGGCGATGATCAGTACGATCACGATGCCGGCGAGGTCCTCGGCCCGGCCGTAGCCGTAGGTGAAGCGGCGGGTGGCGGCGCGGCGGCCGACCGAGAAGGCGATGGCGAGCGGCACGGCGGTCAGCGCGTCGGCGACGTTGTGCAGGGTGTCGCCGAGCAGCGCGACCGAGCCGGACAGGCCGACGATGACAGCCTGGACGGCCGCGGTGGCCATGAGCACGGCGAACGAGACGGCCAGCACGCGCAGCCCGCGACTGCTGCTCTCCAGGGCGGCGTCCGTCTTGTCGGCGCTGTCGTGACTGTGCGGGGCGACGGCGTGCCACAACCACGCCCCGGCACGCCGCACCCCCCGCGCCGGCCGGCCGCCCTCTCCCACCTCGGGCCCGTGGCCTTGCCCATGTCCGTGCCCATGCCCATGTCCGTGGCCCTGCCCATGCCCGGGGCCATGCCCGGGGCCATGCCCGTGGCCCTGCCCGTGTCCGTGCCCGGGTGCGTTCCCCTCGACGGACCTCTCGATGGGCTCCCGCTCGTCGGCCATGACACCGCCTCGCTCGCACGCCGCTTGCCGTCTGCAGATTGTAGGCATCCGCCCAAGGCGTGCCCGCTACCAGCCCACCTTCCCCTTGCCCGAGACGAGGGCGCGGGCGATGACCATGAGCTGCACGTCGTTGGTGCCCTCCCCGATCGCCATCAGCGGCGCGTCCCGGTAGAGCCGCTCCACCACGAACTCCTGCGAGTAGCCGTACCCGCCGTGGATCCGCATCGACTCCAGCGACGCCTTGAGCGCCACCTCGGAGGCGAAGTACTTGGCCATGCCCGCCTCCATGTCCACCCGGTCACCGCCGTCGGCCCGGGAGGCGGCCCAGTAGGTGAGCAGCCTGGCGGCCTGGATCTCGGTGGCCATGTCGGCGAGCTTGAGCTGGATGGCCTGGAAGTCGGCGATCGGCCGGCCGAACGCCGTGCGTTCGCGCGCGTAGGACAGCGCGGCGTCGTAGGCGGCCTGGGCGACGCCGACCGCGCGGGCGGCGATGTTGATGCGGCCCGTCTCCAGCCCGCCGAGGACCTGCTGCATGCCGCGTCCCTCCACCCCGCCGAGCAGCGCGGAGACCGGGACCAGGACGCCGTCGAGCACGACCTCGCAGGTCTCGGTGCCCTTGTAGCCCAGCTTGGGCAGGTCGCGGCTGACCGAGAACCCCTCGGACGAGGGGTCCACGAGCAGGACGGACATGCCCTTGTGCGCCGGTTCGGTGATGGAGGTCTTCACGAGCACCGGGAGCGGGTCGGCGTGGCGGGCGTTGGTGATCCAGGTCTTGGTGCCGGTGACGACGTAGTGGTCGCCGTCGCGGACCGCGCGCGTCTGGACGCCCTGCAGGTCCGTCCCGGCGCCGGGCTCGGTGAGCGCGATCCCGGTGCGGCGCGCCCCGGCGGCCAGATCGGGGAGGTGGAGGCGTTTCTGTTCCTCGGTGCCGTGGCGGGCGATCATCCAGCAGGCGATCGAGTGGGAGCCGATCGTGCCCGCCACGCCCATCCAGCCGCGCGCGATCTCCTCGAAGACCAGCGCGAACGTCACCATGTCGGCGTCCAGCCCGCCGTACTCCTCGGGCACGGACAGGCCGAACAGCCCCATCCGCTTCATCTTCTCGACGATCTCGGTGGGGTAGCGGCCCGCGTGCTCCCACTCGGTGGCGACCGGCACGATCTCCTTGTCCACGAACGCGCGCAGCGTCTCGCGGAAGGCCCGCTGCTCGCCGGTCAGCTCGAAGTCCATCTGCCACTCCTCGTCAGGTGGTGAGAGGACCGGTCTTGGCCTGGGGGAAGTAGTGCTTGTCGTGCGGGGCGTCCCGTTTGTAGACCATGACCGTGCGCTTCCACGACATGACCTCGTCGCCGTCCTGGTTGAGGCCCCTGGTGCGGCACGTGACGATGCCCGCGTACGGGCGCGACCCGGACTCGCGCTTGTCCGTCACGATCGACTCGGCGTAGAGCGTGTCGCCCACGAACACGGGGTGGGTGAGCCTGATCTCGTCCCAGCCGAGGTTCATGAACGCGTTCTGGCTGATGTCGATCACGGACAGCCCGAGCACGATGGCGACGGTCAGCCCGGAGTTCACGATGATCCTTCCCGCCGGGGCGCGGGCGGCGAAGTGGGCGTTGAAGTGGTTCTGGTTGGTGTTCATCGTGAGCAGGCTGAACCAGGTGTTGTCGGCCTCGCTGATCGTGCGGCCCAGCGGGTGCTGATAGACGTCGCCGACCACGAAGTCCTCGTAGTGGCGGCCGATGCCGGCTTCGTGGACTGTCACGGGCGACTCCTCTGCACGCGGCTGACGATCACGCTAGTGACGCCCGCTTTCGCGGGTCAACGCCCGAGCCCGGCGATTCCCCACGCCCCCGGAATCCACCTGGGGCCGGGAGGCGCTCACCTGCATCATCACTGTCAGCGGGCGTCTCCCTGGAGGTCACCCGCCCCGTGCGGCGGACGGCCAGTCCCCGGCTGTGCCGTAAAGGATGGACCCGGGGTGGAGGCGGTGAGGAAGGCGGAGACGACGGCGACGATGCGTGAGGCGCGTTCGAGCTCTGCGCGGTGGAAGCCCGGGCCGTCGGCGCGGGCGACGATCACGTGCAGGTCGTGGGCGGCCACCGGCAACAGCATGAGCCGCAGCTTCTCCGACACCCGCGTGGCCGCGCGCAGCGGCGGCTCGGGCAGGTCGAACGAGGGCGGCGCGGCGAGGCTGGCGTGCCGGACCGTACCGCCGGCGAGCGCCAGCGACCACTCCGCGCCGCAGAGCGCGGGCAGCGCGTCCACGAGCGTCGCGAGTCCGCGCGAGGGCTCCGCCGCCACGTGCATGAGCAGGTCGTAGTCGGGCGCCGACCCCGGCAGGTCCCTGGTCGGCCAGACGCCCTCGACGCGCACCCCGGGCACGGCGGAGAGGCGGTCGCGGACCTCCTCCGTCGTGGCCGGGCCGGGCCAGGACACGGTGAAGTCGTCAACGGCCCGCCCGGCCTCGCGTTCGAGCACGGTGACCTGCAGGATGTCGGCGCCCAGGGCTCCGAGCGCCCGCGCGAACTGGCCAAGGCCGCCGGGCCGGTCCGGTAGCGACACCCTCAGTCGCAGCAGCATTGCCGCCCCCTTTCCAGAGGCTCTCACAGTGCCGCTCAAAGGTTTCGGGCACGTTCCAGGGAAATGTCACACACGCTGCGGTTACGTCCAAGCATGCAGTGCTAAACCCGGATTGTCACCAAGGAACGGCGGTCGAAGCGCGCGGCCGGCACCCCTGGGCCGGAGGGGGCTGCGGGACGCGACCGGCCGCCCCGGGCACGGACTGGAATCACGCGGTTTCACCGAGTTTTGCCCTGCTTTACAGGTGCTCGTATTACTCACAACCGGTATGCCCGTCTTAACAAAGCGTTTCTTTACGCGGCTCGTATCCCCTATCCACTAAGTTTCTCAACACATAGTCAACCCCCCAGCGATGACCAGGTCCGCGCACGCCGAGAACGTTGATCGATGGGATCTGAGCAACGTGACGAACCCCAGCGCCACCCCCGTACTCGCCGGCGAGAAGCCCGGCACCGGCCCGCCGCCCCCGATTAGTCGAAACCGGCTTCTGGGCGTGGACGTGGTACGGGCGACAGCCATCCTCAGCATGATTTTCGTCCATGTGTGGCCCACTGTGTGGGTGACGAGAGTTCAGCCGCCCGCCGAACCCGTCGGCGTTCTCGAGTGGCTCAACAGCGCCATCACCAACCGCTCGATGAGCCTGTTCGTGTTCTGCGCGGGCGTCTCCGTCGCGCTGCTGACGGGCGGTGCGCGGCGCCCGGCCGGCGGCGACGTCACGGTGGCGCGGCGCCGCCTGGCGTTGCGTTCGGCGGCGCTGCTCCCGTTCGGCCTGATCCTGCTGATCATGGGTGAGAGCATCCTGTTCTCGTACTGCATGTGGTTCCTGCTGCTCCTGCCACTGGTACGGCTGCGCTCACGCACCCTGTTCGCGGCCTCCGCGGTCTTCAGCCTGATCAGCCCGCTCTGCCAGTTCCTGGCGCAGAACCACCTGGGCTCGCCCCCCATTCCCGGGGACGAGTTCTCCATCCTGACCAGCCCGGGCGACTGGCCCGCCTGGTTGTTCTGGTTCGTGACCGGCCCCGACACGTCGTACGCCGTGCCGCTGCTGCTGGCCGGCATGGGGCTCGGCCGGCTCGACCTGCGCAGCCACGCCGTGCGCGTCCGGGTGATGACCGCCGGGCTCGCCGTCACCGTCGTCTTCGCGATGGTGGCGTGGCTGGCGGCGGGCCCGCTCGGCGGCGCGCGGGCCGTCCCGGCCGGTCAGCAGCCGGTGCCGGGCAGCGGCGAGATGCCGTGGATCCTGATGCTCATGATGCGGCCCTTCGGGATGTTCGACATCAGCATCCCGATGGTGGCGACGATGATCGGCACGGGCCTCTTCCTGATGGGCGCCTTCCTGATCGTGATGGACAGGGCGCCCTGGCAGCGGATCCTCTGGCCGTTCGCCGCGACCGGCAGCCTGGCCCTCACCGCCTACATCGGGCACTTCCTGTTGATCCGGCTCCTGGGCAGGGACGAGCCGGCCTCTTTCCACGTGTTCGTCAGCGTGGCGGCGACCGTCGTGGTGTTCTCCACGGTGTGGCGCAGCTGGTGGCGCCGGGGACCGCTGGAGTGGCTGGTGCACCGCGTCACCGACCTGGCGGTGCCGTACGAGCGCCGCGCCCACCACCCCGCGACGATCCGGCCCGCGCCCCGTCACTGACCTCCCGGCCCTCTCGGCGATGTGCGGGTCCCGAGAGGGCCGGGTGATCGGGCCGTCCGGCCAGGGCGACCGGGCCGGGTGATCGGCCGGGCTGTCAGGCGGTCGCGCCGGTGAGGCGCCAGATGCGGAACGAGGGGCCGTCGCCGGGGATGACGTCGGTGTCCGAGGCGTCGTGGACGGCCGACGCGCGGCACGGCAGCCGCAGCGGCGGGCCGGGCG
>NZ_QNFZ01000261.1 GCF_003313395.1 Nonomuraea lactucae | reverse complement strand
GATCCCAGGCCCGGCTCCGGGCGCGGGCGGCGGCGCCCAGCAGCACCCCGCTGTCGCCGAGCGCGCTGGCCACCACCTGCGGGCGCAGCGGCCCGAGCTCGGCCACCCTGCGCTCGATCGCGTTCCCGAGCAGGTCGAGGTTGCGGCCCACGCCGCCGCTCAGCACGATCGCCTCCGGGTCGAGGACCGCGGCGACGGCGACGACCAGCCCGCCGATGCGCCGGCCCTCGGCCTCGACCACCGCCCGGGCCGCGGGATCGCCTCTCCCTGCCGCCTCGAAGACCTCCCTCGCGCTCCTGGGGTGGAGACCGGCGGCGCGGGCCGCCCGCACCACGCCGGGCGCCGACGCCACCGTCTCGGTGGAGCCGTGCTCGAACGCCTCCCGATCGGGGGTGCCGGCCGTCGCCGCGTCCTCGGCCGCGTCTTCGGCGGCGGGCAGGTACGACACCTCTCCGGCCGCTCCCCTGGCGCCGACGTACAGCTCGCCGTTGATCACGATGCCCATGCCCACGCCGGTGCCGATGGAGACCAGGGCGAAGTTGGCCTTGCCCCGGCCCTCGCCGTACGCGTGCTCGCCCACGGCGGCGAGGTTGATGTCGTTCTCGATGACGAGATCGGCCTGGAGCTCGGCGCGCAGCCGTTCGACGAGGTCGGCGCCCGGCAGGTTGGAGGCGAAGTCCAGCCGTCCGGACACCGGGTCGTAGACGCCGGGCGTGCCGGCGACCGCGCACGTGACCTCTGACCACTCCAGGTCGGCCGCCGCGGCCGCCGCGTGGGCGAGCTCTCGCACGTGGCGCGCCAGGTCGGCGGTGGTGCGGGCGTCGTTGCGCCCGTCCTTGCGGCCCACGAACCTGCCCCTCAGGTCGGCCACCGCGACGCGGTTCCAGTCCCGGCCGATGTCGATGCCGGCCACGTGCGCCGAACCCGCGTTCATGTCGTAGAGCGACGTCACCGGCCCCGGCCGGCCCGACACCTCGCCCACCAGGTGGACCAGCCCGTCCTCCTCCAGCCCGGCCAGGGCCGCCGAGACCGTTGGCTTCGACAGGCCCGTCACCTTGGCCAGCTGGGCGCGGGAGGCGGGGCCGTGGTCGTTGAGCCGGTCGAGCAGGCGCCGCTCGTTCATCACCCGCAACAGCCGCGGGTTGCCCAGCTCACCACGCACTTCGGCCTCCTTCACGATGTGGACCCAGGAAAGGCTAGCCAACGACCTTGATAGTAAACTACCTTTCTTACCATCACGGTGAACGCGCGAAAGGACATGGCGATGCACCGAGGATGGAAAGCGCTCCCTGTCGCGGCGGCCCTGCTGGCCGCCGCGTGCGGCACCGGAGCGGGCGGCTCGGGCGGCACCGCCTCCGCGGGCCCGCAGTCAGGACCAGCGCAGTCGGGACAGGCGTCGGCAGACGCGGCCACGATCGCCTTGTTCCTGCCGGAGTCCAAGACCACGAGATACGAGGCCTTCGACCGGCCGCTGTTCGAGGCGAAGGTCAAGGCCCTGTGCGCCGGCTGCAAGGTGCTCTACGGCAACGCCGACCAGGACGCCGCCAAGCAGCAGCAGCAGGTCGAGGCCGCCCTCACCCAGGGCGCCGACGTGCTGGTGCTCGACGCGGTCGACGCGGCGGCCGTGGCCCCGCTGGTCAACCAGGCCAAGCAGCGGAAGATCCCGGTGATCGCCTACGACCGCCTGATCTCCGGCATCGGCTACGACTACTACGTCTCGTTCAACAACGTGCGCGTGGGTGAGATGCAGGGGCAGGCGTTGCTCGACGCCCTCACCGCCAAGGGCGCCGCGGGCAAGGGCCGGATCGTGATGATCCACGGCTCCCCCACCGACCCCAGCTCGGCCGACTACAAGAAGGGCGCGCACAACGTCCTCGACGGCAAGGTCGAGATCGGCAGGGAGTTCGACACGCCCGACTGGAGCCCCGACAAGGCCCAGCAGCAGATGGAACAGGCCATCACCGCGCTCGGCCGCGACAGCATCGTGGGCGTGCTCTCGGCCAACGACGGCATGGCCGGCGGCGCGATCGCGGCGATGAAGCGGGCCGGCTACAAGGAGCTCCCGCCGATCACCGGCCAGGACGCCGAGCTGGCCGCGGTCCAGCGCATCCTCACCGGCGAGCAGCACATGACCGTCTACCTCGACATCAGGGCCGAGGCGGAGAAGTCCGCCGAGCTCGCCGTGGCCCTGGCCAGGGGCCAGGGGCCGGCCGCGCCCGCCAAGGTGAACAACGGCACCGCCGACATCCCCGCCTTCCTCCTCGACCCGATCCCCGTCACCAAGGACAAGGTCAAGGACACGATCGTCAAGGACGGGTTCTACAAGGTCGCCGACCTCTGCACCCCGGAGGTCAAGGACGCGTGCGCGAAGGCGGGCATCCAGTAGATGTTCTCCGTCACCGGCATCTCCAAGACCTACGGCGCGGTCCAGGCTCTCGACCAGGTGAGCCTGGACCTGCGCGCCGGCGAGGTGGTGGCGCTCGTGGGCGACAACGGCGCCGGCAAGTCCACCCTCGTCAAGGCCCTGTCGGGGGCCATCACCCCCGACACCGGAGCGATCACGGTGGACGGGAGCCGCGTCCGGATCGCCACCCCCCGCGACGCCCAGGCCCTCGGCGTCTCCACCGTCTACCAGGACCTCGCCCTGTGCGAGAACCTCGACGTGGTCGCCAACCTCTACCTCGGCTCCGAACACCGCCGCTGGTCGGTGCTCGGCCACCTGCGGATGGAACGCGCCGCCCGTGATCTGCTGACCTCGCTCGACGTGCGCATCCGCGACATCCGGGTGCCGGTCGCGATGCTCTCCGGCGGCCAGCGCCAGTCCGTGGCCATCGCCCGCGCCCTGATCGGCCGGCCGCGCCTGGTCATCCTCGACGAGCCCACCGCCGCGCTCGGCGTGGAGCAGACGGCGCAGGTCCTCGACCTCATCCGCCGCCTGCGCGAGCGGGGCCTGGCCGTGCTGGTCATCTCGCACAACCTCGCCGACGTGCGGGCGGTGAGCGACCGGGTGGTCGTGCTCCGGCTCGGGCGCAACGCCGGCGAGTTCCGGACCGCCGCCACCTCGCAGGAGGCCATCGTCGCCGCGATCACCGGAGCGATCACCCATGAGCACTGACACCCTGGTGCGCAGGCCGTACACCCCGAAGGAGGCGGTGGCGCGGCTGCGGCGAGGAGACCTCGGAGCCTGGCCGGTCGTCGGCGGGCTCATCGCCATCGCCGCCGTCTTCGGCACGCTGAACGAGCACTTCCTGTCGGCCGAGAACCTCACCAACCTGGCCCTGCAGATGGCGGCGACCGGGACCATCTCGCTCGGCATCATCATGGTGCTGCTCCTCGGCGAGATCGACCTGTCGGCGGGCTCGGTCAGCGGCCTGTGCGCGGTCGTGATGACGATCCTGTACGTCAAGCAGTCCTGGAACCCGGTTGCGGCCATCGCTCTGGCACTCGCGGCGGCCGCCGCCATCGGGCTGCTGCACGGGCTGATGCACACCCGGCTGCGCATGCCGTCGTTCGTGGTGACGCTCGCCGGGCTGATCGGCTGGCAGGGCCTGCTCCTCTACCTGCTGGGTCAGGGCGGCACGATCAACCTGCCGTTCGACGGGTTCGTCTCGAAGCTGAGCGACACCTGGCTGCCGTCGTGGCTGGCCTGGACGCTCGTGGCCGCGCTGACGGCGGGCTGGGCGGCGAGCGCGGTCATCGTCAGGCGGGCGCGGCGGGCGGCGGACCTGCCGGTGCCCGCCGCGTACCTCACCTGGCTGCGCGTCGCCGGGCTGGGCCTGGCGCTGGCCGGGGCGGTGACGATCCTGTCCGCCGACCGGGGGGTGCCGCTGCTGCTGGTCGTCTTCGGCGCGCTGGTGATCGTGCTCGATCTCGTGCTCAGGCACACCGTGTTCGGCCGCTGGACGTACGCGGTGGGCGGCAACGCCGAGGCGGCACGGCGGGCCGGGATCGACGTGACCAGGATCCGGGTGCTGGCGTTCGTGCTGGCCGCCACGCTCGCCGGCTTCGGCGGCGTTCTCGCGGCCAGCCGCCTGTCCGCCGTGAACCAGGCGTCCGGCGGCAGCGATATCCTGCTCATGGCCATCGCCGCCGCGGTGATCGGCGGCACCTCGCTGTTCGGGGGGCGCGGCCGCCCCTACGCGGCGCTGCTCGGCATCCTGGTGATCCAGTCGATCACCAACGGGATGCTGCTGCTCAACGTCGACTCCTCCGTCAGGTACATGGTGACCGCGGCGGTGCTGGCCCTGGCCGTGGCGATCGACTCGCTCGCCCGCAAGGGCAGCGCCAGGTGAGGCGGGTCCTCGGCATCGACGTCGGCGGCACCAAGATCGCCATCGGCGTGTCGGGGGCCGACGGGCCCGAGATCGCGGCCGTCGTACGCCTGGAGACCGGCGAGAACCCCCTGGCCGGCGCGCTCCACGCGGCCAGGGGGCTCGACCGTTCCCCGGCCGCGGTGGGCTTCTCCACCTGTGGGGTGATCAGGGACGGGCGGGTGCTGCTGGCGCCGAACGTGCCCGGCTGGAACGGCCTCGAACTGCCCCGGCTGCTGCGCGAGGAGTACGGGACGATCCCCGTCGCGATCGGGAACGACGTCAAGGCGGCGGCCGCGGCCGAACTGCGCTGGGGAGCGCTCCGCGGCGTCTCGACCGGCGTCTACCTCAACCTCGGCACCGGCCTGGCGGCGGCGCCGGTGGTCGGCGGGCAGGTGGTCCACGGCGCGCACGGCGCCGCAGGGGAGATCGGCTACCTGCTCTCCGAGCCCGGCGAGGCGGCCTTCGCCGACGGGCACGCCCCGCTGGAGGAGCGCTTCTCGGGCGCGGCGCTGGCCAGGCGCGGCTCCGCCCTGCTGGGCCGCACGGTCACCGCGTCGGCCCTGTTCGAGCTGCCCGAGGCGGCCGGCCTGGTGGACCAGGCCCTGCGCACGCTCGCCATGAGCGTCGCGAACCTGTGCGTCGTCCTGGACCCCGAGCGCGTCGTGGTGGGCGGCGGCATGATGGGCGCTCGGGCGCGGATCCTGCCCCGGCTCGCCACGGAGGTGCGGCGGGCCGTGCCCTTCCCGCCCGAGGTGCGCGCCGCCCGCTTCACCGACGACGCCCCTCTGCTCGGCGCCCTGGCCCTCGCTCACGCCGCCGCCCCATAGAGCCGCCCCATAGAGCCGCCCCATAGAGCCGCCCCATAGAGCCGCATCGCCCGCTTTGGGGTGGCGGCTCAGAGGACGGCGGCGGCCCCACCCAGCCGTTCCCCCGCCGGGCCGGCCAGCGGGTCAGGGCCGGCCGGCGTCCCCTCCGCGGGGACGGGCACGAGACGGTGGCCGGGGCCGTCGGAGACCACCAGGCCGCCGGTGGGCGGCGGGAAGTGGCTGCCCAGCAGCAGGACGCCGGTGTCGGCGAGCGAGGCCAGCAGCGCGCGGCGCGACTCGACGGCCTTGACCGGGTCGATGTCCACGCAGCTGCAGATGTCGGGCCGCCCCATCTGGACCGGGTGGTGGACGCAGTCTCCGGAGATGACGGCCGATCCCCCGGCGCCGCGCAGTTCGACGGCGACGTGCCCGGGGGTGTGGCCCGGCGTGGGCAGCAACCGCACGCCCGGCGCGGCCTCGAAGCCCCCGGCGGGCACGTCGACCAGGTCCAGCAGACCGGCGTCGGCGATCGGGTGCACCGAGTCGCGGAACATCTGCCGCCGGCTCTCCTCCATGTCCACGCCTGACCAGTAGTCCCACTCGGCGCGGGTCGTCAGGTACTTGGCGTTCGGGAAGGTCGGCACCCACTCGTCCCCGCTGGCGCGGGTGTTCCAGCCGACGTGGTCGGTGTGCAGGTGGGTGAGGATCACCATGTCCACCGACTCCGGGGCGAAGCCCGCGGCGGCCAGCCGCCGCAGGTAGGGGGTGTCCAGGCCGTGCCATGCCGGGTTGGCCCGGGTCTTGCCGTTGCCGATCCCGGTGTCGACGAGGATCCGCAGGCCGCCGACCCGCAGGGCGAAGCTATGGCTGGCCAGGCGCAGGACGCCGTCGTGGCCCGCGAAGGAGGGCCGCAGCCACGGGGCGCCGGCGACGACGTCGGGGGTGGCGTCGGGCAGCAGCCAGGGGCCGGTCTGCGCCGGGAGTTCGACCTCGTCGATGCGGTGGACGAGGTGGCCGCCGACAGCCCAGGTCGGGACGTCGCCGAAGCCGGGTGTGGACGATGGCGCGGTCATGGGGAGCTCCCTTCGCTACGGGGACGGCGGGCGGTCGCGGCGGGCGGGCCGCTCCCAGATCCTCCACACGTACCCTTAAAGCGGTGCGTTTGCTTTAAGGCAGCCTACGCCGCGACGAGCGCTAACGCAAACACTTAGCATTTACGACTCCCGGAAGGTTGCTCCGGCGGGGCGACTCGTCCTAGAGTGACTTAACGCTAAGAGTTCGCTTTAGGCCCGCATCGCCGGGCCGTGCCTGAAAGGACTCCCCATGACCAGTGCCGATCTGTCCCCGGAGGAGGCCGCCCGGTGGGCCCATCGGGCCGGACTCCCCCTGGGCGAGGACCGGCTCGCCGTGGTGGCCGCCACGGCGAACCACATCCAGGCCGTCCTGTCCACACTACGGGAGCTGGAGTTCGGGGACACCCCGCCCGCCCCCACCTTCGACCCGCGATGGGGGGCCCGCGATGCAGCCGTATGAGCTCACCGTCGCCGCCGCGGCCGAGGCCATCGCCGCGGGGAAGCTCTCACCCGTGGAGCTCACCGACTCGGTCCTCGCGCGGATCGGCGAAGTGGACGGGCGCCTGCGGGCCTACGCCACCGTGGCCGAGGACGCCGCGCGCCGCTCGGCCGAGCGGGCAGAGCGGGAGATCGCCGCGGGCCGTCACCTCGGCCCGCTGCACGGCATCCCCGTCGGCCTCAAGGACCTGCTCGACACCGCGGACCTGCCGACCACGTCCGGTTCCCGGGTCAGGGAGGGCCACGTGCCCGACGGCGACAGCACGGTCGCGGCCCGCCTGGCCGGGGCGGGCGCGGTCCTGATCGGCAAGACCCACACCCACGAGTTCGCCTACGGTCTGATCACCCCGCAGACCAGCAACCCCTGGCACCCCGGCCGGGTCGCCGGCGGATCGAGCGGGGGATCAGCGGTCGCCGTCGCCTCCGGCACCGCGACCTTCGCCGTGGGCACCGACACCGGCGGCTCCATCAGAGTCCCGTCGGCGCTGAACGGGGTCGTGGGCCTCAAGCCCACCTACGGCCTGGTCTCCCGGCACGGCGTGACCTCGCTGTCGTGGTCGCTGGACCACGTCGGGCCGATCACCCGCACCGTCGAGGACGCCGCGATCGTGCTCGGCGTCATGGCCGGCCACGATCCCGACGACCCGTCCTGCCTCGGCGTGCCGCCCGTGGACTACGCCGCCCACCTCGCCGCCCAGTCGGCTGCCGGGGACCTGCGCGGGCTACGCGTGGGAGTGCCGCGCAACTACTACTTCGACCGGGTGGACCCGCAGGTGGAGGCGGCCGTGCGGGCGGCCGTCGCGCGCCTGGGCGAGCTCGGCGCCGACCTGGTGGACGTCGACATCCCGATGACCGAGTACGTCCAGGCCACCCAGTGGGGGCTGATGGTGCCCGAGGCGAGCGCCTACCACGAGGCGACGCTGCGCTCGACGCCCGAGCTGTACGCACCGGACGTCCGCGTGCTGCTGGAGGCCGGCGAGCTCGTCCTGGCCTCGGACTACCTGCGCGCCCAGCGCTCCCGCACGCTCATGCGCCGCGCGTGGACGCGCCTGTTCGACCAGGTGGACGTCATCGCCGCGCCCAGCGTGACCTCCACCGCGGTCAGAACCGACCAGCAGAGCGTGCGCTGGCCCGACGGCACCGAGGAGTCGGTGGCCGACACCTACGTCAGGCTCTCGGCGCCGGCCAACATCACCGGCATACCGTCGCTCTCGCTGCCCGTGGGCCTGGACGATTCGGGCCTGCCCATCGGCATGCAGCTCATGGCCCGCCCGCTCGGCGAGGCGACCGTGCTGCGCGTCGGCGGTGTCTACGAGGCGGCACAAGGCGGCGGCGGGCGCCTGGCCCCCGTCGCCGCCTGACGGGCGCGCCGGTGGCGCCCCGCCGAACGGCCGCACCCTTGACGCAAGAACTTTGCGTTAAGCTGGCCGCATGAGCCCCAGACCAGCCGTCCGCCCCGGCGGACGCAGCGCCCGCGTCCAGCGGGCGGTGCACGACGCCGTCCGCGAGCTGGAGGCCGACCAGGGCCGGGCCGCCCTGACCATCCCCCTCATCGCCGCCCGGGCCGGGGTCACCCCCTCGACCATCTACCGCCGCTGGGGTGACCTGCAAGACCTCCTGGCGGACGTCGCGGTCGAGCGGCTGCGCCCGGAGACGCCCCCCGCCGACCTGGGCGGCCTCCGCCAGGACCTCGAGGCGTGGGCCGCCGGCTTCCTGGAGGAGATGTCGTCGCCGCCCGGCCGGGCCTACATCCGCGACGCGCTGACCGGCGACCCCGATGCGGGCAACGCCGGGCAGTGCTCCGCGTACGCGCTGCAGCAGGTGGAGGTCATCCTGTCGCGCGCCGTGGAGCGCGGCGAGCACGTGCCGGACGCCGACACCGTGATGGACCACGTCGTGGCGCCCATGATGTACCGCGTCCTGTTCCGGCCGGGACTTCTCGACGCGCAGTACGCCCGCGACCTGGTCGCCACCCTCTTCTACCGGCTGATGCCACTGCCTTGAGAGACGGCCGCCTGATCGCTTCTGTCCCGTGCGGTCAGGCGCGAAGCCGGGAGCCGGGCCGAAGGGCATGCGCTCATCGGTGAGGCGGCGCCGTCGTTCTTCGGCCGCGGGTCTCGGCCAGGGCGCGTATCTCGTCGGAGTCGCAGGGCAGGCCGTTGCAGCGGAGCACCTCGGACAGGTTGACGCCGAACGTCCAGGCGGTCGTCGAGCAGAGCCCTGGCGATCTCGATCGAATCGAGCGACCCGCGCAGTCGAGCGCGGCGCAGAAAGCGCGGGAGCGGGTCTCCTCGTAGGGCTGACGGCTGATTCCGCTGTCGGCCTTCAGGCGTAAAGGCCGTACGCGGTGAGGATGAGGCGGACAGCGGGGATCACGTCGTAGCGTCAGGTCATGGTACGTCGCCTCTTATCGTGGTGGAGTGGTCATCCTCGGGTGGCGGACGCACTGCTGGCCGCGACCGCCTGCGGGTATCTGCTGATCACGGTTCCGTACCACGACCAGAGCATCACCGAGCCCGGTCACATCGCGGTGACGTTCTGGGGTGATCTGCTGGTCTACGCCAGTCTTGCCTGGCGGCGGCGCCATCCATTGCCGGTCCTGGCGCTGGTGTGGACGTTGTGGTTGATCGGCGGTCGGTGGGACATCTGGGCGGAGTGGAACGCCTCGTGGTCGGAGTTGAGCACCCCGACCGCCCTGATGCTCATGTTCTACACGATGGGTCGGTGGACCACTTCGCGGTGGACCGGGCTGTTCCTCGGGGGCACACTGTTGCCCGTGGCGCTGGGTGCCGCCCAGGTGTGGGCCGGTCAGCACGTCGTGCCGTTCCCGGTGCCCGTTCCCGCCGACGATCTGTTCACGATGTCGTTCGTGTCGTGCATGGCCGCTTGGGGGCTGGGCAGACTGCGCCACTCTGAGGCTGAAGCCCTGGCCGAGGCTGTCACTCGCGCCGAAGAGAGCCAGGTGCAGGCCATTTTGGACGAGGAGCGCGTGCGGATCGCGCGAGAGTTGCACGACATCGTGGCGCACAATGTGAGCGCCATAGTGATCCAGGCACATGGGGCCGCCGCCGCGCTTGTCGATGAGGACGTCGCCGCGGCGGACGCGGCCATCGAGGCGATCGCCGAGTCCGGCCGCACCGCGCTGGTAGAGCTACGGCTGTTGCTAGGGGTGTTACGGCAGGCGCCGGCAGAACCGCAGCCTGATATCCGGGCGATTCATGATCTAGTCAGGCGGCTGCCGCTTGAAGTACGGTTACTTGTCGAAGGACAGGCCCACGAGGTGTCTTCGGTTTTGAGTTTGTCCGCCTACCGCATCGTGCAAGAAGCTCTGACCAACACGCTCAAGCATGCTGGGAAGGAAGCCAACGCCGAGGTGTTACTCCGCTACGCCGACGATGGGCTGCACATCCGGGTCACCGACAACGGAGCCGGTCGTTCCCGTCAGGAGCCCGGAGGAATGCGGCCGGTCGGAGCCGGCCATGGTCTGACCGGCATCCAGGAGCGCGCTGCGATGCTCGGCGGTACGGCGCGGGCCGTGCCGCTACCCGACGGGGGATTCCAGGTCGAGGCGACACTTCCCTGGGCGTGATCTGTGGCTGAGACTATCCGCGTGTTCTTGGCCGATGACCAGGAGTTGGTCCGTACCGGGATCCGGCTGGTGCTCCGCCGCGAAGCCGGCATCGAGGTCGTCGGCGAAGCCTCAGACGGCCAAGAGACGCTCGACTTGCTGGAGCAGGTTCCCGCCGACGTGGTGGTCATGGACGTGCGAATGCCGAGAATGGACGGGATCGACGCCACCCGGCACATCTGCGCGCGTGGCGGGCCGAAGGTGCTCATCCTCACCACCTTCGATCTGGATGAATACG
Organism: Nonomuraea lactucae; assembly: GCF_003313395.1. Taxonomy (GTDB): domain Bacteria; phylum Actinomycetota; class Actinomycetes; order Streptosporangiales; family Streptosporangiaceae; genus Nonomuraea; species Nonomuraea lactucae. Next base: position 9,070 of record NZ_QNFZ01000261.1, on the reverse strand, counting down.
TCTTCGAGGCCATTCACGCAGGAGCCAGCGGTTTCCTGCTGAAGGACACCGCGCCAAGGCTCTTCGCCGAAGCGATCAGGACCGTGCATGCGGGAGACGCGGTCATTGCCCCGTCCGCCACTCGTCGGCTCATCTCCCACTTCGCCTCCCGTCCACATGGTTCCACCAAGCCCCCCGACCAGCGCGCCGCGCTGCTCAGCCCGCGCGAACGAGAAGTTCTCGCCGAGATCGCCGCCGGCCAGTCCAACATGGAGATCGCAACGCGGATGTACCTGTCGGAGGCGACCATCCGTACGCACGTAAGCCGCATCCTCACCAAACTCGACCTGCGCGACCGCGTGCAGGCTGTCGCCTTCGCCTACGAGAACGGCCTGACCCGATTCGGCTGACACACGCCCGCCTAGCGGACAGGGCGCGCAGTGCCAAGATGGGCACTCCCTGTGCCGCGGCCGGCATATCTGCCGCGGCACAGGGAGTGAGGCTCGTTGCTTTCGGTGACAGCCGCGCCGGCTCCCGGTCGGGTCACCAGCCTGACCGGGAGCCTTCACCTCGAGCCCGGCACGAGGCCCCGCCATCGGATTGAAAGAGCGCGGTCAGGCGGAGCCCCGCAACGAGTGACAGCACCTTCCCCGTGCGGTGATCAGCACTCCCTGACGCCGTCGAAGCGGGCGGGCGGACTGTGGGGGAACCGGTGGAATCCTTGGCGAGCCGGGGCGAGGACGAAGCAGCGGCTGTCGGCCCCCCAAGCGATGTAGATCTTCGCCCGTACAGTCCAGTGGCAGTTGTTGCGGACCTTCGCCCACCTGGATCTCCAATCACGGCCCGTCCATGCGTCCACACACGTCGGTAGAGCCTGAGCTCCGACCTTGGTGGGGTCCGGGGCGGGGGTCTGCGTCTCGACCGGGCTGGGGACTGGATCGGCGAGGGACGGCACCCGCGCTGTCGTGGCCGCGTGGACGGGACTCGCGCTCATGAACCCGATGCTCATCACACCAGCCGCCAGGGCCAGTGTCGCGCGTGTTGCGATGTTCACAGGCTTTCCTCCTTTGTCTGAACGGGAGTTTCCCGAAGACCGAACACCGCTCAAGACTGTGAGAGGCGCGGCTCATCGCGCCTCTGTCTCACGGCTGATTGCGGAAGTCAGCTGATCTACGTAGCCAGGCAGCGCTGCCTCAACGTTTCCTGGCTGTCGATCCGGACCCTGGCCATCCAGACGGCTTGTGCGACCCGTGCCGGTCCGTCCCTGGATGATCGAGGACCTCGCGACAGCGTTCAGCGGTGGATCATGTCGTTGGCGAGGTGCTCCGTGGCCCGCTTTCGCGGTGCGGGCCCGGGCGGGGGCGGGCGAAGGGGTGGATCGGCTTGTCCCGCAGTGCGAGATCGGCGACGTGACGCCTGGTCAGCGAGGTGGTGCGGGCATGGGAGCGTATGCCCGCCCGCCGCAGCGGCGCCCGCCCGCTCCCCTGGCGGATACGTAAAGAATTGAGTACTTCTACTGACACCACCGCCAGCGGGCTCGATTATCCCGAATAATCGTCCCTCCTGTCCCGATTCTGTGACATTGCCACTTCCGTCAAAACAGTGACAACCCCCTCGGACAGGTCGTTCCCGCAGGTCAGACCGGCCGCGGACCATCCGTACCGCCAGTTACATCGCGTCACACAGTGACGCGACTGTTATGGCGGAACTATTGCCGACTTTCCCGTACCCGTGGATATTCTGCGCGTTGTCCGTCGGGTCAAGAGGATTCTCGCGACGGCAGGGCGGCATTTCATGGCGGGGCCCTGTCCGACCGGAACCACCGCCCCCATTCAGCGCGAACGGAGAGTAATGGGCAAGTACCTGCTCCGCAGGTTGGCGATGAACGTGATCCTGATCGCCGTCGCGGCGAGCCTGGCGTACATGCTCGCCGCGACCACCATGAACCCGCGCGCCGCCTACCAGGGCCGACGGCCCCCGGTGCCTGAGACCGTGATCGACGCGACGCTCGACACCTACAACCTCAACGACAAGACCCCGCTCCTCCAGCGCTACACGACCTGGGCGGCGGGCGTGGCCACCGGCGACTTCGGCAGGACCTGGAACGGCGGCTCGGTCAACGACGAGATGGGCCGGCGGATCGGGGTCAGCCTCCGGCTGCTGTTCGTCGGCACGCTCGTCGGCTTCGCCCTGGGAGTCGCGCTGGGGGCGCTGTCGGCGGTCAAGCAGTACAGGCCCAGCGACCGCGTGATCGGCGTCGCCTCCTTCACGATCATGGCGATCCCGGTGTTCGTGCTGGCCACCCTCCTGGCCGTGGCCACCTACAGCATGAACCGCGCGCTCGGGTTCACGCTGATCGAGTACACCGGCGAGTACAACCCGAGGCTGACCGGCTGGGACCAGTGGCTCAACCGGCTGAACCACCTCGTCCTGCCGACCATCTCGCTCAGCCTCGGCGCCATCGCCTTCTACAGCCGCATCCAGCGCAACATGATGCTCGACGTCCTCAACCAGGACTTCGTCCGCACCGCGATGGCCAAGGGCCTGCCCCGCAGGACCGCGCTGGTCAAGCACGCGCTGCGCACCGCGCTGATCCCCTCGGCGACGTACTTCGCGTTCGCGTTCGGCACGCTGCTCACCGGGGCCACGTTCACCGAGAAGATCTTCGCCTGGCACGGCATGGGCGCCTGGCTGATCGACTCGATCAACCAGAACGACGTCAACGCCGTCGCCGCGGTGAGCCTGTTCGCCGCCGCCTGCGTCCTGGCCGCCGCGTTCCTGTCGGACCTGCTGGTGGCGGCCCTCGATCCACGGGTGCGGGTGAGCTAGGTGCGTTCGAGAGTCGTCCTGCGCCGTCTGCTCCGCAACAGGCAGGCCCGCTCCGGCTGCCTGGCCCTGATCCTGCTGGTGGCGCTCGCCTACCTCGGCCCGTACGCAGGCCCGTACGACTGGACCGACAAGGACTTCCTGGCCTTCCTGTCGCCGCCGTCGGCCGACCACTGGTGGGGCACCACCTCGATCGGCCAGGACATGTACGCCGTCACGCTGCGCGGCATGCAGAAGTCGATCGTCATCGGGGTGCTGGTGGCGCTCATCTCCACCGGCCTGGCCGCGATGGTGGGCGCGTTCGCCGGCTACTTCGGCGGCTGGGTGGACCGGCTGCTCATGTGGGGCGTGGACCTGCTGCTGGTGCTGCCCAGCTTCCTCATCATCGCGATCATCTCGCCGCGGCTGCGGGGCGCCTCCTGGCTCTGGTTCGTCGTGCTGCTCGCCGCGTTCACCTGGATGATCACCTCCCGGGTGGTGCGCAGCATGACCCTGTCGCTGCGCGAGCGCGAGTACGTGCTCGCCGCCGCCTACATGGGCATCCCCCGTTGGAAGATCATCTTCCGGCACATCGTGCCGAACCTGGCCTCGCTGCTGATCATCGACGCGACGCTCAACGTCAGCGCCGCGATCATCGGTGAGGCGGCGCTGTCGTTCTTCGGCTTCGGCATCCAGCCGCCCGACGTCTCGCTCGGCACGCTGATCGCCGAAGGCTCCCGCAACGCCACCGGCTACCCCTGGCTGTTCGCCTTCCCGGCCGGCCTGCTGGTGGTCCTGGTGCTCAGCGTCAACCTGATCGGCGACGGACTGCGCGACGCGCTCGACCCGGGGAGCACCTCATGAGCATCCTGCAGGTGCGCGACCTCACCGTCACCTTCCCCGGCGGCGTCCAGGCGGTGCGCGGGGTGAGCTACGAGGTCTCCCGCGGCGAGGTGCTCGGCATCGTCGGCGAGTCGGGGTCCGGCAAGTCGGTGACCTCGCTGGCCGTCATGGGCCTGCTGCCGCCCGGCGCCGTGGTCAGCGGCTCGGTCACGCTGCACGGCCGCGAACTGATCGGCGTCCAGGAGGACGAGCTCACCCGGGTCCGCGGCAAGTCGATCAGCATGATCTTCCAGGACCCGCTGTCGGCGTTCACCCCCGTCTACACCATCGGCGCGCAGATCGCCGAGGCCGTCCGCGTCCACCAGAAGACGGGCAAGGACAAGGCCGCCAAGCGCGCGGTCGAACTGCTCGACCTGGTCGGCATCCCACACCCGGACGCGAGGGCCAGGGCGTTCCCGCACGAGTTCTCCGGCGGCATGCGCCAGCGCGCGATGATCGCGATGGCCATCGCCAACGATCCCGACCTGCTGATCTGCGACGAGCCCACCACCGCCCTCGACGTCACCATCCAGGCGCAGGTGCTGGAGGTGCTCAAGACCGCGCAGCGCGAGACGGGCGCCGGCATCGTGATGATCACCCACGATCTCGGCGTCATCGCCGGCATGGCCGACCGGGTGCTCGTCATGTACGCGGGCAGGCCGGTCGAGCAGGGGCCGGTGGACGAGCTCTACTACCGGCCGCGCATGCCGTACACGATGGGCCTGCTGGCCTCGATCCCCCGCGTCGACGGCGCCGAGGGGCCGCTGGTGCCCATCGAGGGCAACCCGCCCTCCCCCGCCGCGCTGCCGCCGGGCTGCCCGTTCGCGCCGCGCTGCCCGATGCGGATCGACGTCTGCGACGAGGAGGAGCCGCCGCTCACCGCGGTCGGCGGCGGCCGGCACGTGGCCTGCGTCCGCTCGCGCGAGATCGAGCACAAGGCGCTGACCGGCGCCGACGTCTACCCCCTGCCCGTCATCCCGCCGAGCGGCGCGGTGCGCGTGCCGCGCGAGCGGCGCGCCACCGTGCTGGAGCTGACCGACCTTGTCAGGCACTACCCGCTGATGAAGGGCGCGGTGTTCAAGCGGCGCGTCGGCACGGTGCACGCCGTCGACGGCGTCAGCTTCGACATCGCCGAGGGGGAGACGCTCGCCCTGGTCGGCGAGTCCGGCTGCGGCAAGACCACCACCCTGCAGCAGATCATGCGGCTGGAGCCGCCGCAGAGCGGCCACGTCGTCGTGCTCGGCCAGGACAGCGCCCGGCTCGGCAAGGCCGAGCGCAAGGCGCTCCGCGGCGACCTGCAGATCGTCTTCCAGGACCCGATGGCCGCGCTCGACCCGCGCATGCCGGTCGGCGACGTCATCGCCGAGCCGCTGCGCGCCCACGGCCGCCGCAACGTCGCCGCGCGCGTCGCCGAACTGCTCGAACTGGTCGGCCTCTCGCCGGAGCACGCCGAGCGCTACCCGCAGCAGTTCTCCGGCGGCCAGCGCCAGCGCATCGGCATCGCCCGCGCGCTCGCGCTGGAGCCGCGGCTGCTCGTGCTCGACGAGCCGGTCTCCGCGCTCGACGTCTCCATCCAGGCCGGGATCATCAACCTGCTGGAGGAGCTGAAGAACACGCTGGGACTGTCGTACCTGTTCGTGGCGCACGACCTGGCCGTGGTCAGGCACCTCGCCGACCGGGTCGCGGTCATGTACCTCGGCCGGATCGCCGAGATCGGCGCCGTCGAGAACGTCTACGACCGCCCCGCCCACCCCTACACGCAGGCGCTGCTGTCGGCGATCCCGCTGCCCGACCCGGAACGCGAACGCGCCCGCAGGCGGATCCTGCTCCAGGGCGACCCGCCCAGCCCGGCCGACCCGCCATCGGGATGCCGGTTCCGTACCCGATGCCCCAAGTTCGCCCGCCTCGGCGAGGCGGAACGGCGGCGCTGTGTGAACGAAGAGCCCTCCGTCGTACGGCTCGCGAACGCCACCGGCGAACGGCCCGACCACGGCGCCGCCTGCCACTACGCGGAGGAGATCGAGGTCATCCCGGCCTCGGACGACCAGGAGGAAAAGTGAAGGTTCGATACCGTGCCACGGCGGGACTCGCGGTCCTGGCCATGGCCGTCGCGGCCTGCGGCGGCGGCGGCAAGCAGCCCAGCGCCCAGCAGTCCCAGCAGGCGCAGCAGCAGATGGCGAAGACCCCGGCCGTCAGCATCAACCCGGTCGCCTACGAGCAGGTCAAGGACGGCGGCACGCTGACCCTGGCGATCGGGCAGTGGCCCAGCCAGTGGAACGGCAGCCACGTCGACGGCAACCAGGCCGACACCGCCGACATGCTCGACGCCCTCATGCCCCAGCCGATGGTGGCCGACGAGAAGGCCAACTACAGGCCGAACCCGGACTACCTGACCGACGCCAGGATGGACACCTCCTCGGGCAAGCAGGTCGTCACCTGGACCATCAACGACAAGGCCACCTGGTCGGACGGCACGCCGATCACGTGGAAGGACGTCGAGGCCATGTGGAAGGCCAACAACGGCAAGGACAAGACGTACAAGCCGGCCTCCACCGACGGCTGGGACCGCATCGAGTCGGTCACCAAGGGCGCCACCGACAAGGTCGCCGTGATGACGTTCGCCAAGCAGTACCCCGACTGGCAGGGCCTGCTGTCCCGCTCGCCGCACATGGTCCCCGCCTCCACCAACGGCGACCCCGGCCGCTACGAGAAGGACTACCTGCAGAAGATCCCCGTCACCGCCGGGCCGTTCAAGGTCGAGAAGATCGACGAGGCGACCAAGACCCTGACCGTCGTGCGCGACGAGAAGTGGTGGGGCAGGAAGCCCAAGCTCGACAAGGTCATCTTCCGCACCATCGAGACGCCAGCCGCGCAGGTCAACGCCTTCGCCAACGGCGAGCTCGACGGCGTCGAGATCCCGCCGGCCAGCCCCGCCGACCTCAAGCGGGCCAAGGAGGTCCCCGGCGTGGACATCCGCAAGGCGCTCAGCCCGAACTGGCGGCACATCACCGTCAACAACCAGAGCGCCTTCCTCAAGGACAAGCCGGTCCGGCAGGCCGTCGCCTACGCGATCAACCGTGACGTGATCACCCAGTCCGACCTGAAGGACATGGACTGGCCGATCCAGACGCTCGGCAACCACATCTTCATGAACAACCACAAGGGCTACGTCGACAACTCCGGTGAGCTCGGCAAGTACAACCTGGACAAGGCCAAGCAACTGCTCGACGCGGCCGGCTGGAAGCAGGAGGGCGAGTACCGCAAGAAGGACGGCAAGGAGTTCGCGCTCGGCTTCGTCGTCCCGGCCGGCCTGCCGTACGCCAAGACGGAGGGCGAGCTCACCCAGGCCATGCTGAAGGAGGCCGGGATCAAGCTGACGATCCGGCCCGTGCCCGACGACAAGTTCTTCACCGACTACATCATCAAGGGCGACTTCGACCTGGTGCCGTTCTCCTGGATCGGCACGCCGCTCCCGCTCGGCGCGCTGCCCCAGGTCTACAAGACCGGCTCGGAGAGCAACTTCCCCAAGGGCAGCGACCCCGCCCTGGACGCCGCCATCGACGACGCGGTGGGCGAGATGGACCCGGCCAAGGCCATCGACAAGGCCAACGCCGCCGACAAGCTCATCTGGGACATGGTGCACACCATCCCCCTCTACCAGCGCCCCGACATCCAGGCGGTGAAGAAGACACTCGCCAACTACGGGGCCTGGGGCTACAAGGCCGCGGACTGGACGCAGGTCGGCTTCACCGGCTGACCCACCGTCCTCCCGCACGCCCGCACGCCGAACCCCCCGGCCGGTCTCCGGCCGGGGGTTCGGGGGTATTGGTGGCCGACGTGTTGGTGAACGTGGCTCGGCGGGCGCGTCGCGGTCAGGCGCCCAGCCCCAGCGCGGCGGCGGTCACCGCCCGCGCCCGCCGCGGCTCCATCAGCAGATCCGCCGAATCCGACACCTGGTCCACGCACCCCACCACAGGAAGCCGCCTGACCAGCGGATCCGACACCGACCCCAGCAACGCCTCCACGAACCTGTCCCCGCCGATCACCTGGAACGGCCGGTCGTGGAACCCGCGCACCCGCTCGTCGAGCGGCTCGGCCAGCGCCACCCGGTTCTGCAACGCCGCCACCTTCGCGTACGCCGCCGTTAGCCCCTCCTCACGGTCCCGCCACGACCGCGCCGCCATCGCCGACGCGAGCGACTCCCCCAGCTCGGTCGAGCCCGGCAGCCGCGCCAGGGCGCTGCCCAGCCACTTCGCGTAGGGCGGGTAACGGCGGCGCAGCAGCAGCGCCAGCCGCATCACCTCCCGCGCCAGCCGCGCCCCCACCACGGCCGACCCCAGCTCATCGCCCACCTCGCCGCACCGGCCCGGGAACGGCTCCTCCTGCGCGATCCGCCGCCACTGACACGCCAGCACATACCGCCATACATCACCCGGATACCAGCGCAACGCCGATCGGGCCCCCTCCAGCGCGCCCAGACCGTCGTGGAACACCTCCCCCCGCGTCACCTCGGCCAGGCTCTGCCACGGCACCGCCAACCAGTCGAGCAGCGAGATCTCCCCACGCGGGTCGAACCCGAGCCGCTCCTCCAGCCACGCTCCCAGCTCGGCCACCACCACACCCGGCCGCACCACACCGTGATAGCCGAACACGGTCGGGAACCCGCCGAACCGCTCGGGCAGGCCCGCCGCCACCTTCGTCTCGACGGCCTCCACCTCGCCCGGCTCCACGAACACCAGCACCCGCGGCCCCCAGTCGTGGTCGGCCGAACGGGCCGTGTCGAACGCCAGCACCTCCGAGCCCGGCCCGATCAACGCGGCACTGTGCGGCACCCCGGCCGCGAGCGGCGCCACGACCTCGGTGTAGAAGGCCCGGGACAACTCGATACCAGGAACAAAATTGGACATCACCCAGCCAACTGTGCACTACACCCCGATTCCACTCACCCCAATTTCGGCCCACTCCCAGCGGCACACTCCCAGCGGCACACGACGGGGTGGCAGCCCGTCAGGTGCCGGCGCACGCACCTCGCTGAACGGGCTGAGGTGAGGGTGGGTCAGGCCGTGCGCGGCCACCAGTTCCCTCGACACCCACCGGCATACCCGTTCGGCCAGCCCGCGCCCTCGAAAGGGCGCGGCCGTCGCGACGCCCGCCAGGAACCCCACCGACGGAGCGCTCCACGCGTCAGCCGCCACCGCCGCCAGCCTGCCGCCGATCCGCGTGCCCGCCCAGCGCGTCACCCCGGCCGCCCCCGGAACCGCGTACGAGCGGGGCGCGTGCTCGGCCAGCAGCACCGCCTCGCCCAGCGGCCGGTAGGAGGGGCCCAGCACGGCGAGCGCGTGCCGTACCAGTTTCGCCGCGCGCGCCGCATCGCCCCACACCGCCAGCCGGTCACGGCGCGCCA
>NZ_QNFZ01000275.1 GCF_003313395.1 Nonomuraea lactucae | reverse complement strand
CCCGCCGCGGCGCGGGACGGCGTGGCGGTGGCCGGTGCGGGGGTGGACGCCGACGCCGTGGGGGTGCCACGCGTGGGCAGGCCGTCGGGCGCGGCGGTCACGGGGGCGGTGGAACGGATCATGCCGACGGGATAGGCCGGCGAGGCCTCGGAGATGGGCCGCGGGTGGGCGTCGGGGTCGTTCGGCAGAGGGCGCAAGGGCTGCTCGACCGCCGAGGGCTCGGCCGTCGGGAACACCGCTGAGGCGATGCCGGGCCGGCCGCCGCCGCCCCCGAAGCTGGTGAAGGTCACCGCCAGAGCCACCACGGTCGCGACCGCCGCCAGCGCGCACGCCAGCGCCTGAGGCCACCTGCGCACCTTCTTGTCACCGGCGAGCGGGAACCCGTCGCCGTCGAGCGCCCCCGAGCGCCTGGCCACGTAGCGCCGGTACGGGGCCAGCTCCGGATCGGCGAAGCAGCTCATCACTCTGACCCTGAGCGCGTCCGGCAGCGAGACCCGGGGCAGCAGCTCGAAGACCTTGGCCTCCGACACCTGGCGCGAGCGGTGCGGCGAGCAGGTCTCGCAGCCGGGCAGGTGCTGGACGAGCTGCTCGCGCATCTCCCGGGTCAGCCTGCCGGAGAACCCCGCGAGGATTCCCGCCCGGCGCTGGCAGTCGTAGGGCCCCTTCCCGGCGAGGACCTCGGCGGTGATCGCGTCGCGGAGCCGCTGGCGGGCCTCCTCCCGGTCCGCCTCGACCTGCCGTGGCGGCACGCCTCGCACCGCCGCGATCTCCGAGGTGGACATGCCGTGCCCGGCGGACAGCTCGAGCAGCTCGCGGTCGGCCGCCCGCAGGCTGCGGGTCGCGTTCCAGGCCATGACGCGGAGGTCGGCGTCATGGCCCGCGCCCGTGCCGGTGCCGGGGTCTGCGCCCGCGCCGATGCCCGAGCCTGCGCCCGGCGGCTCCGCCATCCGGCGGCGCAGGCATTCCCTCCGGGCGAGCGCGTAAAGCCACGGCCGCAGGCGCCCGGGATCGGCCAGCGAACCGGCGTGCGCATGCGCCGCGATCAATGTGTCGCGGAGCGCCACTTGGGCGTAGTCGGAGTTGAGGAGAAGGGACCAGCAGTATCTATAGATGCTCTCGGCGTGCGCGTCGTAGAGCGCGGCGAGGGCACCCGGGTCGTGGGCGCGGAGCGCCTGGACCAGCACGCGGTCATTCATGTGACCGAATGTAATGGATTGGTAACTAGTAGTTCTACCGATTCAGCGTGAATGGCATCGGTTGTCAGCAGCGCACGGGAAAACACCATGACAATCGCCGCTCACCTGGCCTCACATTTCACGGCCTGCCCGTTTTATCGGCCTATTTGATAATTGCACGCTCTGGGTGAGCCGCGCCCCGGGAAGGGCGCGGCCGGCGCGTCACTGCTGGCGGCCCGTCAGGATCTGGCTGCCACGGTCCACGGCGAACGGCTGGGTCGTGGGCTTGACCGTGTGCAAGGGCACGGCCCCGCCCAGCGCGAGCTGCTCGTACGGCCGCGCGGTCGACCCCCATGTGCGGGCCGTCACGTCGGTCCTGGACACCTTGGCGCCCGCGTGGAGCCCCTTGATGGTCAGGATGAAGCGCGGCGGCCTGCCCGCCTTCACGTCGTCCACGAACGTGCTGGCGCCCCCCAGCAGCTTGCCTGCCGGGTCACGCAGCAGCGCGTTCACCACCAGGCTGCTCGCGGGCAGCTGGTACGGGTTCGCGACGTACCCGGTGACGAGGTAGGAGCCGTCCTTCTGGCGCATGGTCTGCACCCGCGAGACGGGGAACTGCCTGAAGGCCGAGACGATGCGGGCCGCGGGCCGCCACTGGGCGGGACGGTAGTCGATCGACACCTTCGCCGGCTTCTCGGCGGCCGTGGCCTGGCCGGTGAAGGGCAGCGCCCCGCCCGGAGGCACCGCGTCCAGCGGCTGGTCGAGCCTGACCACCTCGCGGCCGGCGGCGTCGCTCGCGACCACCGTGGCCACCACGTGCTCGCCGAAGTGCCACGGGTTGCCGTTGGCGAGGACTCCCGCCCAGTTGACGACGTACCCGTCGGGCGACTTGACGACGTTGGACACCTGCTCCTTGAGCGTGAGCGGCTTGAGCTGCTGTTCTGGCTGTCCCTCGCTCGAGCACCCGGCGAGGCAGATAGCCCCGAGTGCGAGGAGGCTGACGGTTCGGCTACGCGGGATCACTTTGCCGTGATAGCCGCTTCATGGGTACGGCTGGCAGAGGACACGCGCCAGCCGTACCAACTCTTTAACGCGGGCGGACGACCCTGGCCTCGTCCCAGACCGGCTGTGGCGACTCGTAGACCGTGCCGTCGGAGCCGAAGACCAGGAAGCGGTCGAAGTCGGCGGCGAACCAGCGGTCGTGGGTGACCGCCAGCACCGTGCCGTCGAAGGCGTCGAGCCCGGCCTGGAGCGCCTCGGCGCTGGCCAGGTCGAGGTTGTCGGTCGGCTCGTCCAGGAGCAGGAGCGTGGCACCCGAGAGCTCCAACAGCAGGATCTGCAGCCGCGCCTGCTGGCCGCCGGAGAGCGTGTCGAACCGCTGCTCGGCGACCAGCCCGGCCAGCTCGTAGCGGGCCAGCGCCTTCATGGCCTGGCTCCTGTCCCTGGCGTGCTCGGCCATCACGATCTCGACCGGGACGCGGCCGAGCAGGTCGGGCCGGGCGTGCGTCTGCGCGAAGTGGCCGGGCACCACGCGGGCGCCGAGCCTGGCGGCGCCGGTGTGCCCGACCGGTCCGCCCGCGAGCAGCCTCAGGAAGTGGGACTTGCCCGAGCCGTTCGAGCCCAGCACCGCGACCCGCTCGCCGTACCAGATTTCCAGGTCGAACGGCCGCATGAGGCCGGTGAGCTCCAGGCCCTCGCAGACGACCGCGCGCTTGCCGGTGCGGCCGCCCTTCAGTCGCATGCTGACGCGCTGCTCGGCGGGGGCCACCTCGGGCGGGCCTGCCTCCTCGAACCTGCGCAGCCGCGTCTGGGCCGCGTGGTAGGGGGCGGCCATGCCGTCGTTGTAGCGGGCCTTGTTCTTGAGCATGGTGACCAGGGCCTTGAGCTTGGCGTGCTCCTCGTCCCAGCGCCGGCGCAGCTCGTCGAGGCGTTCGTTGCGGGCCCTGCGCGCCTCGGCGTAGGTGGCGAACCCGCCGCCGTGGATCCAGATGTCGCCCGACTCGACGGTGATGATGCGGTCGGCGGCATTGGCCAGGAGCCTGCGGTCGTGGCTGACCAGCAGGACCGTCTTGGGCGTCTCCCTGAGCTGCCGCTCCAGCCACTCCTTTCCCGGCACGTCGAGGTAGTTGTCGGGCTCGTCCAGCAGCAGCGTCTGGTCGGGGCCGCGCAGCAGCGCCTCCAGGACGAGCCGCTTCTGCTCGCCGCCGGACAGCGTGGACACCTCCCGGTACTTCACGCCGTCGTACGGCAGGCCGAGGGCGGCGACCGTGCAGGTGTCCCAGAGCACCTCGATGTCGTAGCCGCCCGCGTCGGTGTAGTCGGTGATGGCCTGCGCGTAGCGCATCTGCGCTTTCTCGTCGTCGCGCTCCATCATGACCAGCTCGGCCTGCTCCAGCCGCTCGGCCGCCTGGCGCACAGCCGGAGGGGCGACGCTGAGCAGCAGGTCGTGCACCGTGCTGCTGTCGCGCAGGCCGCCCACGAACTGGCGCATCACGCCCAGCCCTTCGGAGCTGGTCACGCCGCCCTCGACAGGCCGCAGGTCGCCCGCGACCAGCCGCAGCAGCGTGGTCTTGCCTGCCCCGTTGGGGCCCACGAGCGCGGCCTTGACGCCCTCGCCGACCCTGAACGACACGTCGTTGAGCAGCGGCCGCCCGTCGGGCAGGACATATGTCAGATGAGCGACTTCGACGTGCCCCACCGCGATCGCCTCCCGTGATCCTCAGGCAGGCTACCCGGGCAGCTCGGGCGAGGGCAGCTGGATTTTCCGCTCGGCCGGCGAGCCGTCACGGTCCGGGCCTCGGGCACAGCACGCCGGCGACGACAGCATGAACAGCCCCGCCAGCGACCTGGTCACCACGGTCGTGGGCAGGTCGTGCGCGGCCACCCGCAGCACGGTCGCGTTACGGGCGCCCATCGTGAACGCGAGCGCGACGATCACGGTGAAGCGCTGCGGGGCCTGCCCGGCGGCACCACTGCCGGGCAGGGCGAGCGCGAGCAGCGCCGCCACCAGCAGGAGCAGTCCCTCGCCGGCCACCGCGAAGGCCGGCCACCGCTCCCCCCGCCACCGCACCAGCAGGCCGTGGGCGCCGTGCCCGGTGATCGCGCCGGCCGCGAAGGAGCCGAGCGCCACCACCGGGGCGACGAGCGGCTCCTCGCGGGTGACCAGCCCGAATCCGGCGAACAGTACGTTGCCGGTCATCACCGCGGTGAACACGTGCCCGAGCCCGAGGCGGAGAAGCCGCCTCACGGGCGCCTGAACCATTCCAGGCCGACGCCCCGGAAAGGGCCCTAGCCGAACAGGGCGTTGATCCTGTTGTTGGCCTCGTCCAGGCTGTTGACGTCGCTCTTGCGCGCGAAGATGGACTCCATCGTCTCGGTCATGATCGACGTGATGTCGGCCCAGTGCTCGGCGATGGGCGCCAGATGGGTCGTGCCTTCCTTGAGGTGCGTGGTGAAGGGCTTGACGTCGATGCCCGCGTCGGCGAACGCCTGCTCCGCCTTGGCCGTCGCGGTCTTGACCGCCGGGAAGACGACGGCCTGCTTGGCCACGATCTCCTCCTGGCAGGCCGGCGAGGCGAGGAACTTGGTCCACGCCCACGCGGCGTCGGGGTTGTCGGTGGACGCGGAGATGTTGTCGGCGAGGCCGTTGAACAGGCTGGCCCGCTTACCGCTGGGGCCGATCGGGGTCGGGGCGAGGGCGGACTTCACGCCCTTCAGCGCCCAGTAGGTCTTGGTGTTCCAGCTTCCCTCGGTGGTCATCGCGTACTTGCCCGCCCCGTAGACGTCGATCTGGCTGACCCCGGAGGAGACGATCTCCATGCCCGGCATGTAACCCTTGTCGATCAGCGAGGTGAACCACTTGATGGTCTCCTTGAACTTCGGGTCGGCGTAGTTGAACCTGGTGGGCCAGGGGTTCCGGTCGCCGTACCGCCAGCCGTTGCTCATGGTGTACATGCTCCACTCGGTCTGGCCGAACGCCGCTCCGGCGCCCCCGAGCCCGAGGCCGTAGGTGGCCACGTGCTTCTTGTCGAAGCCCGGCTCGTCGCCTCGCTTGCCGTTGACGTCCACGGTCAGCTTGGCGATGACGTCCTCGTAGGTTCCGCCGTCCTGCGGGTTCCAGGTCAGGCCGGCCATCTCCTCGGGCTTGATGCCCGCCTTCTTGAGCTTCTCGGTGTTGTAGATCACGGCGACGGTGTCGAAGTCCTTGGGCAGGCCGTATCTCTTGCCGTCCTTGGCGACCCAGAGGTCGGCCAGGCCGTCCTGATAGATGGACAGGTCGACCTTGTCCCTGGTGACCAGGTCGCTGATCGGCAGCAGCTGGCCCTGGGCGGCGAACTGGGGGTACTGCGACAGGTGGCCGGTGAAGACGTCGGGCGCGGTGCCTGAGACGAAGGCCGTGGTGAGGGTGTTCCAGTAGTCGTCCCAGCCGTACTGGGTGATCTTGACGGTGTACTGGGGGTTCGCCTTGTGGAATGCGTCGGCGCAGGCCTGGTACTGGGGCTGCTGGGCGGTGTCCCAGAGCCAGTAGTCGATCGTGACGGGTCCGGCGGCCTGGTCCTTGCCGGGATCCTGGCCGCCGCAGGCCGCCAGGAGCAGCGCCGCCGCGGTGACGGTGAGAGAGCGCAGGGGACTCTTCATCACAACAACCTTCTTTGCAGTGCGAAAACGGGGGGTGAGGGGCTTACTTGACGCCGGTGTAGCCGATGGAGTCGATGATCCGGCGGCTGAGCAGGGCGAAGAGGATGATCATGGGAAGGGCGGCGAAGAGGGTCGCGGCCATGAGCCCGGCCCAGTCGGGACTGCCCTGCGGGGTCTGGGAGCGGAAGATGCCGAGGGCGACCGTGAGCACCCGTACGTTCTCGTCCTTGCCGACCAGCAGCGGCCAGAAGTAGTCGTTCCAGCTCGTGATGTACGTGAGGATGGCCAGCGTGGTGATCGGCCCCTTGCTGACCGGCAGGATGATGCGGAAGAAGATCCGCACGTGCCCAGCGCCGTCGATGCGCGCGGCCTCTTCCAGGCCGGCGTTCACGCCGAGGAAGAACTGGCGCAGGAAGAAGACCGCGAACGGGGTCATGAGCAGGCCCGGCAGCACGATGCCCAGGTAGGTGTTGAGCAGCCCGAGCTCCTTGATCATGACGAAGTTGGGCAGCGTCGTGAAGATCGGCGGCACCATCAGCGCGGTGAGGAACAGCATGAAGACGGCGTCGCGGCCGGGCCACCGTAGCCGGGCGAAGGCGTAGGCGGCCATCGAGCTGAAGAAGACCTGCCCGACGGTCAGGGTGGTCGCCACGACGACCGAGTTGCGCAGGTAGCGCCAGAAGTCCACGGTGCCGCTCGACCCGCCTTCGGCGACCGCCTCGGCGGTGGTCGACAGGCCGAGCACCCGGCGGTACGCGCCGAGCGTGAAGTCCACCGGCAGCAGGTCCGCGGCGCCGAATGCCAGCGAGCGGGTGTTGGAGAAGGACGTGCGCAGCATCCAGTAGAACGGGAAGAGCGTCGCGGCCATGATGAGGACGAGCACGGCCCAGCCCGCGACCCGCCCCCAGCGGATCGAGGGGGGCCGGCGGCGCCGGCGCAGGGCGGCGGAGGGGGCGGCCATCATGCCCCCTTCAGGTCGGACTCGCCCGTGCGGCTGAGGCGGAGCTGGAGGTAGGCGATCCCGGCCAGGAGCACGAACAGCACGGACGACAGCGCGGCGGCGTAGCCGAAGTTGAAGCGGTTGAACGCCAGGTCGTAGATGTAGAAGTAGATGACCCTGGTGGCGTTGATGGGCCCGCCCCCCGTGGTGACGGCGACGGTGTCGAAGACCTGGAACGACCCGATGACGGTCAGCACCAGGACCAGTGCCATGACCGGGCGCAGGAGCGGGAGGGTGATCCGCCAGAAGGTCCGCCACTCGGAGGCGCCGTCGAGCGCGGCGGCCTCGTACACGCTGCGGGGGATCATCTGCAGCCCGGCGAAGATGAGCAGGGCGGTGTAGCCGATGTGCCGCCAGGTGTTGACCATGGCGATGGTCGGGATGGCGAGGGCGGAGTCGCCGAAGAACGCCACCCTGTCCAGCCCCAGCCAGTCGAGCGCGTGGTTGACCACCCCGAGCTGGTAGTCGAGCATCCAGAACCACACGAGCGCCACCACCACGTTGGCCACGAGGAAGGGCAGCAGCACGACGCCCCGCACCACCAGGGACCTGGTCAGGCGGTGCATGAGCACCGCGAGCAGGACTGAGATCACGGTCTGCGCGCCGATGTTGATCATGACGTACTCGGCGGTGACCTTGAGGGCGTTCCAGAACAGGTGGTCGCCGAGGATCCGCTCGTAGTTCTCCAGGCCGACGAAGCGGGGCGGGGTGAGCACGTTGTACTTGGTCAGGCTGAGATACAGGCCACGCAGCGCCGGCCACAGGTAGAAGGCGGCGAAGCCGACGGCGGCCGGCAGGACGAACATGACCGCGACAGGGAGGTCGCCCAGGCGTCTCAAGGGCGGCGGATGGGCTCCTCGGGACGCGTCCTCACGGGTCGGGCGAGGCGCCGCATGAACGGTCTCGCTGGTCATATGACCTCCTCGTGCCGGTCGGCCGCAGGTGCCGGGACCAGGCCCCGGCCGCGCCGATCAGCCGTGCAGCAGTTGATGCTGGAGAGCGGTGACGGCCGCTCCCCTGGCCCATTCGTTGAAGGTGAACGGCTTGACGACCACCCGGACGGGAGTGGAAGTCCAGTGGGTGTGGCGGGCGAGCGCGGCCTGGAAGGCGTCCGCGCACACCTCCTGCATGTGGACGGCCTCGCCGGAGAGGATGACTAGCTCGGGGCCGGTGATGTTGGCGACCGTGGCCACCAGCTGGCCCAGAGCGGATCCGGCCTCGTCGAACACGCGGCGGGCGACCGGATGGCCGTCGCGCGCCAGGGCGAGGCAGTCGTCGAAGGTGAGCTCAGGGCGGTCCAGCGTGCCGGCCACAGAGCGGCGGATGGCGGGCAGGCTGGCGTAGGCCCGCGCGCAGCCGCGGTGGCCGAGCTCGCACATCGGGCCCCGGTCGTCGATCGACAGGTGGCCGACCAGCCCGGCGGCACCGGACTGCCCGGTCACCAGGCGGTCGCCGATGACGAGGCCGCAGCCGATGCCTGCGCCGACGGTGATCAGCGCGAAGGAGGAGTGGCCGACGCCCTCGCCGAACCACTGCTGGACGGCGGTCAGCGCGCGGACGTCGTTGTCGAGCACGGTGGGCACGCCGACGGCCTCCTCGACGAGCCTGGCCAGCGGCAACTGGCTCCAGCCGAGAAACGGCGAGGTGTGCACCACCGGGTCGCTCGGTGTGGCGGTGCCGGCCAGGCTGATGCCGACGGCGGAGAGCGGCGGCCGTCCTTCGCCGGTCAGGTCCGTGATCGCCTGGGTGATCTGCCCGAGCACGTTGTCGATGTCGTGGTCGATCAACGGCCTGGAGGTCTCCGCCTGGATCGTGGCCGCGAGGTCGGTGCGTACGGCGAACAGCTCGTCGGCGGTGAGCTTGATCCCGACGAACGACATGCGGGAGACCTCCACCTCCAGGGGCTGCGAAGGCCGTCCGACCGTCGCCGTCCCCTCGCCCGTGGCCTGCTCGCGCAGGTAGCCGGCCTCGATGAACGGCTTGGTGACCTTGGTCAGCGCCGAGGGCGAGAGCGCCAGCCTGCGCGCCGCCTCGGCGCGGGACAGGGGGCCGTGCACCAGCAGCTCGACGAACACCGCCCGCATCGCGTCGGTGAGCCGCACAGGGAGATCTCCGGCATGTGAGAACACGCGGCCCATCGTCCACAGATTTGTGCATCACGTCAAGTAAAGACGTGGTCTCCGTCACACGATCCACCGACCCGCGGGGGCGTTCGGCATCTCATTTATTGACTGAGTGCATTGAGCGGGGTTAGCCTCAGCCGGCCGCACGTTCCAGACACCGGGAGACTGCCCGATGCCCATAACCCCCCTCGACGAGCGCGGACACCGTTGGGCGGTCACGACGCCCGCCTCGACATACGTGATCGGCGTGGAGATCGACGCGGTCACCGGAGAGGCGACGCCCCTGCAGAAGTACTGGGGACCGAGACTGTCCGTCGAGGCGGCCCGCCAGGCCGCGACCGCGAGCGGCGGGCCGGCCACTCCCGCAGGCGCGCGGCGCCACGTCTCCTCCTTCTCCACACCGGTCGAGGTCGAGGAGCTCCTGCCGGTCGACGGGGGCCGGCGGTGGGGATCGCCCTCCCTGCAGGTCTCCTTCGACCACGCGCGCTCGCTCGAACTCCGGCTCGTCCACACGCGCGTGCTCGACGAGGAGCCGGGGGCCGAACGGCTGGACGTCGTCATGCGCGACGCCCACCACCCCTTCGAGGGGGTGCTGTCCATCCGCGCCCGCGACGACACCGACGTGATCGAGCGCTGGACCACCGTCCGCCACCTGCCCACCGGGGCGGCCCGCCCCGTCACCATCGGCATCACCCGGCTGGACTCGGGGAGCTGGTTCGTCCCGGACGCGTCCGCGTACCGCTACAGCGGCGTGTTCGGCGCCTGGGCGGAGGAGTTCCAGCTCCAGCGGGGACCGCTGCCCGTCGGCGAGACGGTCTTCACCAGCCGGCAGGGCATCACCAGCCACATCGCGAACCCCTGGATCATGATCGACGCGGGCGAGGCCGTCGAGGAGCACGGCGAGGTGTGGGGACTGAACCTGGCCTGGAGCGGAAGCTGGCGGCTGACCACGACGCACCGGCCGGAGGGCGGCGTGTCGGTCTCCGCCGGCTTCGGCCACGACGGGCTGCGCTGGACGCTCGGACCCGGCACGGAGCTCGTCACCCCGCCGGTGCTCGGGCTCTACACCGGTGGCGGTTTCGGCGCGGCCAGCCGGTCCTGGCACGAGTACGCCCGCCGGCACGTCATGCCGGCCCCCGACGAGGAACGCCCGGTGCTCTACAACTCCTGGGAGGCCACCGAGTTCGACGTCACCGAGGCCGGCCAGCTCGAACTCGCCAGGCGAGCGGCCTCCATGGGCGTGGAGCTGTTCGTCGTGGACGACGGCTGGTTCGGCGACCGCGACGACGACACGCGATCGCTCGGAGACTGGTGGCCCCACCGCAAGCGGTTCCCCGACGGGCTGCGTGCCCTGATGGACGGCATACACGAACTGGGGATGCGGGCCGGCCTCTGGGTCGAGCCGGAGATGGTCAACGCCGACAGCGAGCTGTATCGCGCCCACCCCGACTGGATCCTGCGCATGGAGCACCGGCGCCGCGACGAGAAACGACACCAGCTCGTGCTGAACTTCGCCCGCGACGACGTCCGCGACTGGGCCGTGGGCTGGCTCGACGAGCTGGTCACCGAGCTCGGTCTCGACTACCTCAAGTGGGACATGAACCGGCCGTTCACCCAGGCGGGCTGGCCCGAGCGCGGAGCGGCGCAGGATCGGCTCTGGATCGACTTCACGCGCAACGTGTACGACGCGATGAGCAGGCTGCGGCGGGCCCACCCCGGGCTGCGGATCGAGTCGTGCTCCGGAGGCGGCGGCCGGGTGGACCTCGGCATCCTCCGGCACACCGACGAGTTCTGGCCCTCGGACAACACCGACGCCCTCGACCGGCAGACGATCCAGCACGGCTTCTCCCAGGTCTACCCCCCGGGCACCATGTCGGCCTGGGTCACCGACTCCCCCAACATCAGCACCGGCCGCGCCATACCGCTCCGCTACCGCTTCCACGTGGCCATGGCGGGCGCGCTGGGCATCGGCGGCGATCTCTCCACGTGGTCGGCGGCCGAGCTGTCCGAAGCCGCGGAGCTGATCGAGCAGTACAAAGCCGTCCGCCGGGTCGTCCAGCACGGCCGGCTGCACCGGCTGGCCGGCCCGCCGGGACAGGCGCGGTCGGCCGTGCAGTACGTGCTGGGCGACGACGTCGTGGTGCTGGTCTACAACCCGATCGGCAACGCCAAGCGGGGTCCGCGCTGGCTCCGGCTGGCGGGCCTCGACCCCGAGGCAAGCTATGAGGTCGTGCGGGGTGGCGACGCCGCGGAGTCGGCGCCCGGCCGTCTCGTCCAGGGCTCACGCTGGTACGGCTCCGCGCTCATGGGCGTGGGCATCAGGCCCGCCGCCTGGGAGCCGGTGGGCGCCGACTACCGAAGCGACCTGGTGGCGCTCAGGAAGATCGGCCCCTGACCGACACGGGGGCACGGAGGGCTGGACATCAAGTGATCTGATGACTAGAACTGTATGCGACCCTCCGGTCTCCCCCTAGGACGTGTGATGACGCGATTCCGGTCCGCCCTCATTCCCCTGACCCTCACGCTGCTCGGCCTGACAGGCTTACCGCAGCAGGCCGTCGCGGCGCCGGCCCCCGCGACGACCACCTCGGCCTGCGCGCAGCCGTTCCGGGGCGCCTCCGCCGACGCCCGGCTGACCAGCCTGTTCACCAACTACGGCAACGACAACAGCCGCCTGGACGACTGGACGGGCGCCGACGGCACCTACTCGCTGCGGCTGCCGAGCGGCCGCGAGCTGTGGATCTTCTCCGACACCTTCCTCGGCAAGGTCAACGCGGACGGCTCCCGGCCGCCGGTGGTCGGGGAGGGCGGCGACACCGTCTTCCTCAACAACTCCTTCGCCGTCGAGGACGGCGGCCGGCTGTCCACCATCCACGACGGCACCGAGGCCGACCCGAAGGCGGTGATGCCGCCGCGGGACCGGAACCACTGGTACTGGGCCGGCGACGGAACCGTGGCCGGAGGCGTCGTGGAGGTGACCTACCAGGAGTACGAGCGGTTCGGCACCGGCGCGTGGGACTGGCGCTGGCACCGGAACGTGGTGGCCAGGTTCGCGCCGAACCGGCTCGACCGGCCGGTCGGCGTGCACCCGCTGCCGTCGGGGCACGGCGTGGCCTGGGGCTCCGGGATCCTGGAGAACGGCGGCCACACCTACGTGTACGGCGTGGAGGACCGCGGCTCGCCGAAGTACATGCACATCGCCCGGGTGAAGGGGCAGAGCCTGCTCGGCCGGTGGGAATACCTCAAGGCCGATGGCACGTGGTCGCCGGACGAGAGCGACTCGGCGCGCGTGATGAGCGGCGTGGCCAACGAATACAGCGTGACCCGCAGCGGCGACGGCTACGTGCTGATCACCCACGACACCACCGAGGCGCTGAGCGCCAAGATCGTGGCCTACTGGTCGTGCTCGCCGTCCGGGCCGTTCACCGGCAAGCAGCACATCTACACCACCCCGGAGACGGGCGGGAACATCTTCACCTACAACGCCCACGCCCACCCGCAGGTCTCGGGCAACGGCCTGGTGGTGTCCTACAACGTCAACAGCTTCGTCAACACCGACCACTACCGGGACGTGTCGATCTACCGGCCGCGGTTCATCGACGTGAGATTCGGGTGAGACCTAACTGGGCGGCACGCCCACGGCTGCGGGCGGAGGTGCTGGCATGACGGAGTTCGCCGGGAAGGTGGCGCTGGTCACGGGCGGCTCGACGGGGATCGGTCGCGCCGTGGTGGACCGGCTGGCGGACGGCGGGGCGTCCGTGGTGTTCTGCGGGGCCGACGAGGAGGCGGCGCTCGACAGCGAGCACGTGACGGGCGTCGTCGCGGACGTACGGCGCGCGGGCGACATGCGTGACCTGGTCGACCTGGCCGTGGCCAGGTACGGCGGGCTCGACGCCGTCGTGACCTGCGCCGGGGTGCAGAGGTACGGCACGGTCGTGGACACCCCCGAGGACGTCTGGGACGAGGTGCTCGACGTCAACCTCAAGGGCGTCTACCTGACGTGCAAGGCCGCCATCCCGCGGATGCGGGCGGGCGGCGGCGGCTCGATCGTGCTGCTGTCGTCGGTGCAGGCGTTCGCGTCGCAGACCCAGGTGGCCGCCTACACCGCCAGCAAGGCCGCGCTGAACGGCCTGACCCGGGCGATGGCGCTCGACCACGCCGCCGACGGCATCAGGGTGAACGTCGTGTGCCCCGGCTCGGTGGACACGCCGATGCTGCGCCGGGCGGCCGACCTGTGGCGCGGTCCGCTGTCGCAGGAGGAACAGGTGGCGCTATGGGGCCGGGCCCACCCGCTGGGCCGGGTGGCCAGGGCGGAGGAGGTGGCCGAGCTGGTGACGTTCCTGGCGGGGCCGCGCTCGTCGTTCATCACGGGCGCGGAGCATCGGGTGGACGGCGGGCTGCTGGCGCGCAATCCCGCCGCCCTCCCGGAGTGACTACTGGAGTTCCGCGCTGACCGTGGGGTCCGCGAAGCGCTCGTTGGGGACCTGCGCGTACCATCCGGGCCGCCCGGGGTCCCGGTCGTAGGGGTAGCCGCCGAGCTCCCGGTAGAGCTCGGCGTAGCGGGCCACGCGCTCCCGGTCCAGCCGCACCCCCAGCCCCGGCCCCGAGGGCACCGCGATGGCCCCGCCCGCGTACGGCAGCTTGCCGCCCTCGATCACGTCGTCCTGGAGCTGGTGGTAGTGGGCGTCGGCCGCGTACGTGAGGTTGGGCAGCACCGCGCCGAGATGCAGCATGGTCGCGAGCTGGATGCCCAGCTCGCCGGAGGAGTGCACGGCCACGCCGAGCTGGAACGTCTCGCACACCCCGGCCGCCTTCACGCACGGCCGGATCCCGCCCCAGAACGTGGTGTCCAGCAGCACCACGTCGGCGCCGCGGCGCAGCACGTTCGAGGCGAGCTGCTCGAAGTTGACGACGACGGTGTTGGTCGCCAGCGGCACCCTGACCTGCTCGCGCAGGACCCTGAGCCCCTCCAGCCCCCAGACCGGGTCCTCCAGGTAGTCGTTGTCCAGCCCTTCGATCGCCCGGCCGAACCGCAGCCCCTCGGCCGGTGACAGCACCGCGTTGGGGTCGTAGCGGAGCCGGTCGCCGGGGAGTGCGTCGGCCAGCGCCCGGTAGCACTCCAGCTCGTAGTCGGGCGGGAACACGCCGCCCTTGAGCTTGTGCACGGTGAACCCGTGCGCCTCCTTCAGCGCCCGCGCGTGCTCCACGAGCTGGCCGGGCGTGCGGATCTCCGGCTGTCTCTCGGCGGCGTAGCGGAAGAACAGGTAGGAGGCGAACGGCACGGCGTCGCGGACCCGGCCGCCGAGCAGGTCGCACGCGGGCACGCCGAGCTGCCGGCCCATCAGGTCCACGCAGGCGAACTCGACGGCCGCGAGGAGCTGGGTGCGGTTGTTGTAGAGCGACGCCGTGGGATTGGCGATCTTGAACCGGAGCGCCTCCAGCTGGAAGGGGTCGTGCCCCTTCAGGTACGGCACGAGCGCGCGGAACGCCGCCTCGGCGCTCTCGCCGCCACCGCCCATCTCGCCCAGGCCGACGAGCCCGTTGTCGGCCTCGACCTCGATGATCGTGCGGACGAACCGGCCCCAGTGCGCCCCGTTGCTGTGCCGCAGCGGCGCCTCCAGCGGGACGGCGACCGTGGTGGCCCGGATGTCGACGATCTTCACTCGCACGTCCCCCAGACGGCGGCCACCCCGCAGGCGGGCAGCCGGACCTCGACGGATTCGCCCGCCACCTCGGCGGCGGCCACCCCGCAGGCGGGCAGCCGGACCTCGACGGATTCGCCCGCCACCTCGGCGGGGTCGCGCCCGTGCTCCAGCCCGGCGCTCACCCGGGCGGCCCGCAGCCCCGGCAGGGTCACCCTCGCCTCGACCGGCTCGGCGGCCAGCGACTGGAGCCTGACCACGTGCTCCGCACCCGCCCGCCCGATCGAGGTGACCAGGACGTCCGGGTGGTCCACGGACACGTACGACCGCGAGGGGTCTGCGGCGGGGCTCTGGAGCAGGACGCCGGCGAACGGCTCGGTGAGGCCGGAGGCCGCGAGCGCGCCCAGCCGCCGGCCGTCGGCGCCCCCGGCGGACATGACCGCGTAGCTGAACGTCGTCTCGCCCTGCTGCTGCGCCGGGAAGTTGGTGTCCCAGATGTTGTTCAGCGCCCACGAGTAGACCGTGCCGTCCTCCTCGTCGAGCGTCGGCGGGAACGGCGCGTACGGCATGTGGATCGTCCCGAGCTGCACCAGCGGCGCTTCGAGCGTCGCCCAGGCGATGGTCAGCTCGGGGTCGTCGAAGGCGATCCAGTGCCTGATCGGCAGCATGTACGCGGCCGATCCCGGCACCCGGGGCACGTCCGGCCCGCCGACCCCGCCGGTCAGCTCCCACGCGGTCGCCGGGCCGGTCGCGAACGGGAAGGCCAGGAAGACCGCCTCCTTGGCCGGGGTGCCCTGCTTGGCGAGCCGGTAGGTCAGGTCCAGGCGGGGGACGCCGCGGTGCAGCTCGACCGTGGCGCGCAGCCAGTCGACGCCCTTGCCCTGCAGCTCGACGACCAGCTTCTCGCTAACGGCGGTGCGCTCGGCCTTGACGATCGTGGCGTTCCCGCCGATCGCGCGGTCGCCGAGGAGGGTCCCGTCGCCCGCTCCGACGTGTCCCGACAGGTGGTTGAAGTGGGGGGCGGTCGCGTAGCGGTCGTAGACGTACTGGCCGAACCCGGCCGCCGCCTCGCCGTTGACCAGCTCGCGACCGGCGACCTTGTCGAAGATCGAGGCGATGTGGCCCTCGCGGACGTCGTAGACGACCCGGTAGAACTCGTTCTCGATCACGCCGCCCGGGTCGAGCTCGACCGGATCCGCCGCCTGGCTCTCCCCCCGCACGACGTCGATCCGGGCGTAGCCGTGGCCGGGTACGTCCGGCACGACCGCGTGCAGGTGCCGCCCGATCGGGCGCGCCGGCCAGTCTTCGGGGTGCACGTACTCCTCGTGGTGCGCGAGGGTCTCCCCCGTCCGCCCGTCCACCAGCACGATCGGCGCGTCCGTGGGCACCACGTCGCGCGGCAGGAAGGCCCTGACGACGTCGGTCCGCCCGCCCGTGCCGGGGTTGAACACCGCGAACGACGTCAGCGCCCTCTCGACGCGCACCTCCTCAACCCGGTCGCCGGTCAGGGACGCGCCGAAGCGGCGGGCGGCGGCGTGCAGCAGGTCCGCCGCGTCGTCCTGGGCGTCGTAGGCGCCCGACGACTTGCGCGTCCACTGCAGGCCGCCGGAGTCGCCCGCCTCCTCGGCGTCCTCCCACGGGTTCGCGGCACCCCAGGTGTGCTCGTTGAACAGCGCGACCTTGTCGTACGCGGCGTCGATCCGGCCGGTGGCGTCCGCCCCGGCGAGCGTGTGCAGGGTCTCGGCCGCCCGCAGCGCCGACTGCGCCCGGCGCACGTAGCCGAGCGGGCGCGCCCCCGAACCGAGCCCGTCGGCCCACCAGTCGGTCCAGTCGCCCTCGTGCACGGCGAGCCGGTCCAGGTGGCGCTCCTCGACGTGCTCGAAGAAGTCGCTGTTGACGGCCGAGCGCAGGCGCGGGTGAGCCCACCGCTCGTTCCAGGCGCGGGCGATCGAGGCGGGCATGATCGACGGCCCGGCGTTGTCGGCGTGCGCTCCCTGCACGCGCAGGTGCAGGACGTCCAGCTCGTACGGCTCGCGCGGCGCGTCCGGCCCCCGCCAGCCGAACGTGCCCGGCCCGTACGGGTAGCCGCGCGTGGCGAGCGCGGCCAGGTAGCGCGGCAGCAGGTCGTCGGCCAGCTCGTACGAGTCGGTCAGGCCGACGGTGTTGCCCTCCATGTACGCCATGCCGTGGGGCGTGTCGGTGAACCAGACCACCAGCTCGTTGCCGCTCGGCGCCCGCCACCGGAACGGCCGGGTCAGCTTGTCGCCCCCGTGCAGGTAGGGCACGGACCGCCCGGCCCAGTTGTGCGCCGCGGCGAGGTAGCGGACCCCGGCCGCGTTCAGCGCGTCGACGAGGCCCACGACGGCCCCGGGCACGTCGGTGTGCATGGCCGACGTGGTGGCGAAGCCGTACCTGTCGCGCAGCCGCGAGGTGAAGCGGAGCTGGCGGTAGAGCTCCTCGGTCGAGCACGCCTCGGTGTGCAGCTGGAACGGCAGCGCGGTCACCTCGATGATCCCCTCGCGGGCCAGCGCGGCGAACGTCTCCGCCTGCTCGCCGGGGCGGGCGGCCAGCCACCGGAGCGCGGGCATGGACGACTCGACTGTCCAGCGGAACCTGGCGTCGTCGGGCCAGGAGGCGGTCTCGGCGGCCAGCCGGAGCACCGCGTCGAGGTAGTCGAGGTGGTGGCGGAGCACCGTGCCCTGGGGGTCGGTGTAGCCGATGTCGAGGTGGGAGTGGTGGACGACGAACACGCTCCACTTGCGTTGCGGCGTCACCGTGATCCGCGCGGACCCGACCAGGCCCTCGTCGTCGCGCGACTCCAGCGTGAACGCGCGGGGCGCGGACACCTCGGGCACGAGCAGCGTCACGTCGGAGCCGGTGGCGCTGTCGACGCCGACCAGCACGTGGGTCAGCGGCAGCGTGCTGGAGACGCGGACGGCCTGGCGGCCGTCGTGCGTGAACAGCGGCAGCACCGCCACCCGCACCTCCAGCCCCCGCAGCTCGATCACAGGGATGGAGGTGTCGTCGCGCAGCGCCCGCCTGATCCCGTCGTAGTCGGGGGAGCCCAGGCTCCGCTGCAGCAACCGGCTGGTCAATTCAGACACTCCCTAGGGACAGGCCACGGGCGAAGAGGCGCTGGGTGGCGAGGAACAGCACGACCGTCGGCAGCGAGCAGACGAGCCCCGCCGCCAGCCCGACGGGCACGGGCGTGCCCGCGTAGACGTCGGTCATCAGGCCGGCGAGCGCGGTCATCACCGGCCGGACGGCCGCGGTCTGGGTGAGCGTCAGGCCGAAGATCAGGTCGTTCCAGACGAAGGTGAACTCCAGGATGAACACGGCCATGAGCGCGCTGGTCGAGATCGGCAGGTAGACGCGCCAGAAGATGCGGAACGTGGACGCGCCGTCCATCCGGGCCGCCTCGAAGATCGAGAAGGCCATGCCGGAGTAGAAGTTGCGCAGCACGAACGCGGCCAGCGGCACGTTGACCGCGGTGTAGATCAGGATCATGCCCGCGCGCGTGTCGTACAGGCCGGCGTCGCTGTAGCCGACGAACAGCGGCACCAGCAGCATCTGCGACGGGAACACCGTCCCCCCGAAGATCAGCAGGAACCACCGGAACCCGTGGCGCAGCCGCAGCACCACGATGGTGTACCCCGCCAGCGCGCCGACGACCACACCGAGCAGGGGTGAGACGACGCTGTAGAGCAGGGTGCCGGCCAGGCTCGCGCCCAGATCGGCGCTCTCCAGGGCTGTGGCGAAGTTGGCGAACAGCGCGAGCTCGCCCGGCGGCGCCCATGCCCGGCCCGGGTCGTACGACGTCGCGGGCCGGGAGGCGTTGACGATCAGCAGGTAGGCGGGGCCCAGCCAGACCAGCCCCAGCACGACGAGCACGGTCCTGCGGATCATCGCACCTGCCTCCTGAGGTAGAGGTAGGACGCCAGCCCGGTGACCACGGTGAGCATCACCGCGACAGCGGAGCCGTAGCCGTACTCACTGGCCACGAACGTCTCCTTGTACATGGTCACCGCGAGCGTCTCGGAGTTGCGGCCCGGCCCGCCCTGGGTCAGCACCCAGACGATGTCGAACGTCTTCAGGCTCGCCACCAGCGCCAGCCCCACCACGACAGCGGTCAGCGGCCTCATCAGGGGCCAGATCACGTGCCTGAACAGCCGCCAGCCCGACGCGCCGTCGAGCCGGGCGGCCTCGACGGGCTCCCTGGGGATCGACTGGAGCCCCACCACGAACAGCAGCGTGTTGACGCCGACCTGCTGCCAGGTCCACACGAGCAGCATGGCGAGCGTGTTGGCCGGCGCCTCCTGCAGGAACGCGGTGTCCACGCCGAGCAGCGCGTTGGCGATGCCGCCGTGCGACAGGACGGGGCTCCACACCAGGGCGAGCCCGGCGCCGCTGAGCGCGTACGGCAGCATGAACGGCACCCGGAACCACGCGCCGCCCCTGATGTCGTAGGAGAGCACCGCCACCAGCAGGCCGAGCCCGACCGGCAGGATCATCGTGCCGGCCACCCAGATGAGCGTGTTGCGGGTGGAGGTGAGCAGCGCCGGGTCGCCGAGCAGCTCGGCGAAGTTGGCCGGGCCGATCCACTCGGGCGAGGACAGCCCGTCGTAGCGGGTGAGGCTCAGGTACGCCGTCCACACGAAGGGGGCGTAGAGCAGAGCCGCGACGAGCAGAACGGCGGGTGCCACGTACCCGTGCCGGAACCGGCCGAGCATGGGAGCGCGCGTCACTGATGCGTGCTCCAGTACTCGTCCGCCTCCTTCTGGATGGTCTCCAGGACCTCCCTGTACGCGCCCGGCTCGGTCACGAACTTGCCGAACCCGTCGAGCGCGGCCGTCAGCACGGGTGGCGGTGTCGCCTCGAAGTAGCGGTTGACCAGGCGGTACTTGCCGCTGCCCGCCTCTTTGGTGATCCGGCCGAGCGCCTCGTCCTCGATCGTCACCTTGGGGTTGGCGCTGACGTCGCCACGGGTGGTCGCCCACTTCTCCTGGGCCTCGGCGGTGGTCCACCACTTGAGGTACTTCGCGCTCGCCGCGGGGTCGGGGGCCTTGGCCAGGGAGCAGAGCGGGCCGCTCTCGAAGATCACCGAGGTCTTGGGCAGCGCGGGGTTGACGTTGGGGATCACGAAGAAGCCGTAGTCGGCGCCGGCCCTGAGGTCGCGCTGGGTCATGCTGGTGTTGAACCAGGTGCCGAAGGAGACCATCGCGGCCTTGCCGTTCTTCATCACGTCCCCGGGGTCCGTCTTGTCACCCGGGTTCATGAAATATCCGGCGTCGATGAGCTCCTTCCACTTCTCCATCACCTGGACCACGCCGGGGTCGGTGTACTTGGCCTTGCCCGTGGACAGCCGGTCGTACAGGTCGGGGTCCGTGCCCGCCATGAGCTGCTCGAACCAGACGAAGGAGAAGAGCACGCTGGTGTGGTAGAAGGGCGTGACCCCGGCATTCTTCAGCGTGGCCGCGGCCCTGACCAGGTCGTCCCAGGTGGCGGGGGGCCGCAGCCCGTGCCGGTCGAAGATCTTCTTGTTGTAGAACATGCCCCAGTAGGCGACGTTCATCGGCACGCAGTACTGCCTGCCGCCGATCGTGTAGTAAGGGGCCAGATCCTGTGAGAGGTCGCCCGCCTTGATCGCCTCCTGCCAGATGTCCGTGGTGTCGGCCACCTGCCGCTGCTTGACGATCTCCGCCAGCATGCCCCCGGTCTGCCAGGTGAACAGGTCGGGCTTGACGTCGGTGCGGAACGACGCCTTGATGAACGCCTGGTACTGCGCGGAGTCGGTGTAGCCCGTCGGCTTCATGCCGAGGCCGATCCGCTGCTTGGACAGCGCGCCCATCTCGTCGAAGAACCTGGTCCACGCGCCCTTGTCGTTGTAGAGCGTCAGCTCGGACTTCTTCCGCGGCTGGGTGCCGGCGCCGTTGCCGCCGCACGCGGCGAGCAACAGGGCCGCCACGCCTAACGCGGCCATGCGTGACCGGATCATGCCCCGGCCTCCTTGTTCACTTGAGGGGGTGGTGCAACCTCTGCTCTATGACCGTCTTGACGTCCACCAGGTGAGCCCGCATCCGGCGCTCGGCGGCGGCGGCGTCGCCCGCCGCGATGGCCCGGAGGATGGCCTGATGCTCGTCGTGGTCGCGGCGGCGGTCGTCGAAGAGCTGCAGGATCTCCCGCTGCTCGGCCCCGTGGACGGTGAGCAGCGAGTCGACCACCTCGTGCAGGACGCTGTTGCCGGCCAGCCCGGCGGTCGCCCGGTGGAAGGTCATGTTCGCCTCGTGCAGCTCCGCGTCCTCGCCGCGCAGGTGCCTGGCGGCCTCGTCGAGCACGCGCTCCAGCGCCGCGAGGTCCTCGCCGCCGGCCCGCCCGGCGGCCAGCGCCGCCAGCGGCGGCTCGATGACGATACGCGCGTCGAGCAGCTCCAGCAGCTGCGCGCCGCGCATCTCGCGCATGTTGGGGTTGGGCAGCACGATGCGCTCGATGTCGGCTCCGACGTAGATGCCGGATCCGTGCCGCATCTCGATCGCGCCGGTGGCCTCCAGCCTGCGCAGCGCCTCGCGCAGCGTCGGGGTGGTGACGGCGAAGCGCTGGGAGAGCTCCCTGGTCGAGGGCAACCGGTCGCCCGGACGGTGCCCACCTGCGCGGATGAGCTCCAGCATGCGCTCGGTCAGCGCGTCGGAAAGGGTCGGCCGTGTTACCTCTGACATATCAAGTCATCTAATCACTTATCACCGCGCCCGTCTACGAGTATTTTTCGGCCATGTGGCGGATCCTGGTGTGGGTGACGGCCGTCCTCCTGGTGCTCGCCGTGGCGGGCGTGGGGGCGGCGGGCTGGTACTACTCGGGCAAGGTCATCGACCCCGCGCACGGCGGCTCCTACCCGCTGGAGGTCACGGCCTACTCGGGCGGGCGGGTGACGCTCAGGGGCGGCGACGACACGGCCGCGCCAGGCGTGTACGGCCTGACCTGGGCGGACGGCAACGCCACGCTGGGCCCGGTCGTGTCAGCGCGGGACGGCAGCGTGGTCCGCGAGGTGGAGAGGGTACGGCGGGGCACGCTGCGGCCCGGCGTGCGGGCCTACCTGGACCGGTGGATGTGGGGCCATGAGGATCCCCGCTCGGCGCTCGGCCTGCCGTACGAGAAGGTCGCCGTCCGCGGGGAGCTCGGCGACTTCCCGGCCTGGCGCACCGAGGGCGGCTCCGGCACGTGGGTGATCGCGATCCACGGCCGCAACGCGAACGCCTCCGAGGCGCTGCGCTCCGTCCCCGTCTTTCACAGCCTGGGGATGCCGGTGCTGGGCATCAGCTACCGCAACGACGCCGGAGCGCCGGCCGGCGAGGACGGCAAGTTCCACCTCGGGGAGAGCGAGTGGAGGGACGTGGCCGCGCCATCGCCTACGCCCGCGGTCAAGGCGCCACCGGCGTGCTGCTCCACGGCTTCTCGATGGGCGGCGGCATCGCCGCCATGGCCGCCCGCCGGCTCCCCGGCGAGCCGATCAAGGGACTGATCCTGGACAGCCCGGTGCTGGACTGGCACGCGCCCATCGACCTCGGCGCCCGGCAGCTGGGGGTGCCGGGCTGGCTGGCCTCCCTGGGCAAGTTCACGGCCGAGCGGCGCACGGGCATCTCTCTCGACGACCTCGACCACGTTCGGCACGCGCGGGCGTTCCGGTCGCCGGTGCTGCTGTTCGTGGACGACGACGACGGCTCGGTGCCGACCGGCCCCTCGTTACGGTTCGCGCGGGCCCGGCCCGACCTGGTGACGCTCGTACGGACCAGGGGCGGCGGCCATGTGGGCTCGTGGAACGCCGACCCGGCCCGCTACGAGCAGGCGCTGCGCGACTTCGCGAAGAAGTCCGCGGCCTGAGCGCGGCTCATGACTTGAGCGCGTCCAGCAGTGCCAGCATCTGCTGGATCTGCGCCTTCCGTGACGCCTGCACCTGGGCCGCCCACTTCTTGGCCCCCGGGCTGGCGCCCCCGGAGACCTCGGCCCCGGCCATCTGCACGGCGTCGTCCTGGTGGGCGATCAGCAGGTTGAGCCATTCCCGCTCGAACGCCCGAGATCCCTTCTTCGCCGCCGCCCGGCGGAGCGCGGCGATCTGCTTGCGGTCCGTCTCCGGCATCCCGCCGTGGTGGTCGTGGGCCCCCGACGGGGCGGTCAGCGGCTGGCCCCAGGCGTGCAGCCAGCGCAGCATCATCTCGACCTCGCCCTGCTGCGTTACCGCGACGGCCGAGGCCAGCGTCTTGAGCTCCGGTGTCCTCCCGCTGGACGCGCCCACCTTGGCGATCTCGATGCCCTGCCGGTGATGCTGGACCATCATCTGCACGAACATCACATCCTGGGCGTTGACCGGATCACCGCCCGCGGGCTTGGCGGACCCGCAGGCGGTGGCCAGCCCGGTGACCAGCGCGGTGACCAGCAGGAGGCAGAGCGCCGCAGCGACGCGCCTCACAACGTCAGGCGCGCGTCCAGAGGGCGGGCACGTTCGGCGGCTCCCAGCCCGCGAGGGCGGTGTGCGCCTGCCTGCACTGGTAGCTGGACCCGCCGTACGTCACCTTGTCACCCGCCCGGTAGGCGGTGCCGGCCTTCCACGTGCCGCTCGGCTGGCCCGGCGTCGGGGTCGGGGTGGGAGTGGGCGTGGGGGTGGGCCCCGGGGGTGTGGGGGACGGCGAGGGGTTGCCGCCGCCACCGCCGAAGTCCACGTCGGAGCAGGTGTAGAAGGCCTCGTTGCTGCCGACGACGCGCTGCCAGATCGAGTAGAGGATGTGCCGGCCGCTGCGCTGCGGCAGGTTGATCGTCCAGTTGGTGAACGTGCTCGGGTTCTGGTTGTTGAACGTCCTGATGTGGACGAGGTCCGACCACTTGAGCGGCATGGTGGGGTTCCAGCCGTCGCGGGTGATGTAGAACTCGAAGTTGCTGTTGGCGTGCGGCGCGGAGGCGTGGTAGGTCAGCGTGAAGCTGCCGGGCCGCACCTGGGTAGCCGGCCAGTCGGCCCGCTGGAGGTCGAGCCCGCGATACTTGTCGCGCCCGGCGCTGCAGAGCTTGCCGTCCGGGATGATCTGTCGGTGGCGCCCGCCGGCCTCTAGGAGCGAGACCTCGTTCCAGTCGTAGAACGCCTGCGAGCCGCTGGCCGCGACGGCCGCCTTGCAGGCGGCCGACTTCGGGTTCTCCGGCCCTTCGTTCTTGCAGACGTAGACGCGGCTGGGTGGGTTGGACATCGTGCCGTGCGCGTTGGCCGCCGAAGCGGGCACCAGGGCCAGCACTCCTGTGACGGCCACGGTGGCAGCGATCGTGCTCTTTCGCACTTGTACTCCCTGGGGGGTGTTGGGAAGCACCAATTAACAAGAAACCTTCCTAAGAGTTAACCATTGGCGACGTCCCACGCAAGCGGTTTCGGTCAGATCGCTTTCCTCACACGCCGGATGCCCCACCGATCCCGGCGGCTCAGCCCCCCGTGTAGAGGACGGCGTCGATCTCGATGTCGAAGCCGACGAGGGCCACCGGGATCGTGGTGCGGGCCGGGAGGTTCTCGGTGCCGAAGAACTCCACGTAGATGTCGTTCAGCTCCGGGAAGTGGGCGAAGTCGCGCAGGTAGACCCCGACCCGGACGGCCTGGGAGAGGTCCGCGCCGGCCGCCTCGGCGACCTTGGCCAGGTTGGTGAACGCCTGGCGGGCCTGCTCGGCGAACGAGCCGCGCACCCACGTGCCGTCGGGCAGCACCGGGCAGGCCCCGGAGAGGTAGACGTGGTCGCCCGCCACGACGGCCTGGGAGTACGGGCCGCCGGGCGGAGCCGCCTCGGGGGTGCGGATGATGTGCTTGGGCATGCTGGTCAGCCTCCTGATCGGGGTGAGCGGGGATACTGTTCGGCCAGCCCTTCGACGCCCACGAGCGGCGCGGAGAGCAGTTCGCGGACCCGGGCGTCGCGCACGCGCAGCGCCTCGCGCTGCGCGGCGGTGAGCGGGATCCAGGGCTTCGGCTGCGCGGGCAGCAGGGGCGGCAGGGGGCGCCCGGCGAGGTAGGTGACCTCGTTGACCAGCCTCCGGCGGGAGACGCGGCGCTGCCGGTGGGAGTCCGCCACCTCGAACTCGCCCTCCTCCAGCGCGAACACGGCCAGGTCCGCGCGGGCGCCGGCGGCCAGCGTGCCCGCCCCCTCCGGCAGGCCGAG
>NZ_QNFZ01000255.1 GCF_003313395.1 Nonomuraea lactucae | reverse complement strand
CGCGACGCTGGCCGGCACGGGCGCCGGCGGCGGCCGCCTCGCGCTCGGCGCGGCTGGTCGCGGCCTCGCCCTTGTAGATCCACACCTTCACGCCGATGCGGCCGAAGGTGGTGCGGGCCTCGTAGAAGCCGTAGTCGATGTCCGCGCGGAGCGTGTGCAGCGGCACGCGGCCCTCGCGGTAGAACTCCGACCTCGACATCTCGGCGCCGCCGAGACGGCCCGCACACTGCACGCGGATGCCCTTGGCGCCGCTCTTCATGGCCGACTGCATGGCCTTGCGCATGGCGCGCCGGAACGAGACGCGGCTGGAGAGCTGCTCGGCGACGCCCTGAGCGACGAGCTGGGCGTCGATCTCGGGGTTCTTCACCTCGAGGATGTTGAGCTGGACCTGCTTCTTGGTCAGCTTCTCCAGGTCACCGCGGATGCGGTCGGCCTCCGCGCCGCGTCGGCCGATGACGATGCCCGGACGCGCGGTGTGGATGTCGACCTGGACGCGGTCGGTCGTGCGCTCGATCTCCACCTTGGAGATGCCGGCCCGCTCCATGCCCTTCTGCAGCATGCGGCGGATCGCCACGTCCTCGGCGACGTACGACTTGTACAGCTTGTCGGCGTACCACCGGCTCTTGAAGTCGGTCGTGATGCCGAGGCGGAACCCGTGCGGGTTAACCTTCTGGCCCACTATCGGGTCCTTCCCTTCGGCTCGCGGGACTCCACGATCACAGTGATGTGGCTCGTCCGCTTGTTGATCCGATAGGCACGACCCTGGGCGCGCGGACGGAACCGCTTCAGCGTCGGGCCCTCGTCGACCCACGCGCGGCTCACGACGAGCGTGCTGGGGTCTAGATCGAAGTTGTGCTCGGCATTCGCCATGGCGCTGCTGAGCACCTTGTAGATCGGCTCGCTCGCCGACTGGGGAGCGAACTGCAGCACGGCCTGCGCCTCCGAAGCGGGCAGCCCGCGAATAAGGTCCACCACGCGGCGGGCCTTGAGGGGCGTGACACGGACGAACCGCGCCTGAGCCCTGGCTTCCATCGCTTACTCCTCTGAATGCTTCTGAAGGCGTCTATCGCCGGCTGCGCCGGTCTTCCTTGACGTGGCTGCGGAACGTCCGCGTCGGGGCGAACTCTCCGAGCTTGTGGCCGATCATCGACTCGGTGATGAACACCGGGACGTGCTTGCGGCCGTCGTGCACGGCGATCGTGTGCCCGAGCATGTCGGGAACGATCATGGAGCGCCGCGACCACGTCTTGATGACGTTCTTGGTGCCCTTCTCGTTCTGGACGTCGACCTTCTTCTGAAGGTGTCCGTCCACGAAGGGACCCTTCTTAAGGCTACGTGGCATTTCGGCTGCTCCTACCGCTTCTTCCTCTTGCTCCGACGACGGATGATCAGCCGGTCGCTGGCCTTGTTGGCCTGGCGGGTGCGACCCTCGGGCTTGCCCTTCGGGTTCACCGGGTGGCGACCACCGGAGGTCTTGCCCTCACCACCACCGTGCGGGTGGTCGACGGGGTTCATCGCGACACCGCGGACGGTCGGGCGCTTGCCCTTCCACCTCATGCGGCCGGCCTTGCCCCAGTTGATGTTGGCCTGCTCGGCGTTGCCGACCTGGCCGACCGCGGCCCGGCAGCGCACGTCGACCATGCGCATCTCACCGGACGGCATACGCAGCGTGGCGTACTGGCCTTCCTTCGCGAGCAGCTGGATCTGGGCGCCCGCGGAACGGCCGAGCTTGGCGCCGCCGCCCGGACGGAGCTCCACCGCGTGGATGAAGGTACCGGTCGGGATGTTGCGCAGCGGCAGGCAGTTGCCCGGCTTGATGTCGGCCGCGGGGCCGTTCTCGATGCGGTCGCCCTGCTTGAGGCCGGTCGGCGCGATGATGTAGCGCTTCTCGCCGTCGGCGTAGTGCAGCAGAGCGATGTTGGCGGTGCGGTTGGGGTCGTACTCGATGTGAGCGACCTTCGCCGGAATGCCGTCCTTGTCATGCCTACGGAAGTCGATGATCCGGTAGGCGCGCTTGTGACCGCCGCCCTGGTGGCGCGCGGTGACCCGGCCGTGTACGTTGCGGCCGCCCTTGTTGTGAAGGGGCGCAAGCAGCGACTTCTCGGGCGTGCTGCGCGT
This sequence comes from Nonomuraea lactucae, assembly GCF_003313395.1. Taxonomy (GTDB): domain Bacteria; phylum Actinomycetota; class Actinomycetes; order Streptosporangiales; family Streptosporangiaceae; genus Nonomuraea; species Nonomuraea lactucae. Next base: position 7,580 of record NZ_QNFZ01000255.1, on the reverse strand, counting down.
GATCTCGGAGAAGTCCGAGACACTCGAGCCGCGGCGACCCGGAGTCGTCGGCTTGTACTTACGGATGCCCATCTTTTTCGTTCATCCTTCGTCGGTTACATGGGTGAGCCCGCCGCACCGGAGTGCGACGGTCTCTGCCCGCCGCGGGCCCCTGCGGGCCCGCTTCACATCTATGGCTGCTAGCCGATCTGACCGAAGATGTCGATCCGATCGCCCTCCACCAGGCTCACGATCGCGCGCTTGGTGTCGGGACGCTTGCCGAAGCCGGTGCGGGTGCGCTTGCGCTTGCCCTGCCGGTTGATCGTGTTCACGCTGGTGACCTTGACCCCGAAGATCTGCTCGACGGCGATCTTGACCTGGGTCTTGTTCGCGGTCTTCTTCACCAGGAACGTGTACTTGTTGTTCTCATCGATCAGGCCGTAGCTCTTCTCGGAGACGACGGGCTTGATGATGATGTCGCGCGGGTCGGTGACCCTCTCCATGCTCATCAGGCGTCTTCCTTCTCACTCTGCTCGGCCGACCCCGCCGACAGCCGCGCCACGACCTGGTCGTACGCCTCCTGGGTGAAGACCACGTCGTCGTGGCAGAGCACGTCGTAGGTGTTGAGCTGCCCGGCGTCCAGCAGGTGGACCTCGGGAGCGTTGCGCAGGCTCAGCCAGGTCAGCTCGTCGGCCTCGTCGACCACGACGAGCACGGTCCTGGCCTGAGTGATCTTGCGGAGGGCCTGCAGAGCCGCCTGCGTCTTCGGCGTCTCACCGCTGACCAGGCCGCTCACCACGTGCACCCGGCCGCCGCCCGCCCGGTCGGAGAGGGCGCCGCGCAGCGCGGCGACCTTCATCTTCTTGGGCGTGCGCTGCGAGTAGTCACGCGGGACCGGGCCGTGGACGATGCCACCGCCGGCGAACTGCGGGGCGCGGGACGAACCCTGACGGGCCCGGCCGGTGCCCTTCTGGCGGTACGGCTTCTTGCCGCCGCCCCTGACCTCACCGCGGGTCTTGGCCTTGTGGGTGCCCTGCCGGCGAGCGGCGAGCTGGGCCACGACCACCTGGTGGATCAGCGGAATGTTGACCTTGGCGCCGAAGATGTCTTCGGGCAGGTCGACGGTGCCTGTCTTGGCGCCGCTGGCGTCGAGGACGTCAATGCTGGTCACTTGGCAGCCCCCTTCTTGGCAGCGGTGCGGACGAGGACCAGGCTGCCGTTGGCGCCGGGGATCGCACCCTTGATCAGGATGAGGCCCTTCTCGGCGTCGACGGAATGAACCTTGAGGCTCTGCACGGTGGTGCGGACGTTGCCCATCCGACCAGCCATGCGCAGACCCTTGAAAACGCGGCCCGGGGTGGCGCAGCCACCGATGGAACCCGGCGAGCGGTGCTTGCGCTGCGTGCCGTGCGACGCGCCCAGACCACCGAAGCCGTGCCGCTTCATGACACCGGCGAAGCCCTTGCCCTTGCTCTTGCCCGTCACGTCGACGAACTGGCCCGGCTCGAAGGTGTCGGCCAGCAGCTCCTGGCCCAGGGTGTAGTCGCTCGCGTCGTCGGTGCGGATCTCCGCGAAGTAACGGCGCGGGGTGATGTCGTGCTTGCGCAGGTAGTCGCCGAGCGGCTTGTTGACCTTCCGGGGGTCGACCTGCCCGAAGCCGAGCTGGATGGCGGAGTAGCCGTCCTTCTCGGCGGTGCGGACGCGGGTCACCACACACGGACCGGCCTCGACCACGGTGACCGGAACCATCCGGTTGTCCGCGTCGAAGACCTGGGTCATGCCGAGCTTCTTGCCCAGGACGCCCTTGATCGTCTTAGCCATGTCAGTGTGATCCCTCAGAGCTTGATCGAAATGTCGACGCCGGCGGGGAGGTCGAGCCGCATGAGCGAGTCGACGGTCTTCGGCGTCGGGTCGATGATGTCAATCAGCCGCTTGTGCGTGCGCATCTCGAAGTGCTCGCGGCTGTCCTTGTACTTGTGCGGCGAGCGGATGACGCAGTACACGTTCTTCTCGGTCGGCAGCGGCACCGGGCCCGCGACCTTCGCGCCAGTCCGCGTCACCGTCTCGACGATCTTCTTGGCCGAGCTGTCGATGACCTCGTGGTCATAGGCCTTGAGCCGAATGCGGATCTTCTGTCCCGCCATAGTGGCCTCGGTGTCCTTCGCTGTCGTCTGAAAAAGTATCGTGCGGCCGGTTGCCGCTGTGGTGGTGCGGGCCTGGGCCCGCGAAGCTCCACGAGACAGACGCAGTCGATCTGCCTTTTCTTCCGTGATCCGGCAGTTACTTCGGTCACTTCCGAAGCGACTGCGAGATCACGGCTTTGGCGTGGAGCCGGGGGCGGGAGCCGTACGGCTCCTGTCCCCTCGTGGTTGGGCGGTCGGCCCCTGAATATCGGGGGCCGACCGCCGCCCCGCGGTTCGTGCTACTTGAGGATCTTCGTGACCCGGCCGGCGCCGACGGTGCGGCCACCCTCGCGGATCGCGAACTTGAGGCCTTCCTCCATGGCGATGGGCTGGATCAGCTCAACGCGCATCTCGGTGTTGTCGCCCGGCATGACCATCTCGGTGCCCTCGGGGAGGTGCACGACACCGGTCACGTCAGTCGTACGGAAGTAGAACTGCGGGCGGTAGTTGTTGAAGAACGGGGTGTGCCGGCCGCCCTCGTCCTTCGACAGGATGTAGACCTGACCGTCGAACTCGGTGTGCGGGGTGGTCGTGCCCGGCTTGATGATGCACTGGCCGCGCTCGACGTCGTCGCGCTTGATGCCGCGGAGCAGCAGGGCGGCGTTGTCGCCGGCGTGACCCTCGTCGAGCATCTTGTTGAACATCTCGATGCTGGTGACGGTGGTGGTCGTCTTCTCCGACTTGATGCCGATGATGTCGACCTGCTCGTTGATCTTGACGACACCGCGCTCGATACGGCCGGTGACGACGGTGCCGCGACCGGTGATCGAGAAGACGTCCTCGACGGGCATGAGGAACGGCTTGTCGGTCTCGCGCGGAGGCTCGGGCACGTTCTCGTCGACGGCGTTCATCAGCTCGATGATGCTGTCGGCCCACTTCTCGTCGCCCTCAAGGGCCTTGAGCGCGGACACGCGCACGACCGGAAGGTCGTCGCCCGGGAACTCCTGAGCGGACAGGAGCTCGCGGACCTCGAGCTCGACGAGCTCCAGGATCTCCTCGTCGTCGACCATGTCGGCCTTGTTGAGGGCCACGACGATGTAGGGGACGCCGACCTGGCGGGCCAGGAGGACGTGCTCCTTCGTCTGCGGCATCGGGCCGTCGGTGGCGGCGACCACGAGGATCGCGCCGTCCATCTGAGCGGCACCGGTGATCATGTTCTTCACGTAGTCGGCGTGACCGGGGCAGTCCACGTGAGCGTAGTGGCGCTTCTCGGTCTGGTACTCGACGTGCGCGATGGAGATCGTAATGCCGCGCGCCTTCTCCTCGGGCGCCTTGTCGATCTTGTCGAACGGCGTAGCCTTGTTCAGCTCAGGGAAACGGTCGTGGAGCACCTTGGTGATCGCCGCGGTCAGCGTGGTCTTGCCGTGGTCGATGTGCCCAATGGTGCCGATGTTCATGTGCGGCTTGGTCCGCTCGAACTTGGCCTTAGCCACTGGTTCTCTCCTTGAGAATCTGACTGACTTTCGTCAACACACTCGGGCCCGGGTAATCCCGAACCCCTGGGCGGCGGGGCGGCTCGCGCCGCCCTGCCAGGGGCCGAGGCCCCATTGGCGGCCGGTCACCGGTCTCCCGGTGCCCGGCCATGGGGTCCCGGGACTATTCGCCCCGGGCCTTCGCGACGATCTCCTTGGCGATGCCCGGAGGCACTTCGGCGTAGGAGTCGAACTGCATGCTGTAGCTCGCGCGCCCCTGCGTCTTGCTACGCAGGTCGCCCACGTAGCCGAACATCTCAGACAGCGGCACGAGCGCCTGGACGACCCGGGCGCCGGCCCGCTCGTCCATCGCCTGGATCTGCCCCCGACGACCGTTGAGGTCGCCGATGACGTCACCCATGTAATCCTCGGGCGTGGTGACCTCGACGGCCATCATCGGCTCGAGGAGCACAGCGTCCGCCTTGCGCGCGGCCTCCTTGAAGGCCATCGAGCCGGCGATCTTGAAGGCCATCTCCGAGGAGTCGACGTCGTGCGCGGCGCCGTCGGTCAGCGTCACCTTGACGCCCACCATCGGGTAGCCGGCCAGCACGCCGAACTCGGCGGCCTCCTGGGCGCCGGCGTCGACCGAGGGGATGTATTCCCTCGGGACGCGGCCACCCGTGACCTTGTTCTCGAACTCGTAGCCGTCGTTGCCCTCGCCCAGCGGCTCCACGTTGATGATCACCCGCGCGAACTGACCGGAACCACCGGTCTGCTTCTTGTGGGTGTAGTCGACCTTCTCCACCTTGCGGCGGATGGTCTCGCGGTAGGCGACCTGCGGACGGCCGACGTTGGCCTCGACCTTGAACTCGCGGCGCATGCGGTCGACGAGGATCTCCAGGTGAAGCTCGCCCATGCCCCAGATGACCGTCTGGCCGGTCTCCTCGTCACGGCGGACCTGGAAGGACGGGTCCTCCTCGGCCAGCCGCTGGATGGCGGTCGACAGTTTCTCCTGGTCGCCCTTGGTCTTGGGCTCGATCGCGACGTTGATGACCGGGGCCGGGAACGTCATCGACTCGAGCACGACGGGGTTGGCCGGGTCGGACAGGGTGTCGCCGGTGGTGGTGTCCTTCAGACCCATCACGGCGACGATCTGACCGGCGATCGCCGTCGGGCGCTCCTCGCGCTTGTTGGCGTGCATCTGGTAGATCTTGCCGATCCGCTCCTTCTTGCCCTTCACAGAGTTGATGACCTGCGAACCGGCCTCGAGCGTGCCCGAGTAGATGCGGATATAGGTGATCTTGCCCAGGTGCGGGTCACTGGCGATCTTGAACGCCAGCGCGGAGAACGGCTCGGCCGGGTCCGCGTGCCGCTCGAGCACCTTCTCCTCGTTGCCGGCCGCGTGGCCCTTGAAGGCCGGGATGTCGGTCGGCGCGGGGAGGTAGGCGACGATCGCGTCGAGCAGGGGCTGCACGCCCTTGTTCTTGAACGCGGTGCCGCACAGGACCGGGTTGATGGCGCTGGCCAACGTGGCGCGGCGGATGGCCGCGACCAGCTGCTCCTCGGTGGGCTCGGTGCCCTCCAGGAAGAGCTCCATCAGCTCGTCGTCGTTCTCGGCGACCGTCTCGATCAGCCTGTCGCGCCACTCGCGAGCGGCCTCGGCGTGGTCGGCCGGGATGTCGACGGTGTCGTACATCTCACCCTTCGCCGCCTCGGCGCTCCAGATGAGACCCTTCATCGTGATGAGGTCGATGACGCCCTTGAAGTCGGCCTCGACGCCCCAGGGGAGCTGGATGACCGCGGGGGTGGCACCCAGGCGGCTGACCATCATGTCGACGCAGCGGTGGAACTCCGCGCCGACCCGGTCCATCTTGTTCACGAAGCAGATGCGGGGGACCTCGTAGCGGTCGGCCTGGCGCCACACCGTCTCCGACTGCGGCTCAACACCGGCGACACCGTCGAACACGGCGACGGCACCGTCGAGGACGCGGAGCGAACGCTCCACCTCGATGGTGAAGTCGACGTGGCCGGGCGTGTCGATGATGTTGATGGTGTGACCGAGCCACTCGCAGGTCGTCGCGGCCGACGTGATGGTGATGCCGCGCTCCTGCTCCTGCTCCATCCAGTCCATGGTGGCGGCGCCTTCATGGACTTCACCGATCTTGTAGTTGATGCCGGTGTAGAACAGGATGCGCTCGGTCGTGGTGGTCTTGCCCGCGTCGATATGGGCCATGATCCCGATGTTGCGGACCTTGGCCAGGTCAAGAGCGGTCGTGGTGGCCACTTCTCTCGCGTCCTCGTCGTCTCGTCGAACCCGCCGGGTTACCAGCGGTAGTGGGCGAAGGCCTTGTTGGACTCGGCCATCTTGTGGGTGTCCTCGCGCTTCTTGACACTCGCCCCGAGGCCGTTGCTGGCGTCCAGGAGCTCGTTCATGAGGCGCTCGGTCATGGTCTTCTCGCGGCGGGCGCGGGAGTACTGCACCAGCCAGCGCAGGGCCAGGGTGGTGCTGCGCGCGGCGCGCACCTCGACCGGCACCTGGTAGGTCGCGCCACCGACTCGACGGCTGCGGACCTCGAGGGTCGGCTTGACGTTGTCGAGCGCGCGCTTGAGGGTGACGACCGGGTCGTTGCCCGTCTTGTCCCTGCAGCCTTCGAGGGCGCCGTAGACGATCGACTGCGCGATGGAGCGCTTGCCGTCCAGGAGCACCTTGTTGATCAGGGCGGTGACCAGCGGCGAGCTGTAAACCGGGTCAGCCATGAGCTGACGACGGCCAGGAGAACCCTTGCGAGGCATTGTTAGCTCTTCTCCTTCTTCGCGCCGTAACGGCTACGGGCCTGCTTGCGGTTGCGGACACCCTGGGTGTCCAGCGAGCCACGGATGATCTTGTAGCGAACACCCGGCAGGTCCTTCACACGACCGCCACGCACGAGCACGATGGAGTGCTCCTGCAGGTTGTGGCCCACACCGGGGATGTAAGCCGTGACCTCGATGCCGTTGGTGAGCCGCACACGGGCCACCTTGCGCAGTGCCGAGTTGGGCTTCTTCGGGGTCGTGGTGTAGACGCGCTGGCACACGCCGCGCCGCTGCGGACTCCCCTTGAGGGCAGGGGTCTTGGTCTTGGCGACCTTGTCCTGCCGGCCCTTGCGGACCAACTGCTGAATAGTGGGCACTGCCACTCCGTTTCGTGCCTCGGCCGGTGTACGTCAGTTGTGCTTTTCGCAGGCGCTGCCGGTGTCATGACCTGCTGATTTTGCTCCCCCCCGCGCCCCCGCGCTCGGGCGTGTCGCACTGTTCGCACAGACACATCCGCGAGGACTACGAGCCAGGAAGCCGTCCCGCGCTCCCGTATCGAGCGCACGGTCGAGAGCCCGCATAGTAACGGGCACGATGCTCAAGACTACCCAGGCCGCCGCGACACGTCAAAGCGGCGCGGCAAAGCGGACAAGCCTTGCCACTCCGGATCGCAGAGGCCATTTCATCAAGGCCCGGACTACAGCTCCGCGCCTATGATATCCGGCCCGCACAGCGTTTCGCCGCCCTTCTCAGTGAAGAGCATCACGCCACCCCGCCACGCCACCACCGCCACCTCGTCTCGACAGGGTCCGGGGGTGGGGGTCGCGGGGCGGGGATGGGAGCCCTCGGGGTGCCTGGGCGGGCCTGGGTGTGGCCTGGGTGCCCCAAGGGGGTTGGGAGCGAGCTGTGGAAGCGCTCGGGGCCACCTGGCCGGGCCTGAGGCGCGCGTGCCTGGCAGGCCGGGGTGGGGGGCGGGGCTCCGGGGGTGAACGCGCTTCTCTCGGAGGCCGTGCGCGGCTCAGGATGCGTCGTGCGCGGCCCAGGATGCCACGGGGGCGGCCCCACAGGGCGCGCGTCACGGCGGCCGGCCCCGTGCGCACGGTGAGCGTCACCCTGGAGGGACGCCGGCCACGCACTCGGGGTGGGCTTTCCCGTGCCTGCCGTAAAAGAAAAGGGTCGTAAGCGCGCGCGCCCGGGGGCCTCTGGGAGGCAC
>NZ_QNFZ01000256.1 GCF_003313395.1 Nonomuraea lactucae | reverse complement strand
CGCGTGCCGGGCGTGCGGCTGCTGGTGGGCGGGCTGGCCGCCGCCGTGGCGCTCGCGGTGGTCTTCACACTGCTCATCGGCGTCCCGGCCGCCGGTCCGGCCGGCGCCAGAGAGCTCCTGCTCGCCGCCGCGGCCGGCAGCGAGGCGGAGCGGACCGAGGGGCGCTACACGCGCTACGAGACCGAGACCGGCGACGTGGTCGAGGTGGGCACGTCGCTTCGGCCGTACAAGATGCTCGCCCGCGCGACGCACGCCACCTGGTACCCCGCCTTCAGCGGCGGCGACGGCAGGCAGGTTCACCGCCGTCTGGGCGCGTGGCCCGCGAGCGACGAGGACGCGGCGGCCTGGCGCGCCGCCGGCAGCCCGGTCACCATGCCGAGCCTGTGCTCCCACGGCAAGGTCCACAAGCGGGGCGTGCTGGTGGAACGGTCCGGGCAGCGGTGCGCCGAGCTGGACACCCGACCGCAGGAGCGCGCCACGACGGCGCGGACGACCGGCGACCTGGCCGCGTACCCGCGTTCCCACCCCGGCCTGGACGTCGGCGAGCTCTCCGCGGACCCGGCGCGGCTCAGGGAACAGTTGCTCGCCTCGACCCGTTCCGGCGGGCTGGGCGGGCCGGTCGAAGGCGACGCCGCGCGGCTGTGGGCGGCCGTCAACGTGGCGCTCTTTCAGCCGGAGCAACCGCTCTCCCCGCGGGTCCGCGCGGCGGCGTACCGGATCATGGCGGATCTGCCGGGCGTCCGGCTGCTCGGCGAGGTCGAGGACGCGCGCGGGCGCAAGGGGCAGGCGTTCACCCGCGCGAGCGAGGAGTCCGCGGGCGTCGCCGGCACCAGCCGGATCATCATCGACCCGGACTCCGGCCTGCCCCTGGCCCAGGAGGGGTACGACCGGCCGGACGGGGCGCTCACCGGCTACACCCTGGTGCTGGCCTGCGGGCCGGCGGACAGCACGCCCGCGCAGCACGTGACGGAGGCACGACGTCCCCAACCGGACGCTGAGCGGGTCCCGGCCGGACGCTGAGCGGGTCCCGGCCGCGAAGGCTCAGAGGACCGCGGCGGCGGCCTTGGCGGCGGTGGGGAGCGCGTCGGCGATCCGGCTCAGCGCCTCGTCGTCGTGCGCCGCCGACAGGAACCACGCCTCGTAGGCCGACGGCGGCAGATAGACGCCCTGGTCCAGCATGCTGTGGAAGAACGCGGTGAAGGCCGCGGTGTTCTGGCTCCGGGCGTCGGCGAAGTCCCTGACCTCCCGGTCGGTGAAGAAGACCGAGAACAGGTTGCCCGCCCGCTGCAGCCGGTGCGGCACTCCCGCCGCCGTGAGCGCGTCGGAGGCTGCCCGGCCCACCTCCAGGGCCGCCGCGTCCACCTTGGCGTACACGTCCTCGTCCAGCAGCCGCAGCGTGGCCAGGCCCGCGGCCACCGACAGCGGGTTGCCGGACAGCGTGCCGGCCTGGTAGACCGGCCCCTCCGGCGCGAGGCGGGCCATCACGTCGGCCCGGCCGCCGAAGGCCGCCGCCGGGAGTCCGCCGCCCATGACCTTGCCGAACGTCATCAGGTCGGCGTCCACCGGGTCGAGCCCGTACCAGCCGGCGGACGAGACGCGGAAGCCCGTCAGCACCTCGTCCACGATCAGCAACGCCCCGGCGGCGGTGCACAGCTCGCGCAGCCGCGCGTTGAAGCCGTCGCGCGGCGGCACCACGCCCATGTTGGCCGGGCACGCCTCGGTGATGACGCAGGCGATCTCGGCCGCGGCGAACGCCTCCTCGACCGCCGCGATGTCGTTGTACGGCAGGACGATCGTGTCCGCCGCCGACGCCCCGGTCACGCCAGGCGTGTCGGGCAGGCCGAACGTCACCACGCCCGACCCGGCCGAGGCGAGCAGCGCGTCGACGTGGCCGTGGTAGCAGCCGGCGAACTTGATGACCTTGGACCGGCCGGTGAAGCCCCGGGCCAGGCGCACCGCGCTCATCGTCGCCTCGGTGCCGGAGCTGACCAGCCGTACCCGCTCCACCGGCGCGACCCTGGCGACCATCTCCTCGGCCAGCTCCACCTCCCCCTGCGTGGCCGTGCCGTACCCGAAGCCGCGCGAGACCGCCGCCGAGAGCGCCTCGACGACCGCGGGGTGGCGGTGGCCGAGGATCATCGGGCCCCAGGAGCAGACCAGGTCGACGTAGCGGTTGCCGTCGACGTCGGTGATGTAGGGCCCCTCTCCGGAGGCCATGAACCGAGGCGTGCCGCCGACCGCGCCGAACGCGCGGACCGGCGAGTTGACGCCTCCCGGCACGAGGGCGCGGGCGCGGGCGAACAGGTCCTCGGACTTCTGTGTACGGCTCACGCGCTCCAGGTTAGTCCCGGGGGCCGCCGGTGCCACCGGCGGGAAACCCGGCGTGGACCCCGCGCCTACGCCTGGCTCCTGGCCACGGGCAACACCCAGACTCCCGGTACCCGGGAGATCTTCTATCGGGGCTGGCTGCAGAGCCGTCTGGAGGTCTTGTACGGCAGGTGGCCGGCGATCGTGGCGTCGTCCCTGCTGTTCGCGGCCATGCACACCTCGCACGTACGCCCGGAAGCCCCGCTCCTGGGCGTGGCGTTCTGGGTGATCGTCTTCATCCACACGGTCACCAACCTGGTCCTGGTGCCGCTCCGGATCGCCCTCCTGTGACCAGATCGGAGGGTCCGGCAATGGCCCGGCAGGGGCTCCCGGCAGAGGGGCGCGGCTGAGAGGGCGACGGGTCAGTCGGCGAGGCGTTCGAGGATGCGGAGCGGGTCCGGGAGGGGGCGGCCGTCGGGGGGGCGGAGCCAGGAGACGGGCTGACCGCTGGGCAGCGTGGAGGGCGGGGCGAGGACGTAGCTGTCGCGGCAGTGCCAGCGCAGCCCAGGCGTGTCGTCGATCGTCGCCGGGTCGCAGTCGAGGTGGCACGACCACCACTCGTCCTCGTCCTCCGGGTTGCCCCTGGTCGCCACATAGAACAAGACCCGGTCACCGTTGGCGGCGACCGGGCCTGAGTGGGCTCCCTCGGAGTCGATGCGCGACAGGGCCGTGAGGCCGGTGGCGAGTGGTACGTCGAAGACGTCGAACACCTTGCCTGTGGGCAGGATCACGTTGGCCTCCGGCTCAAGCTGCCACCAGCGCGCCAGCAGCGTGGCGTCCGTGGTGGCCTGCAGGTGCCAGGCTGGAGAGATCGGGTGCGCGCCGGGGTCGGGACAGCCGAGGCGGTCACAGGAACACGCCCGCGACCCGCGCCGCAGCGGGAACGCGCCGGGCACGGCGGGCCAGCCGAGCGCGGCATAGCCCAGGACGGAGTCGGTCCGGGACGGCCGGGACCGTTTTCTGGTACGCCGAGCGAGTGGTGCCCCCACCATGGTGTCTCCCGTCGAGTCGTGCCTGAAGGGATCCCGGCTCCTGGCCATGCGCGCACGCGGGACACACCAGCACTAGTCGCCACAGTTTATCGCACGCGTCTCAGAACCCGGCGGGAAACCCCCACGTTAGAGACGGCGCGCCACCTCGGTGGCCCAGTAGGTGAGGATCAGGTCGGCTCCGGCGCGCTTGATCGAGATCAGCGATTCCATGATCATCCGGTCGCGGTCGATCCAGCCGTTCGCCGCGGCGGCCTCGACCATCGCGTACTCGCCGCTCACCTGGTAGGCCGCCACGGGGACGTCCACCTCGTCGCGGAAGCGCCTGATGACGTCGAGGTAGGCCAGGGCGGGCTTGACCATGACCGCGTCGGCGCCCTCGGCCAGGTCGAGGCGGACCTCGCGCAGCGCCTCCTCCAGCGGCCCCGCCGGGTCCTGCTGGTGGGTGCTGCGGTCGCCGAACCGCGGCGCGCACTCGGCGGCGTCGCGGAACGGACCGTAGAAGCTGGAGGCGTACTTGGCGGAGTAGGCGAGGATCGGCACGCCCGAGAGACCGTCGGCGTCGAGCGCCGCGCGGATGGCGCCGACCTGGCCGTCCATCATGCCGCTCGGCGCGACCATGCGGGACCCGGCGCGGGCCTGGGCGACGGCGATGGAGGCGTAGCGCTCCAGCGTCGCGTCGTTGTCGACGTCGCCCGCGTCGGTGAGGATGCCGCAGTGGCCGTGGTCGGTGAACTCGTCGAGGCAGGTGTCGGCCATCACCACGAGGGCGTCGCCCACCTCGGCCGTGACCTCGCGCAGCGCCACCTGAAGCACCCCGTCGGGGTCGTCGCCCGCCGAGCCGCGGGCGTCCTTGACCGCGGGGATCCCGAAGAGGATGACCCCGCCCACCCCGGCCTCGGCCGCCTCGTGGACGGCCTTGCGCAGCGAGTCGCGGGTGTGCTGGTAGACGCCGGGCATCGAGGCGACCGGCGCGGGCTCCTCGATGCCCTCCTTGACGAACAGCGGCAGGATCAGCTCGGCCGGGTGCAGCCTGGTGCCCGCCACCATCCGGCGCATGGCGGCGCTGGAGCGCAGCCTGCGCGGGCGGGCCGTCGGGAACTCGGCACTCACTTGGCTCTCCTCCTGGCTCCTCTTCGGTTCTGTGACGGGCGCCGCGGGGTGTCGCCCGCGGCGAGGGCCGCCTGGCGCTGCTTGGCGCCGTACTCGGCCAGCGCGGCGGCGAGGGCGGACGCCGACGGCTTGTCGGCCATGACGTCGACGCGCAGCCCGAATTCCTCGGCGGTGCTCGCCGTCTGCGGGCCGATGACGGCGATCACTGTGACGTTGTGCGGCTTGCCGGCGATGCCCACCAGGTTGCGCACGGTCGAGGAGGAGGTGAAGAGCACGGCGTCGAACCCGCCGCCCTTGATGGCCTCCCGGATCGGCGCGGGCGGCGGTGCGGCCCGCACGGTGCGGTAGGCGGTGACGTCGTCACACTCCCACCCCAGCTCGGTCAGGCCCGCGACCAGCGTGTCGGTGGAGATGTCGGCGCGCGGCAGCAGCACCCGGTTGATCGGGTCGAGCATCGAGTCGTACGGCGGCCACTCCGCCACCAGGCCCTCCGACGACTGCTCGCCCGAGGGCAGCAGGTCGGGCTTGACCCCGAACTCGACCAGGGCACGCGCGGTGGCGTCGCCCACGGCCGCGACCTTGAGCCCGGCGAAGGCGCGGGCGTCGAGCCCGTACTCCTCGAACTTCTCGCGCACCGCCTTGACCGCGTTGGCGCTGGTGAAGGCCACCCATTCGTAGCGGCCCGTGACCAGGCCCTTGATCGCGCGGTCCATCTGCTGCGGCGTGCGGGGCGGCTCGACCGAGATGGTCGGCACCTCCTCGGGCACCGCGCCGTAGGAGACGAGCTGCTCCGACAGGCTCTTGGACTGCTCCTTGGTACGCGGCACCAGCACCCGCCAGCCGAACAGCGGCTTGGTCTCGAACCACGACAGCTTGTCGCGCAGCCCGACGGCGTCGCCGACCACGATCAGCGCGGGCTCGGTGAAGCCCGCGTGCTTGAGGTCGGCCTGCAGCCGGCCGAGCGTCGAGACGACGGTGTGCTGCTCGGTCGTGGTGCCGCCGCCGCTGACCGCCACCGGCGTGGCGTCGGGCTTGCCGCCCGCGATCAGCGCCTTGCCGATGGAGACGGCCTCGGCCAGGCCGTTGTAGACGACCAGCGTGCCCGGACAGGCGGCGTGGGAGGCCCAGTCCTGGTGCTGGGCGGCGTCGACGACCCTGAACTCGGGCACGGCCGTCGCGGGCGGGATGCCCGCGTAGGTGAGCACGGCGGTCGCGGGCGGCACGCCGGGCACGATCTCGAAGTCCACCTCGGCCGCGGCGCACGCCGCGACCTCCTCGGTGATCGAGGAGAACAGCATCGGGTCGCCCTCGCACACGCGTACGACGAACCGGCCGGCCTTGGCATGGCCGACGAGGTCGCCGGAGGCCACCTCGACGCCCTCGCGGCAGTGCCGCAGCAGCGGGCCGAACCGTTCCTCGTCGAGCACGACCAGGTCAGCCTTGGCCAGCAGCTCGGCGGCGCGGAGCGTGAGCAGATTTGGATCACCGGGACCGGCGCCGACGAAAGCGACGAAGCCGGAGGTCGGACTATCGGGGCTCAATGGGAATGCTCCCCCATCAATCTGTCGGCCCCTTCGGAGATCATCTCGGCCGCGAGCTTGTGGCCGAGAGCGACAGCCTCCGAAGGAGGGCCGGCGGCGGACTTGCGGACCGCCTCTGTGCCGTCGACGGCGACGACCAGGGCGGTCAGGTTCAAAGTCTGCCCGTCATCGAGCGCGAACGCACCCACGGGGGCCGAGCAGCCGGCCTCGAGAGCGGACAGGACGACGCGCTCCGCCGTCACCGCGGCGCGCGTACGGGGGTCGTCGAGGACGGCGAGGAAGTCGACCAGGTCCTCGCGCTCGGCGAGGCATTCGACGGCGAGCGCGCCCTGGCCGGGGGCCGGCATCACCTCGTCGATCTCGAAGATCTGGGCGATCTCGGAGTCCCTGCCGAGGCGGGTCAGGCCGGCCGCGGCGAGCACCACCGCGTCGAGCTCGCCCGAGGTGACCTTGCCGATGCGGGTGTCGGCGTTGCCGCGGATCGGGACGTACTCGATGTCGGGCCGCAGGGCGCGGAGCATGGCGATCCGGCGCGGCGAGCCGGTGCCGACGCGGGCCCCCGCCGGGAGGTCGGCGAACGGCACGCGGCCGACCAGCGCGTCGCGGTGGTCGTGCCGGGCGGGGATCGCCGCCAGCGTCACCCTCGGGTCCGGCTTGGTCGGCAGGTCCTTGAGGGAATGGACGGCGAAGTCGATCTCGCCCTCCATGAGCTTGTCGCGCAGCGCGCTGACGAACACCCCCGTGCCGCCGAGCTGGGCGAGGTGGGCCTTGGTGACGTCGCCGAACGTGGTCACGCCGACCAGCTCGACGGCCCTGCCGGTGCGCTCGGTGCAGGAGTCGGCGACCAGCTGCGACTGCGTGATGGCGAGCAGACTGCGCCGGGTGCCGAGTCGCAACGTCACAGCTCCACCTCCCTCACGGCCTCGGGCATCTTGGGATCGAGATCGAACAGCTCGCGCAGCGCCTGCGCATAATGATCGCCTCCGGGGGAGGTGGCGAGCTGCTTGACACGCACGGTCGGCTCGTGGAGCAGCTTGTCGACGACCCGCTGAACGGTCTGGGCGACCTCGTCGCGCGTCTTGCGGTCGAGGTGGGGGATGCGCATCAGCAGGCGGTCCAGCTCGGCCTCGACCACGATGGCCGCCTTGCCGCGCAGCGCCACCACGGTCGGGGTGACCTTGGCGGCCCGCTCGGCGTCGAGGTAGGCGTCGAGCTCTTGGGAGACGAGCTCGCGTACCGACCTGACGGCGTCGCCCTCGCGCGAGCCGATGCCGGACTCCTGGATCGTCTCCAGGTCGACCAGCGTCACACCCGGTACGGCGCGCACCGCCGGGTCGATGTCGTGGGGCAGTGCCAGGTCGAGCAGGAACGCCCCACGGGTCAGCATGTCGGGCGTGATCACGTGGTGCCCGGCGCCGACACAGGTGATGACGATGTCGGCCTCCGCCAGCTCCCGGGGAACCGCGGCGAGCTCCACAGCCCTGCCGCCGACCGAGGAGGCGAGCCGCGCGCCGCGTTCGAAGGTGCGGTTGGCCACGACGATGTCGGTCACGCCCGCGCGGGAGAGCGTGGCGGCGGCCAGCGAGCTCATGGAGCCCGCGCCGACCACCAGCGCCCGCCGCCCGGGGAGCCCGCCCGCCAGCGCGAGACCCGCGCTGACCAGCGACGCGCCGGCCTGGTCGATGCCGGTGTCGGTGTGGGCGCGCTTGCCGACCCGCAGCGCCTGCTGGACCAGGTCGTTGAGGGTGGCGCCGACGGTGCCGTGCTTCTGCGCCAGCTTGAGCGCCCTGCGCACCTGGCCGAGGATCTGGCCCTCGCCCACCACCATGGAGTCGAGCCCGCACACCACCGAGAACAGGTGCTCGACGGCACGCTCCTCGTAGTGGACGTACAGGTGGGGCTTCAGCTCCTCCGCGCCGACGCCCGTGTGGACGCTCAGCAGGTCGCAGATCGAGGAGAAGGCCGCGTGGAAGCGGTCGACCGCGGCGTAGACCTCGACCCGGTTGCAGGTCGAGACGACCATGGCCTCCGCCACGCAGGCGTCCTGCTGCACGTCGCGCAGGAGTTTGACGAGCGCGTCGCCCGTTACCGAGACGCGCTCCAGCATGGCCACCGGCGCTGTCCGGTGGCTGAGTCCGATCGCCAGAACACTCACTGGCTGTCCACGGCCATCAGCGGCCCCCCAGCTTTGCGTTGCTCGTGAAACGCAAGGATCTGCAATTCAATTGATAGGTCGACTTTACGGACATCGACGCCTTCCGGCACGGACAGCACGACAGGTGCGAAGTTAAGAATGCTGGTCACTCCGGCGGCCACCACACGGTCGCACACTTCTTGGGCTGCCGCAGCCGGTGTGGCCAGAACCACGATCGAGACCCCGCGCCGTTTGATGACGGCTTCCAGTTCGTCGATGTGCTCAACATTCAACCCCGCGATGTCGTCGCCCACCACTTCGGGGTCGGCGTCCACGAGGGCGGCCACGCGGAAGCCTCTGGAGACGAATCCGCCGTAGTTGGCGAGCGCACGGCCGAGGTTGCCGACCCCGACGATGGCCACGGCCCAGTCCTGGGTCAGGCCGAGCTCACGGGAGATCTGGTAGACGAGGTACTCGACGTCGTAGCCGACGCCGCGGGTGCCGTACGAGCCAAGGTGGGACAGGTCCTTGCGGAGCTTGGCCGAGTTGACCCCGGCCGCCAGGGCGAGGTCCTCGGAGCTGACCGTGGCGATCGCCCGCTCCGCCATCCCGTGCAGCGCCCGCAGGTACAACGGAAGCCGGGCTACCGTGGCATCGGGTATGCCGCGGTCACGGTGCTGGGACGGGCGCTTCACGTACCGGTGCTCCAGGGAACGGGCGGCCGTGGGCCGCGTGGGTGGGAATCAACCGCCTTTCAGGTTAATCCCTTTGTGAACCGACGCACAAAGTAGGGCGCTACCGTGGGGGCCATGCACCGCATCACGTTGCTCGGAAGGGCAGGCTGCCACCTCTGCGACGACGCGCGCGAGGTCATCGCCAAAGTGGCGGGAGAGCTGGGCGTGCCGTGGGAGGAGGTCGACATCGACTCCTCGCAGGAGCTGCGCGACAAGTACGGCGAGATGATTCCGGTCACACTTGTCGACGGCGTCCAGCACGACTTCTGGCGCGTGTCCGAAGAGCGCCTGCGGGGAGCCCTGACACAGCCCTAGAACAGGGCGGTCGGCAGCGGCACCACCTTGGCGGCGTTGACGTTGAGCTCGATGACGTTCGTGGCCAGCACCATCGCCTGGCGCTCGTTGACGAACCGCTCCACGTGCGGCTGTCGCTGGTGGTCGCGGTAGGCCACCTCGTCGCGGTAGAGCTCGTAGACGATGCGCTGCAGCGGGGCCGACTTCACGGCGTGGCAGGCGTACACGAGCGTGTCGGGCTCGCCCTGCCGCACGGCCTCGACGGTCTGCTCGGCCAACCGGTCGAAGGCCTCCCCCGAGCCGTCCATGAGCGTGAAGACGGTGAGCAGGCCGTAGATGCTGGGTGAGGGCCTGCTGGAGGCGGGCTGGGCCTGCGGCTGCTGGGAGCGCCGGTCGGCGGGCGGGCCGCCGGCGAACAGGTCGGCGCCCGGATAGAAGGCGCCGGTCGCCGGGCCGCCGGTGTCGGCCATGCCGTGGTCCTGCCGATCCTGCCGCGGCGGGCCGTAGTCGCCTCGCGAGGCGCCGCGGTCGTGGGGCGGGCCGCCGAAGTCGTCCGGCGAGGTCCCGTGGCGGCCGTTCATGATGTAGCCGGTCGAGGGTCCCTGGTCGGGCGGAGGCGTCATGCGCGCGGCGTAGTCGATCTCGCGCTCGCCGGCCCGGTATTCGGCCACCAGGTCGCCCAGACCTGAGGCCCTGCGGGGCGGCTGCCCGGGTGGCTGCCCAGGTGGCTGCATGGGCGGCTGCATGGGCGGCGGCTGCTCGGCGGACGCCACCGGCTGGGGGCGGGGCGGGACCGGAGAGCCGCCCCGGCCCTCGGACGCGGACCGGTGGCCGGCGGGCGCGTGCTCGCGGTCGCGGCGGTCCATCTCGTCCTCGTCGTCCTCGTACGGCGCGAGCGGGCGCAGCACGCAGTACCAGATCGCGGCGGCGGCCACGACCAGGAGCGCGGTCGTGAAGAAGCCGGGCACCGCGAACCGCATGGCGCCCAGGATCGCCAGCGTGGACGGCGCGATGACCAGCACCGCGTGCAGGTTGTCGGTGTCGTACTCGTCGCCGGAGCGCCACCGCAGGGCGGCCACCACCACGGCCGCCAGCGTGATCACCACCACGACGACATGTCCGGCGATGAGCAGCTTGTCGGGGATGTACCCCCAGTGCCGCGCGCCCACCGGCAGCACCTTGGTCATCTGGTTGTCGATCAGCGGGTCGACGACGAGGATCACGCCGGAGACGATGGTGAACGCGGTGCCGAGCAGCCAGGCCGTGAACTTCGGCGGCACCTTCTCGGCCAGGAGCTGGATCAGCCCGATGGCCAGCCAGAACGGCGCGAGCAGCGACCCGGTGAGCTGATAGATCTTGAAGGTGGCGGCGCCGAAGCCCATGAGCATTCCGATGCCGATCACCGCGAGCGACAGGCACAGGGCCGCCGCCGCCACGATCCACGCGATCAGCCACCCCTCGATCTCCTCACGCAGCCTGCGCACCAGGGCGCCGGTGGCGATGGCGGCAAGGAGCGCACCGGCGAAGGCGATGACAGCAACAAGGATCTCCATGGTGACTCCAATGCTGCCGGACGATGCCTCCCAGCCGGTAGCCGAAGAGGGAACGGGTCGGTCCACACCGTATCCGCCCATTACAGCTAGTCATGACTTCGCAGTGTGGATTGTGGAATTTCCAGTTGATTTCTAGAGTGATCGAGCACGCCGCACCCCTTACCCGTAGGGATACCGGATGCCTGACCCGTGGCCGATCGCCGGGCTGCTATCGCCGGCCGTCGCCGGCCCAGCCCTGACGACCGAGCCTGTCGCGCGTGAAGAGGTCCCCGACGAGCTCCGCACGCTGGTGCTGCGCGCCAAGACCGGGGACACGGACGCCTTTGGCACGCTCTACGACCGCTACGTGGACCTCGTCTACCGCTACATCTACTACCGGGTGGGGTCGCATCCGCTCGCCGAGGACCTCACCAGCGAGACGTTCCTGCGCGCGCTGCGCCGGATCACCGGGTTCACCTGGCAGGGCCGCGACTTCGGCGCCTGGCTCGTGACCATCGCCCGCAACCTGGTGACCGACCACTTCAAGTCGGGGCGCTACCGGCTGGAGATCCCCACGGGAGAAGTGATCGACGTTCCGCTCGACGGCGCGCACATCCCGGAGAACGCCGTGGTCACGGCCATCATCAACGACCGGGTACTGCGGGCCGTCCGCGACCTCAACCCGGAGCAGCAGGAGTGCGTGGTCCTGAGGTTCCTGCACGGGCTGTCGCTGGCGGAGACGGCGTTGATCATGGGAAAGAAGAGTGGAGCGATCAAAGCGCTGCAGTTCCGCGCGGTCCGCGCACTCGCCAGGTCATTACGTAACGACCTGGCGTAACCTCCGCCAGCTTCCCTTCGTTAGGCATGTGCCACTACTGGATCTCTTTGCGGGGGCGTCAGGGAGCTGTCATGGGTAGGTCGCGCAAACCGCGCGAGCACGTGCTGGATCACCTCACGCGGCTGGGGCGGCTGTCCCTCGGAGGGGGGCCCAGCCCCGCGTTCCGCGACAGGCTGCGCGAAGAGCTCCTTTCCGCCCCTCCCGAGCCGTCACCGCCTCCCGGCCCCCGCCCCCGCCCCCGTGCCCGGCAGGCCGGGCACGGCGAGCGGCGGCTGGGGCGGCTGCCCTGGCTGACCCAGCTCGCCACGTTCGGGCTGGCGGCGGGCATGATGCTGTCGTCGTTCGCCACCTACCGGGCGGTGCCGGGCGACACGCTCTACCCGCTCAAGCGCGCCGCGGAGAGCACGCTGGTACGGCTGAGCAACGACGACCGCGAACGGGGCGAGCGCGAGCTCGACTCGGCCAAGACCCGAGCGGCCGAGGTGGCCCAGCTCCTGGGCTCCTCCGAGACCGGGCCGCTCGTCACCGAGACGCTCAAGGACATGGAGCGGTCGACCAGGGCGGGCATCAGCCGCCTGGAACGGGTCAGCCCGCGCTCGCCGAAGATCGGCAGGTTCGCCAGGGACCAGCGCGACATGGTGGAGCCGATGCTGGCGCGGCTGGACAAGGCGCACCAGGACCAGGCCAGCGGCTACCTCGACTACATCGAGGGGCTCACGGCCCCGCCTGGGTAAGCTGAAGCCCATGTGGCGGCTAATCCGACGACGGCACCAGGTTGAAGCGGAAATCGCCGGCGAGGCCGCGGCAGCGGCCGCAGTCACGGCTCCCCCGGCCGAGCCCGACCTCCAGGCGGCGGCCTTCTTCGACGTCGACAACACGATGATGCGCGGGGCCTCCATCTACCACTTCGCCAGGGGGCTGGCGACGCGTGGCATGTTCACCACGTCCGACCTGTTCAAGTTCGCGGTCGGCCAGGCGGTGTTCCGGCTGCGCGGCAACGAGAACCCCGAGCACATCGCCGTGGCCCGCGAGACCGCTCTGGCGTTCGTCGCGGGCGCCAAGGTCGACGACGTCGTACGGCTCGGCGAGGAGATCTACGACGAGGTGATGGCCGACCGCATCTGGGGTGGCACCCGCGCGCTGGCGCAGAGCCACCTCGACGCCGGCCAGCGGGTCTGGCTGGTCACCGCCACGCCCGTCGAGCTGGCCAGGGTCATCGCCCAGCGGCTGGGACTGACCGGCGCGCTCGGCACCGTGGCGGAGAGCACCGGCGGCGTCTACACCGGGCGGCTGGTCGGCGACCTGCTGCACGGCCCGGCCAAGGCCGAGGCGGTTCGGGCGCTGGCCCGCCGGGAGGGCCTCGACCTCACCCGGTGCACCGCCTACAGCGACTCGGCCAACGATCTGCCCATGCTGTCGCTGGTCGGCCACGCGGTCGCCATCAACCCCGACACCGAGCTGCGCGAGCACGCCAAGCAGCACGGCTGGCCGGTCAAGGACTTCCGCACCGGCCGCAAGGCGACGCTCACGGCGCTGCCGATCGCCGCCGGGCTGGGCGCCGTGGCGGGCGGGGTCGCGGCCGGCATCGCCCTGCGCAGGCACTACCGCTCGCTCCAGTAGTTCCCGGTCCTACTCCAGCGTCTGGAAGAGCCGGCTCGCCTCCGGCTGCTTCCAGACGACCTTGCCGGGGTCTTCAGGGGTGGGCGTCGAGGGCACCGTGGCGAACCTGGGCCGGCTGTGACTCGCGGTCATCGCGATCCCGGCCATCGTGTCCAGGTCCATGTCGGTCCTCGTCGTCCTGGCGACCGCGGACAGGAAGTCACGGATCTTGCCGGGATCGGTGAGCAGGCTCCTGGCCTTCTTCAGCATTCCCGACATCAGCGCCTGGTGGCGCTCGAACCGCTGGAGGTCGGCCCCGTCGCCGTGGTCGCGCAGCCGCGCGTAGCCGAGCGCCCGCTCGCCGTCGAGGAGGTTCCGGCCCGCCGGAAGTGCCAGCTTGGCCGCCTTGTCGTCCACCGGCCGGGGCAGCCTGACCTCGACTCCTCCGAGCGCGTCGACCATGCCCTTGACGGCGTCGAGCCGGAGCTCCATGGCGTGGTCGATCCGCACGCCCGTCAGGGTCTCGACCGTCTTGACCGAGCAGGTGAGCCCGCCGCCGTCGAAGGCCGAGCCGATCATGTCCTTCCTGGCGGGACGTGACCCGCACGCCGGGATCTGGACGATCGATTTCCTCGGGAGGTTGACGAGCCTGATCTCCTCGCGGTCGGCCGGCAGGTGCACCAGGAGGATCGTGTCGGCCCGCACGCCTTTGCGGCGGAGCGGGCTCCCGGCGACGACGTCGGTGCCGACCACCAGCATGTTCAGGGCGCCCGTCACCTTCCCCGGGCGGGCGCCCGGCGGCAGGGGGAGGCCCTGGTGGCCGCTGAGCACCACCGTGGGCACGGCGACGGCGGCCGTGGTGGCGGCGGCGGCCAGGCCCATCAGCAGCCAGCTCGGCCGCCTGCGGCGCGGG
>NZ_QNFZ01000029.1 GCF_003313395.1 Nonomuraea lactucae | reverse complement strand
GCCTCGGCCACGCGGCGCCCCTCCGGCCCGGCCTGCCAGTGGGCCAGGTCCAGCGGGCGGGGAGCCGGCGGGCCGGAGATCCGGCCGCGCATCAGCAGCACCCGCAGGTCGCGCACGGCCACCTCGGCGCCCAGGCCGTCCGCGGCGAGGTGGCAGAAGACCAGCACCACGTGCGTCACCCGGTCGCCGTCCACCACCAGCGCCGCCCGCACCGGCCATTCGGCCGCGTAGTCGAACCTGGTCGCGGCCAGCTCACCCAGCGCCTTCTCCGCGGCGCCCTCATGGGAGCTCACGATCTCGACGGGCAGCCGCCCCCCGGCCTCCAGCACCTGGCAGGCGGGGTCGCCGGTGCGGGTGCGCAGCGAGCCGTGCCGCTCCACGAGCGCCCCCAGCGCCGCGCCCACCTCGGCGACGGACCTCGCGCCAGGCACCTTCAGCACCCGGCCGAAGTTGAAGTAGTGGTCGTCGGGCGCCGTACGCTCGATCGTCTCCCAGATCGCCCGCTGCCCCCAGGTCAGCGGCGCCGTGCCCGAGTCGGGCGCGGCGAACTCGACGATCATCGCCCGGCCAGGTGGCCGGCCAGCCTGTCGAGGTCGTCGAGCAACTCCAGACCCTCCTCGCTCAGATCGACCTCCACGCCGAACTCCGACTCGATCGCGTCGACCAGCCGCAACTGCCCGATGGAGGTGAGGCCGAGAGCGGTCAGCGGCACGGTCGTCGCCATGGCCTCCTCGACGGTGATCGCGCCGTCCGACGACTCGGCCACGAGCGCGGCGAGCCTCTCCTTGATCGCAACGTCCTTGATCATCACGGCTCCGGCCTCCTCCGATCTCTGGTCGAGCTCGGCCCCCATGCCGTTCCCGGTTCCGGAAGGGCGCTTTCTGGAAACAATCCTAACTATTGGGCCCGTGCGCAGTGTTCCACGGATCTTCGGCGTCTCGCAAGGCCACGGCCGTCGCGGGTTGCGGGGGCCTTGTCTGTCCCGCGGGAGCATGCCACACTGAACGCCCGTACACTAAAAGTAAAGTTTCCTATTAGAGCCGAGCGTCGTGCGTCGGAGGGCTGGTACGGGGGCCGAACGTGAGCGTGACACTTCCAGGACTGCTCCGGCAGCGTGCCACCGCGGACCCGGCCCGGGTGGCGATGACCGTACACGGCTCCGGGTCGCTGACCTTCGGCGAGTGGGAGACCCGGTCGAACCGCGTCGCCGCCGCGCTGGCCGAACGCGGCGTCCAGTCGGGGGACCGGGTCGGGCTGGTCTTCGGCAACGGCGACTGGCTGGAGTACGCCATCGCCTTCTTCGGGGCCGTCAAGGCCGGGGCGGTGGCCGTGCCGCTCTCGGACCGCCTCGCGCGGGCCGACGTCGACACGATGCTCGCCCACTGCTCGGCGGCCACGGTCCTGCGTCCCGGCGAGCCGCCGCTGCAGTCCGGCCCGGGCCGGCAGGTGGGGCTGCCCGACCCCGGCGCCCTCGCCCAGATCCTCTACACCTCCGGCACCACGGGCAGGCCCAAGGGCGTGGCCGCCACGCACGCCAACCTCGCCCACGGCTGCGGGGTCAGGCGGCGCCCGTTCGCGCACAGCCGCCACCTCGCGCACGCCTTCCCCATCGGGACGAACGCCGGCCAGTGGATGCTGGTCAACGCGGTGGACGCGCATCCCGAAGTGGTCACCCTGCCGAGGTTCACGCCCGGCCGGTTCGCGGCGCTGATCGAGCACTACCAGGCCGGGACGGTGTTCCTGGTGCCCGCGATGGCCATCGAGATGCTCGCCGCCGGGGTCCACGCGCGGCACGACCTGTCGAGCGTGCTGCTGCTCGGCTCCGCCGCCGCGCCGCTGCCCGCCAGGGTCGCCGCCGAGCTCGCCTCCGCTTTCCCGAACTCCACGATCACCAACTACTACACCTCGACGGAGGCCGCGCCCGCCCAGACCGTCATGATCTTCGATCCGCAGCGGCCCTCCAGCGTGGGCCGTCCCGCCTCGGGCGGGGCCGTGAAGATCGCCACCGCGGCGGGTGAGGCGCTGCCGCCGAACACCACCGGCGAGGTCTGGATGCGCTCCCCGGCCGCGGTCCGCGCCTACTACGGCGACGCCGCGGCCACCGGAGAGGTGTTCCGCGACGGCTGGGTACGGATGGGCGACCTCGGCTACCTGGACGGCGACGGCTACCTCTACCTGGTCGACAGGGAGAGCGACGTAATCAAGTCGGGCGCTTACAAGGTCTCGACGATCCACGTCGAGGACGCCGTCTACGAACACCCCGAGGTGACCGAGGCGGCGGCCTTCGGCGTGCCCCACGCCACGCTCGGCAAGGCGGTCGCCGTCGCCGTCGTCGGCGCCGTGGCGCACGAGGACCTGCGGATCTTCCTGAAGGACCGGCTGGCGCCCCACGAGCAGCCCGTCCGCCTCGTCACCCTCGACGCCCTGCCGCGCAACGCGGGCGGCAAGGTCGACAAGCGCGCTCTTCGAGAGGTTGTCCGATGACCGAAGTATCGTTCGCCCAGCACGGGATGTGGATCATGGAGCAGGCGGGGGCCGGGTCGGCCTACCACATGCCGATCCTGATCCGCTTACCCGGGCCGCCCGACCGGGGAGCGCTGGCCAAGGCCGTCGCCGGGGTGGTGGAGCGGCACCCGCTGCTGGGATGCGCGATGGAAGACCGCGGGGGCGTGCTCCATCTCGTACCCGCCGCCGACCGCCCCGGGCTCGCCGACGATCGGTCGGGGCTCGTCCGGGACCCGTTCCCGCCGTTCGACCTGGAGCGGGGGCCGCTCATCCGGTTCGCGCTGGACGGCGACACGCTCCGGATCGACGCCCACCACCTGGTCTTCGACGGCCAGTCCAAGGACATCCTCGTGGCCGACCTGGCGACCCTCTACGACGGCGCCCTCCCGCCGCCCCTGGAGCCCGCCGACCACGCCGCGCTCCAACGGGAACGCGTCGCTGGACAGCTGAAGGAGGCGGGGGCGTTCTGGGCGCGCCGGTGGCGGGAGCCCGGCGAGGTGGTCGTGGCCGGCCAGGTCCTGCGCTCCCGGCGGGCGTCGCCCGGTCGGGTCAGCGAGTTCGGTCTCGACCTCCCCGAGCTCCGCGAACTGCCTGGCCTGACCAGGTTCGAGGTCGTGCTGGCCGCCCTCCACGCGCTGCTGCGGTCGTACGGGAACGAGGACGTGGTCACCGCGGTGGACCTGTCCACCCGCACCCCCGCCGAATCCGGCCGCGTGGGGCCGTACGTCAACGAGCTGCCCGTCTACTCCGGCCCCTCGCCGGACGTCCCGTTCGCCGAGTTCGCGGCCGAGCTGAGAGCCGAGCTCAGGCAGGTGTACGGCGTGCGCGAGGTGCCCATCGCCCGCGCCGTCCCCGGGGTGAAGCCGCACGCCGCGCTCGCCCCCGTCTCCGTCAGCTACCGCCGCGCCGGCCCGGCCGTGCCCGGCTGGGAGGTGGACCGGCTGGCGTTCAACCAGGCGGTGCGCGGCGCGCTCCAGCTCCAGTTGCTCGACGGCCCCGACGGCCTGGCCGCCAGCCTCCGCTACGACCCGGAGGAACTGCGCGACCCCGCGCAGTTCACCACTGACCTCCAAGCGCTCCTGTCCCGCATCACCCCCGGACGGCCGCTACGGGACCTGACCCCCTTCCACGACACGCCGAGCACCTCCATCGGAAGCGCGGCAGTCACCGAGCCGAGCGCTCCGCCCGCCTCCTCGCCCGCCTCCTCGCCCGAAGCCGGGCCGGACGACCCGCTGCTCGCGGAGATCACCGCGATCTGGGAGGAGGTCCTGAAGTTCTCGCCGGTCGAGCCGCACGACGACATCTTCGACCTCGGCGGGCACTCGCTCACCATCACCCAGATCATCGCCCGCATGCGCAAGCGCCTCGGCGTGGAGATCGAGCTGGACGACTTCTTCGACAACCCGACCATCGCCGGCGTCGTCGAGGTGATCAGGCGGTGACCCCGGTGCTCGATCTGGCCGCCGCCACGCCGACGCTGGACGACGCCGACCTCGGGCTCATGCTCACCATCAGGGCGTTCGAGCTCAAACTCCTCGACCTGTACGGCAGGGGCCTGCTCAACGGCACCACGCACACCTGCCTCGGCCAGGAGTACGTCCCCGTCGCCGTCCAGCCGCTGCTCGACCCCGGCGACCACGTGTTCAGCAACCATCGCGGCCACGGTCACTACCTGGCCCGCTTCCAGGACCTGGACGGGCTGCTCGCCGAGATCATGGGCCGCGAGGGCGCGGTGTGCGGCGGCGTGGGCGGCAGCCAGCACATCCGCCGCGACCGCTACCTGTCCACCGGCGTCCAGGGCGAGAGCCTGCCGGTGGCCGCCGGAGTGGCCCTGCACCTCAAACGGGCCGAACCGGGCCGCCTGGCCTGCGTCTACATCGGTGACGGCACCTTCGGGGAGGGAGCCGTGTACGAGGCGCTGAACATCATCGCCCTCTGGCGGCTCCCCGTCCTCGTGGTCGTCGAGAACAACGGCATCGCCCAGTCCACGCCCGTCACCTCGCACCTGTCCGGCACGATCGCCGGCCGGGCCGCCGCGTTCGGCGTCGGCCACTGCCGCGTCGAGGGCTTCGACCTGGCCGCGATCCGCCACCGCCTCGGACCGCTCGTCGCCCGGGTGCGGCAAGGGGTGCCGCTGGTGGCCGAGTTCGTCACGCACCGGCTCGGGCCGCACAGCAAGGGCGACGACGCCAGGCCGGAGCCCGCCGTGCGGGAGGCGCGCGAGGCCGACTGGCTGTCCCGTTACCGGACCGCGCACCCGGCCCAGGTGGAACGCCTCGACCACGAGGCCCGCACCCTGGTCGACGCGGTCGCCGACGACGTCGCCGCCCGCCCGCCGTCCCGGTGGACCCGGCCGTGACCGGCGTCGAGACCGGCGTCGTGACCGGCGCTGAGACCGGCGCTGAGACCGGCGTCGTGACCGGCGTCGTGACCGGCGCTGAGACCGGCATCGAGACCGGCATGGAGACATTGACCGCACCGGCGACGACGGGCGGGGCCGGGCGGGCGGACCCGAGGAGACCGACCGTGCGCGTGGCCGAGAACCTCAACGCCGCCCTCCACGAGCTGATGGAGCGCCGGCCGGACCTCCACCTCCTCGGCGAGGACCTGCTCGACCCGTACGGCGGCGCATTCAAGATCACCCGCGGCCTCTCCACCCGCTTCCCCGAGCGGGTGCTGACCACTCCCATCAGCGAGAACGCCATCACCGGCATCGCCGCCGGCCTGGCCCTGTCCGGTGACAGCGCGATCGTGGAGATCATGTTCGGCGACTTCGCCGCGCTCGCCTTCGACCAGTTGCTGAACTTCGCGGCCAAGTCCGTGTCCATGTACGGCACGAGGGTGCCGATGCGCATGGTCGTACGCTGCCCGGTCGGCGGCGGGCGCGGCTACGGCCCCACCCACAGCCAGAGCCTGCAGAAGCACTTCATCGGCATCCCGGGCCTGGCGCTGTACGAGGTGTCGCCGTTCCACGACAACCTGGCCGTGTTCGAGGAAATGCTGGAACGGGCCGAGCCGTGCGTGCTGTTCGAGGACAAGGTGCTCTACACCCGGCCCATGCACGCGGTGGAGAGCCCCTTCACGGTCGAGTCGGCGGGCGGTACCGCCCGCGTGTCCCTCGACTTCCTCCGGGAACAGCCCGACTGCCTGATCATCGCCCCCGGCGGCATGGCGCACCGCGCCGTGGCCGCCATGCGCTCGCTGCTCCTCGAAGAGGAGATCCTCTGCACGCTGCTGGTGCCCTCACGGCTCTACCCCGTGGACACCGCCCCGCTGGAGGCCGCCCTCACCGACGGGGCCGTGCCCGCTCCCCGCCGCGTCGCCGTCCTGGAAGAGAGCACGGCAGGCGGCACATGGGGCGCCGAGGTGGCCCACACCATTCACCAGCGGTACTGGGACCGCCTGTCGCGCCCCGTCACGCTCGTCCACTCCGCCGCCTCGGTGATCCCCACCGCCGCCCACCTGGAGCGCGAGGTGCTGGTGGACGAGGCCGCCATCCACCGCGCCGTCAGAGAGGTCGTCCGTGGCTGAACTGCGCGTTCCGAAGCTGAACAACAACGACACGGAGTACCTGGTCATCGAGTGGCTCGCCGCCGACGGCGCCCAGGTGGAGCCGGACGACCCGGTCGTGGTGGTGGAGACCTCGAAGGCCGCCGAAGAACTGCCGGCCTCCGCCCAGGGCACCCTGCGCCACGCCCTCACCCCCGGCGCCTGGTGCCGCCCGGACGACCTCATCGCCACCATCACCCCGACGGCACCGGAGACCTTTGGCACGCCCGCGGCCGGCCCGGACACCGGCACTGTCACGCCCAGCTCTTTCTCAGCGACCGCCACTTCTGGGGGCACGGGTGAGCCGTCCGGGCTCCCGACCTCGCGGGACGGGGACGTGCGCTTTGGGGCCGCGGTCTCGCGGGACGGGGACGTGCGCTTTGGGGCCGCGGTCTCGCGGGACGGCGCGGTCTCCGGGGCCACCGCCTTGTCGGGCGGTGAGGTCGCTTCGGGGGCCGCTGCCTCGCCGGGTGAGGGCGTGCCAGCTGAGGCCACCGCCTTGGAGATCCGGGACGCGACCTCCGGCGACGCCGCCTCAGAGGACCGGGATGCGACCTCAGGGAGTGCCGCCGCTCCGGGAGCCGCCAGACGGGACACGACGCCCCCGCACACCGCCCCCTCCGGCGCCGCGCCGCCCCCGCGCACTTCGCTCCAGGGCGGCGCGCTCCAGGGCGGCGCGCTCCAGGGCACCGCACCTCAGGACGGCGCGTCCCAGGGCGGCGTGCTCCAGGGGACCGCATCCCAGGGCACCGCTTCCCAAGCCCACGCACCCCAGGGCACCGCATCCCAGCACTCCGCACTCCAAGCCCGCGCACCCCAGGGGGCCACGGACCGGGACGTCGCCCATCCCGTCCCCACCGCTCGCGACGCAGCCCTCCACACACACGCCCGCCAGAGCACCGGCACCCACACCCCGGACCCGCTGGTCGCGGACCCGCTGGTCACAGTCCCCGCTCAGGCGCTGATCGACGAGCTCCGCATCAGCCCCGAGCAGGTCCGGGGCCTGGGCGTGAGGGTGGTCCGGCGTGCCGATGTCGAGCGGCTGGCCCAGGACGCCAGGCGCTACGACCTGCCGAGGGGACAGCGGGCAGTGGCCAGGGCCGTCGAGCTGTCCCACGAGACCGTCCCAGCCGCCTACGTGGTCGTCCGCATGGACCTGGGCCCGGCCCTCGAACGTGCGAGAGCCGCGACCAAGGAGGTCAGGCGGCCGGTCGGCCTGGCGGAGGTCTTCGTCCAGGCGGTCGCGGGCCTCCACGAGCGCTTCCCGCTGTTCTTCGCCACGCTCCACGGCACGCACGCCACCCTCGCGAGCGCCCCGAACATCGGCGTCACCCTCGACGTCGGCGAGGGCCTGTACGTGCCGGTGATCCACGACGCCGCCCGCCGGACGACCAAGGAGATCGCCACCACCCTGATGAAGCACCGCCTGGCCGCCACCTCCGGCGACTTCAAGGAGGCGGACCTCGGGGGCGCGAACTTCGTCGTCACCCTGCACACCGAGGGCGGAGTGGTGCTGGCGATCCCGTTCGTCTTCCCGGGTACGGTCTGCGCCCTGGCCGTCACGGCTCCCCATGACGACGGTTCGCGGGCCGACATCGGCCTCGCCTACGACCACCGGCTGATCAACGGCAGGGACGCGGCGCTGTTCATGGCCGCTCTGAAGACGGCCGTCGAGGGGGCGGACCTCACGGGGTCCGGCTGACCACCCAGGCGGTCAAGAACGCGCACGTCACGGCGGCTCGCCGGGGAACCGGAGGAGCGTGACCCTGGACGGAGCCCGGCCACGTATGGCGGGTGGGGCTGCCTCGGCTGGCCGTAAAGACTGGATTGGGACGTCACGGAGAGGGGCGCGCGGTGGGAAGCGGCAAACGGTGGGTTTGGGGGCGTTTCCCGGCGGCCCGAGAACGGGCACAAAGCGTACGGAGGCTCCTTGACTACCTACCCTGCGAGGTGGTTCGTGGTTCCGATGATCGGGATTGAGGAGGAGTACCTCGTCGTCGATCCCCGCACCCGCCACGTGGTTCCCCGGGCGGCCGAGGTGCTGGCGGCGGCGACCGACGTCCTGGACGTCGATCAGGAGATCACCCGCTTCCAGGTCGAGGCGCGCACGGCGCCGTCCTCGGACCTGAGCGAGCTGGGCGCGCAGCTCCGGGCGGCGCGCAAGGAGGTGGCGGGCGCGGCCCGGTCGTGCGGGCTGGCCGTGGTGGCGAGCGGCATCCCCGTGCTGGGCGACGTCATGCGGCCGCCGCTCGGCGACAACGCCCGCTACGAGCAGGGGCGGGTCCTCTATCGCGCTCTCCAGGACGAGATCAGCATCTGCGCTCTCCACGTGCACGTCGACGTGCCCGACGAGGAGCATGCCGTCTACGTGGGCAACCACCTGCGTCCGTGGCTGCCCACGCTGATCGCGCTCGCCGCCAACTCCCCGTTCTTCGTGGGCCGCGACACCGGCTACGCGTCCTGGCGGGTGATCAGCTGGGGCCGCTGGCCGGTGTCGGGTGCGCCGCCGTACTTCCCGTCGTTCGCCGACTACGAGCTGGCGCTGCGCGCGCTGTCCGAGTCGGGCGCGCTGATGGATCCGAAGACGGTGTTCTGGGACGCGCGCCCGTCGCCCAGGCTGCCCACCGTCGAGGTTCGGGTCGCGGACGTGCCGCTGGACGTCAGCGACAGCCTCACCATCATCGGACTGATCCGCGCCCTGGTCGTGACGGCGCTGGCCGACGTCGCCAGGGGCGACCGGGGGCTGCCCATCTCGACGGAGGTGCTGCGCGCCGCCTACTGGCGTGCCGCCCGCGACGGGCTGGCGGGTGACAGCCTCGACGTCCGCGAGGGCACGCTGGTGCCCGCGCCGGTGATGGCGCGCAGGCTCCTCGACCACGTACGGCAGGCGATGGCGGAGGCCGGCGACCTGGCGTTCGTGGAGGAGGGCCTGGACCGGCTGCTGCGGACGGGCTCCGGCGCGATGCGCCAGCGCCAGGTCCATGCCCGGCGGGGCGACCTGGCGGGCGTGGTGGACGACCTCATCGAGGCGACCGTGGCCTGATCCCCTCGCAGGCGGTGGGGCGGACCGTCACCGGGAATGGCCCGATGCCCGGCCCGGTGAAGAAGATGATCGCGCGATCCGTCAAACGTACGGTAAATTCTCGCGGGCCGGCGGGAGGCGATGTAGGGGCGGCGTTAAAAGTAGTTCCACGTTCGGTGCTCGCCCGCGCACGGTTCTGCCGGTTTTTCCCGCTTTTCGTGTCAGCCTCGGTATTCTCCGGCGGTTTGCGACCCCTGTCTGTGATCTTGACCGGCTGTTGAGGCTTGGGTCATCAGAGGGATAGGCTGGATCACAGATTGGTGACGGGCCGACCATGCCGAAGGCTGGTGAAATAGCGGGCTTGATCTCTGGCGGTGGATGCCCATGGCAACCTACGAGTATCAGTGCCGTGATTGCGGGCGATTCGAGGTGCACCTGCCGATAGGCACTGCTGAGACCGAATGCGATTGCCCCCATTGCCACTACCCGTCCCGTCGCGTCTTCTCCTCGCCGTACCTCAGCCGGGTCCCCCCGGTGGTGTCCGCCGCGCGTGCCCGGGAGGAGCGGAGCCAGGAAGCACCCGAGGTCGTCACGAGCGTGCCCGCCGAGCGGCGCAGACCACGGCCGCCGCACCCGGCGCTCGCACGCCTGCCTCGGCCTTGACCAACAGAACAGAGCGTCCACCACGCGCGCGCGAACCGGCCACGCACGGAATCCCGTGCGCCCGGGCGCGGCGGTAGGCATGCGGGTCCGCCGACGCGGGTCCGCCTACTGGTTCCGCCGCGCGGAAGGTATCGCAGCGGTTCCGCCGTGAGGGGGACCGGCGCGGGTCCGCTGTGAGGGTGCCGTGAGAGGTACTGCCGCGGGCCAGAGCACGCAGTGTGGGCGGCGCCGCCGCGCATCGGACAGGGTCCGGCGCGGCGCGCGAGATCGGAACGCTTCGGCGCGAGCACAAGGAGGTGCGTCGCTGATGGGAGCCGTCGGACTACTTTACGTAGGCGCGGTGCTGTTCATTAACGGGCTGATGCTCCTGGGGAAGGTCGAGCCGCGCGCGGCGGCCATCTTCAACCTCTTCGTCGGAGCCCTGCAGGTCATCACGCCCACCGTGCTGATCATCAGTAATCCCGGCAGGCCGCTCGAGATCCTCGGCGCGTCGGGCATCTATCTCTTCGGTTTCACCTATCTCTACGTCGGGATCAACCTGCTGGGCGGCTTCGACTCCACGGGAGTCGGCTACTTCTCACTGTTCGTGGCTGTCATGGCGCTCGGATACGCGTACGCCAACTTCACGCTCCTGGGTGACCCGGCGTTCGGTGTCATCTGGCTTTACTGGGCCTATCTGTGGTTCCTCTTCTTCGTGCTGCTCGGTCTGAAGCGCGAGCAGATCACCAGGTACACGGGCTGGGTCACGGCGATCGAGGGCTGGGTGACGGCCGCGATTCCCGCGTTCATGCTCCTTACCGGTCTCTGGCGGTTCCCGAACCTCTTCGCGGTGGTTCTCGCCGTCTTCGGCGTGGTGGTCTTCGTCGCGCTGTGGCCGCTGACACGGGAGAAGGAGCCCACCGCAGCGGCGCCGGCGCCGAGCGACGAGGCGATGGGCGCCCGCGACCGGACGCATCGCCCCAGGTGGACCTGACGCGGTCGCCGCGGGAGCTGAGGAGGAGGTGGTGTGACGCGCGAATGCCTGAGGGCACCACAATCAACGAAAGGCACTCATCATGCCAAATATCGTATTCAGCGTCGACCAGTCGATGTCCATGCGCGACCAGAAAATACCAGGACACAACCGATGGCACCCAGATATTCCTGTGGCCGACATGGTGCGCCCTGGAGATGAGTTCCGAGTCGAATGCCGGGAATGGACCGATGCCCAGATCGGCAACAACGATTCCGCGAACGACGTACGGGACGTCGACCTGAGCCACGCGCACATGCTGAGCGGGCCCATCGGCGTGGACGGAGCCGAGCCAGGTGACCTCCTGGTCGTCGACATCCTCGACCTCGGGCCGGTTCCACAGCAGGTCGGGCAGGCACCCGGACAGGGGTGGGGCTACACCGGCGTGTTCGCCAAGGCGAACGGCGGTGGATTCCTGACCGACTACTTCCCCGACGCCTACAAGGCGATCTGGGACTTCCACGGCTTGATGTGCACGTCCCGCCACCTGCCAGGCGTGCGGTACACCGGCATCACGCACCCTGGGCTGTTCGGCACCGCGCCGTCGGCCGACCTGCTCGCGGCGTGGAACCGCCGGGAGCAGGCTCTCATCGACACCGATCCGCAACGGGTACCGCCGCTCGGCCTGCCACCGCTGCCCGACAACACCCTCGCCGGCACGGCGAGCGGTGAAGTGATGGACAGGGTCGCCCGCGAAGGGGCCCGCACCGTTCCGGCGCGGGAGAACGGCGGCAACCACGACATCAAGAACTTCACTCGCGGATCCAGGGTGTTCTACCCGGTTCACGTAAAGGACGCGAAACTCTCCGGAGGTGACCTGCACTTCAGCCAGGGTGACGGTGAGATCACCTTCTGTGGTGCGATCGAGATGGGCGGCTACATCGACTTCCACGTCGACCTCATCAAGGGCGGCATGGAGAAGTACGGTGTCACCACCAACCCGGTCTTCATGCCGGGCAACGTCGAGCCCCGGTACTCCGAGTTCCTGTCGTTCATCGGGATCTCGGTCGACCACGACACCGACACCAACTACTACCTCGACGCGACGGTGGCCTACCGCAGGGCCTGCCTCAACGCGATCGAGTATCTCAAGAAGTGGGGCTACAGCGGAGAGCAGGCATATCTGCTCCTCGGCTCGGCTCCGATCGAGGGGCGTGTCAGCGGGATCGTCGACATCCCCAACGCATGCTGCTCGCTCTACCTGCCCACCGCGATCTTCGACTTCGACGTACGGCCGAACCCGGAGGGACCCGTCAGGAAGGACCGCGGACGGTGCGCCGTGACGGCCTGACAACCGTCGCGACCAGGGCATGACGGACGAGCCGCTCCGGGGACCGGGTCACCGGCTCCCCGGAACGGCCCGCCGCCAGGAAAACCCCGCTCGGGACCGAGACCGAGCGGGGTTTCTCTCGGCTGCACGACATTAAACATTTGGAAAAGCCCTCACCAAGAAATGTTCACCCGGGAAGGCGGTTGTGGCCCATTGGGGGAGAGGGCGCTCGCCTCTGCCGTCGGGCGCGCGCCGCTGGTCCACCGCCTGATGGCGCTGGTCGACGATCATATTCCCGGCCATCACACCAATGGTCAACTCGGCCCCCGATGGCGACGAAAAGACAAGCAAAAATGCGGTTATCCTCATGTATATCCCCAACGCTGACGTGTCTACCGAGCCCGGGACAGCTCCGGAACGGGAGTGGGCGCCTGCCACTCGAAAGGTTGATCAATGAACAACGACGCCGTGTGGGTCCGAGGCGTGACCGGCGTGCAATTGCACCACACGACAGACCTCCAGGACGCCACCCGGTT
The DNA here is from genome assembly GCF_003313395.1 of Nonomuraea lactucae. Classification (GTDB taxonomy): domain Bacteria; phylum Actinomycetota; class Actinomycetes; order Streptosporangiales; family Streptosporangiaceae; genus Nonomuraea; species Nonomuraea lactucae. The sequence continues at coordinate 5,840 of NZ_QNFZ01000029.1, read as the reverse complement.
CCTGGGCAACGCGGTCATGGCGCTGCGGGCCGCGCACGTACGAACCGGCGACATCCGCTACTCCGACCTGGCAGCCCAGCTCAAGAGCATGGCCGCCGAGACGCGGACGCTGGAGAGCCAGGCCCGGGAGCGCATGCACGGCCTGCACGTGGCGGACCCCGATCAGTTCATCCGCTGCCGCAACGGCGACGACCCCTGGCCTGACGAGATCCAGGCCGGATTCGTCCCCCGCCACACCTGCAAGGACCAGTGCCTCTACCACGACCACGATGTGCTCGACGGCATCATGCAGTGCACCTGCGGCCAGCCCCCGTGCCGAGCCTGCGCCATCGGCGGAGCCCCCTGACCCACACCGTGCCCCGGCTTCGACCCGGCACGTGGCGACCAGCGGAGCGGCGAGGCCGATGACAGACCGGACCGATGACAGACCGGACCGATGACAGACCGGACCGGTGACTGACCGGACCGGTGACTGACCGGAACGGTGACAGACCGGCCGGTGACTGACGGGCCGTGGACTGAGGCCGGAGACCGAGGCGGTGCCGGACGGACTGAGGCCCAGGTAGGGCCGAGGGGGTGCCAGACGGACCGTGCACCAAGGCCGGACCGAGGCCGGCCCGAGGCCGTGGGACTGAGGCCGTGCCAGACGGGACCGTGCACCGAGGCCGGAGACCGAGGCGGGACCAGACGGACTGAGCCGGAGACCGAGGCGGTGCGAGGCAGAGCGAGGGTCCAGGCGGCGTGGACCGAGGCCGGACTGAGGCCGTGAACTGAGTCCGTGGACCGAGGCTGGGCCAGGCGGACCGAGGCCCCAGACGGGCCGAGGCGGTGCCAGACGGACCGTTGACAGCGGACTGAGGCCGTGGACTGAGGCTGGGGGGATGGGCCGGGCAAGACCGGGCCGTGGACTGAGGCTGGGGGACCGGGACCGGGACGGACAGGCGTGGGTGAGGTGTGGGACGGACGAGAGCTGGGGCAGGCGAGATCAGGGGCAGGCGAGATCAGGGATAGTCGTCCTCGACTTCCACGCCCTCCTGCTCCAGGGCCTCCTTGATGACGCGGAAGGCCAGCCCCGGGGAGTAGCCCTTGCGGGCGAGCATCCCGGCGAGGCGGCGGGTACGGGCCTGGGCGTCGAGGTTGCGGGTGGAAGCCAGTTTCCGCTCGACGAGGCGCCGGGCCGTTTCGAGCTCCCGTTCGGGGTCGAGACGCTCCACGGCCTCGTTGACCGTCTCGGAGTCGACGCCGCGGTGGCGCAGCTCGGCGGCCAGCGCACGTCTGGCCAGGCCCCGTCCGTGGTGGCGGGAGTCGACCCACGCCTCGGCGAACGCCTCATCGTTGATCAACCCGAGTTCTGAGAACCGGTGGAGCACCGCCTCCGCCGCCTGGTCCGGCACGTCCCGTTTGCGTAGTGCCTCCGCCAGCTGGGCCCGCGTCTTGGGCGCCATGGTGAGCAGCCGCAGGCAGATGGCTCTGGCCACCGACTCCGGGTCGGCGTCGGATGTTGCAGCGGCGGACGCCCCGTCATCAGGCCCCTCAGGCAGCCACCCCCGTCCCTCGCCGGTCGTACGTGACCGCCTCCCGCCACGCCCACCACTCGGCCGACGCCCCCTCCCCGCCCGTCTACCGTCGGACTCGCCAATCGGGGGCTCGCTCCCAATCCCGGGCATTCCAAGCATGGAGGCGCCGAAGGTCTCCGCGCCTGGACTACCCGCGCCTGGACTACCCGCGCCTGGACTACCCGCGCCCCGCCTCTTGCCGCCGCCCGGGACGGGCCTGGCACCGCTGTTGTCCGGAGTGGACCCGCTGTCGCCGTACGAGACGGTCCCAGCACTGACCTGCGGGACGGACCCGGCACCGGTGTCCGGGACAGGCCCGGTGCCGCCGTACGGGACGAGCTTGTCCACGGGTAGGTCGATGAGCCCGTTACCAGGCACGTCGATGGGTCTGGTAACGGGTTGGGCGACGGCGGGATCGGGAGCGGGTCGGGCTACGGCGGGATCTTCCTGTGCGGGACCAACCGTGCTCCGCCTGTCTCTGCGGCGGGACGGTGCGGGCGGGAGGTCGGGCCAGGCGCCCCAGTCGCGATCGTGGGGCGCCCCCTCCCGGTCGGTGTCACTCATACGGCGACCGATCAGACGTCACCGGGCTTCGGTGTGGCGGCCTTGGAACCACGGCCGGAGGGGGCGGCGGCCGGAGCCGGAGCGGCTGCGGCCTCGGCGGGAGCGTCGAGGCGGGGGCCGACGCCCAGCTTGTCCTTGATCTTCTTCTCGATCTCGTTGGACATGTCGGGATGGTTCTTCAGGAAGTTGCGGGCGTTCTCCTTGCCCTGGCCGAGCTGGTCGCCCTCGTACGTGTACCAAGCGCCGGACTTGCGGACGAAGCCGTGCTCGACGCCCATGTCGATCAGGCCGCCCTCGCGGGAGATGCCCACGCCGTAGAGGATGTCGAAGTCGGCGACCCGGAAGGGCGGGGCCATCTTGTTCTTCACGACCTTGACCCTGGTGCGGTTGCCGACCGCCTCCGTGCCGTCCTTGAGCGTCTCGATGCGGCGGATGTCCATGCGGACCGAGGCGTAGAACTTGAGCGCCTTGCCGCCCGTCGTGGTCTCCGGCGAGCCGAACATGACGCCGATCTTCTCCCGCAGCTGGTTGATGAAGATGGCGGTCGTGCCGGTGCTGCTGAGAGCGCCGGCGACCTTGCGCAGGGCCTGGGACATCAGGCGGGCCTGGAGGCCGACGTGGCTGTCGCCCATCTCGCCCTCGATCTCGGCCTTGGGCACCAGCGCGGCGACCGAGTCGATGACGATGATGTCGACCGCGCCCGACCTGATCAGCATGTCGGCGATCTCGAGCGCCTGCTCACCCGTGTCGGGCTGGGAGACGAGCAGCGCGTCGGTGTCGACGCCGAGCTTCTTGGCGTATTCGGGGTCGAGGGCGTGCTCGGCGTCGATGAACGCCGCGATGCCGCCCGCCCGCTGCGCGTTCGCAACCGCGTGCAGCGCGATCGTGGTCTTGCCCGAGGACTCCGGGCCGTAGATCTCGACGATCCGGCCACGCGGCAGGCCGCCGATGCCGAGCGCGACGTCAAGGGAGATCGACCCTGTGGGGATCACTTCGATGGGAGCTCGGGCGTCATCGCCGAGGCGCATGACGGAGCCCTTGCCGAACTGCCGCTCGATCTGTGCGAGGGCGGTCTCGAGGGCCTTCTCGCGGTCGTTGATAGCCATGGGAACTCCCCCTGCAGGGTCGTGGTCCGGTCAGTCGAGTGAAAGCTACGGCCTGCCACCGACATTTTTCTGCCGATGCCGGGGAAGACGTGGCCCGGCGAGTCCCATGGTAGCCGAACGGCTGTTCGAGCACACCGTGAACACGCTGCGCACCGCGCGGATCCGTCGGGCGCCCGAGGTGGGGACGGGGACAGGCCCTCCCGGTCCCGAAGTCACCACATTTCATGGCATCGCGGTGTATGTGTTGCCGGGCGCCGTCGCTGGGGAGAGTTCCGTTGAGGGTTGGAGGCGGCGACGTGTCGAGCTCGTACACCGGGGAACGGCGCACCCATCTGCAGGCACTCGCCGAGATGCTGCCCGAGCACGGGCTGGTGAGCCGCATGATGGGCGGCGACGATCCGATGCTGTGGGTCTGGCATCCACGTACCGGCCGCCACACGATCATCTTCGCCACGCCGACGGCCGACGGCTGGGTCTTCCTGTGGTCGTCAGGCGGGCGGGGCAGGGTGGACGACCTCGGCCGCACGGCCAGGGCGCTGCGTGAGACGCTCGATCGCTGAGGCTCGATCGCTGAGGCCCGATCGTTGAGGCCCGATCGCTGAGGCCCGGTCGTTGTGGTCAGGTCGTTGTGGTCCGGCCAATGACGCTCGGCCAGTGAGGGCTACCGCAGGTTGGGCGGGACGTCCTCCACCTGGCAGACCGCGCGCCACACCGTCTTGGCGCTCTCGCCCTCGGCCAGCGCCTGCAAGACCGTGCGGCTGCCCAGCGGGGCCAGCACGTAGTCGTGGGCCCACGAGTCGGCGTACGTGTCGCCGAAATGGGCTCGCATCCGTCTCCAGAACTCGGTCAGGCGCATCAATCAAGTGTGACTCCTCCGCCTCCTGAAGGAGGCGGCTTCTCGCTAAGCCGCTTCCGCAGCCCGGCGAAGGGCAAGCCCTGCCCTGATGATGTTGGTTGCCGCGTTGACGTCGGCGTGCGCGGTGTGCCCGCACGCCGTACAGGCGAACTCGGCTTGGGTGACGCGGTTCTCCTTCGCACAGTGCCCGCAGCGGGCGCACGTGCGGGAGGTGTTGCGGGGATCGACTGCGATCAGCTCTCGACCGGCGCTTTCAGCCTTGTGCGCGAGGACCTGCAGCAACACCCCCCAACCCGCGTCCAGGACGCTTCGGTTGAGGCCGGACTTGGCCGCGACGTTGCGGCCCGGCCGGTCGATCGTGCCGGACGCCGACCGGGTCATGTTCGCGATCTTCAGGTTCTCGTGCACGATCACGTCGTAGTCGCGGACCAGCGCCAGCGCGGCCTTGTGCGCCGAACGTCGTAGTCGCGGACCAGCGCCAGCGCGGCCTTGTGCGCCGAGTCGAGTCGACCTCGCCGCACCTTCGCGTGCAGCGCCGCGACCCGGGCCACGGCCGTACGGCGGCGCCTGGACCCGCGCTTCTTACGGGCGAGGTCCTGCTGTGCGGCTGCCAGCCGGGTGGCGGTCGCGGCCAGGTGACGCGGGTTGGCGACGTGCTCGCCGTCGCTGGTGGCCACCAGCGAGGCCACACCCATGTCCAAGCCGACCGCGGCGCCCGTCGCGGGCAGCGTTTCGGCGGGCACGTCGTCGCAGGACAGCACGACGAATCAGCGGGAGCCTTCCCGCTTGACGCTGATCGTCTTCACGGTGCCGAGCACCCGGCGGTGCCGGTGCACCCGCACATGCCCGACCCCCTGAAGGCGTACGTAGGTGGCGGTCGAGTGGTGGGGCTGGGAGTCCCATCGGCAGCCGTCGCCGTCCTTGGGCCACTCAACGGTGTCGAACCAGCCCCGGCCCTTGAAACGCGGAAAGCCCGGGGTACGGCCTGCCTTGACGCGGTCGAAGAACGCGCGGAAGGCCTTGTCCAGCCTGCGCAGCGTGGCCTGCTGGGAGGAGAACGACCACCGGCCCTGACCGTCGGGGTCGTCGGCGCGGATGTGCTTCAACTCGCCCGACTGCTGGCCGTACCGGACCGTCACTCCTGCCTTGCGGTAGGCCGTACGACGGTGTTCAAGAGCGGCGTTGTACAGGTCGCGGTGGTCATCGAGGCACGCCGTGAGCGCCGCCACCTGGCCGGCGGTAGGGCGCAGCAGGAACTTGAACGACCTGCGCACGCCCACCTCCTCAACCCCGACCGGACTGATCAAATGCTATCGGCCGGTACCGACAAAATCCTGGAAAGAGACTCTGATGCGCGGATCTGACAGGTCACCGCATGCTTGGGCCTTGGCGGCCCTCCCGCTCCCGATTCCCCCGTGGCCTGAAGGCGACGGTCCCTCGGGAGAATTTGATGGAACGGCCGGAAGCGTGGGTAGGACACCCCCATGGCCAAGACGTCCAAGCCTTCACCCCCGAAGACCGCCAAGATCAAGGCGAACCGCGTCAGGCGGCGTGTCCTGCGGCTCGCGCAGCGCCTCGCCGTACAGAAGGAGAAAACCGAGCGGGCCGAACGGCACGCCGCCATCGACCACGAGCCGCGCGCGGGCAAGCCGAGGACGCGCAGGCCGTCGCGGCGATAGCCCGGACGGGTCCGGGGCGGGCAGCAGCCCGGACGGGCCCGAGCCGGCGGCCGGAGCAGGGCAAGGCGGGATCGGCCGG
>NZ_QNFZ01000254.1 GCF_003313395.1 Nonomuraea lactucae | reverse complement strand
CCCCGGCCAGTACGGCGTTCGCGAGCCGGGCGTGCACCGGCCAGGACGCGCCGGGGGACGGGACGCGCCGGCCGAGCACCAGGTCCGCCTCGCCGGCCAGGACCGGCCCGGACACCAGCGGCAGTTGCCGGGGGTCCAGCGAGGCGTCGGCGTCCATGAAGCACACGACGTCGGTGGTGGCCGCGGTCAGCCCCGCGTGGCAGGCCGCGCCGAACCCGGGCCGGGGCTCGGTCACCACGGTCGCGCCGAGCTCGGCGGCGACCCGGGCGGACGCGTCGGTCGAGCCGTTGTCGACCACGATCGGGTGGTAGCCGGCCGGCATCCGCCCCAGCACCCACGGCAGCGCCGCCTCCTCGTCGAGGCAGGGCAGCACCACATCGATCTCCATGGCGAGACGCTAGGGTCGCGGGACCGCTCGACCTGTCCCGGCCGGGCACCGCATTTCCGAGAAATGACCAGTTCGAGGCCCTAACGTCGGGGAGTTCGCCGTTAACGTCACCGGTGTGGCCGTTCACGTCGTCCCGTTCGCGCTTTGAGCGATCCGCCGCCCTTGAGCGATCCGCCGCCCTTGAGCGGTACGCCGCCCTTGAGCGGTACGTCGCGCGCTCGCCGGTCGCCCGTCGTGCTCGCGGCGGTGGCGGGACTCGTCGCGATGGGCGTGTGCGTGGGCACGGCCGCCTGGCGGATGGGCTATCCGTACGCTCTGGAGTGGCTCGAAGGCAGCTCCCTGGCCGAGGTGGACCGGTTGCTGACCGGCCGGCCGCTTTACGCGTCTCCGACGGTCGACTACGTGCCGGCCCCCTACCCGCCGCTGTACTTCGCGGCGTCGGCGGCGGTGGCCGGGGTGCTGGGGGTCTCCTATCTCCCGCTCCGGCTGGTCTCGCTCGTCGCGACCCTGGGCTGCTTCGTCGTCCTCGCCCGGCTGGTTCAGCGCGAGAGCGGGGACCTGGCCGCCGGGGTCGCGGCGGCCGGGCTCTACGCCGCGACCTACTTCGCCGCCGCCTCCTGGTTCGACTTCGCCCGGGTGGACTCGCTGTTCCTCTTCTTCAGCCTCGCCGGGCTGTACGCGGCCAGGTGGACGCGCCGCCCCGCGGGCGCGGTGGCGGCCGGGCTGCTGCTCGGGGCGGCCTTCCTCACCAAGCAGAGCGCGCTCGCCGAGGCGGTGGCGATCAGCGTGGCGGTGCTGTGCGGACGCCGGCGCCGGCTGGGGGCGGTGCTGGCGGTGACGTTCGCGGGCGTGGCCGCGCTGACCACGCTCGTCCTGAACGCGATGAGCCACGGCTGGTACGTGTTCTACGTCTTCGCGGTCCTCTCGCAGCACCCTCTGAAGCCCGCCGCGTTCGGCGGGTTCTGGACCTGGTACCTGCTGCCCGCGCTGGGCCTCGCGCTGGGAGCCGCCCTGCTCGCGGTGCGACGGGTGTCGCCGGTCGTCGGGCTGGGCTGCCTCGCGCTGGCCGTGGAGGGCTGTGCCGGCCTGGTGCACACGGGCGGCGCGGTGAACAACATGATCCCCGTCTACGCGAGCGTGGCGGTGCTCGCCGGCATCGGGATGGGCGGTTCGACGCCGAGCCTGCGGGGCGCGGTGGCCGGGGCGCTGGTCGTGGCGCAGATCGCGGTCCTGGCCGCCACCACCTTCGCCCCCGGCCGGATGGTCCCCGGCGTCGCGGACCGCCAGGTGGGTGACCGGCTCCGCGCGTGGCTGGCCGGGTTCGGCGGGCCGGTGGCGGTGCTCTCCGATCCGGGCCTGGCCATGCTGGCCGGGCTCCAGCCGGTGGCTCATCGGGCCGCCGCCGCTGACGTGCTGCGCGGCACCGACCGCGCCGCGCGGGCGCGGCTGGAGGAGAGCATCGCCCGGGCGGTGGCCGAACGGCGGTTCGCCGCGATCGTGGTCTCGCGCCGGGCGGATCTCCGCGGGTTCCCGAAGGACCTGGGACGGCACTACCATCGCTGCCCAGAGAAGCTACTGGCGAGCGTCCCGGACGGGGTGTTCCGGCCGGTCGGCGGGGCACCCCGGAGACCGTCGGCGTTGTGGCTTCCCGTGGGGCGGGGCTCCTGCTCGGAGGCCGTCCGCAGGCTCGGCTGACCGCTGGAGATCGACAACATACCGCTAAACTGCATAAAAGAGGCATTTCCGGCATAGCGTAATAAAACGCCCAGTACTCGCCCGCTCTTCAACGTGTTCCGGTGCGCGGCGGGCGTTGGTTTCGGGGTGATCCGGATGTCAGATCAGCCGTCCACAGGAGATGACCATCACGGCCACGAGCCCACCTCCCAGGCGGGCCCCGGAGCCGTACGGGCCGGACGCGACTCGCTCACCTGGCTGAACGAGCATCCGCCGCCGGGACCGTTCCGGCCGGAGTTCTGGCGCAGCCCGCTGCGCGGGCCGTGGCTGACCTCGATGCTCGGCCTGGTGCTGCTGTTCGGGATCACGATCCTCGCGATCACCGGACTGGTGTCGTACGCGGCCTACGATCCGCGGCTGCCGGGCAACGACACCACCCCCGACAGCGGCCTGCTGGCCTTCTACCTCTTCGACTGGCCGACACGGCCCGTCTGGCTCTACCGGTTCACGCAGGGTGTCCACGTGGTGCTGGGACTGACCTTGGTGCCGGTGCTGCTGGCCAAGCTGTGGTCGGTGATCCCGAAGCTGTTCGTGTGGCCGCCGGCCTGTTCCGTCGCCCAGGCCGTGGAGCGCGCCAGCCTGCTCCTCCTGGTCGGCGGCGCGGTGTTCGAGTTCGTCACCGGCATCATGAACATCCAGCTCTTCTACGCCTTCCCCTTCTCCTTCTACCCGGCCCACCTGTACGGGGCGTGGATCTTCCTCGCGGCGTTCGTGGTCCATGTCGCCTTCAAGCTGCCGAGAATGGTCCGGTCGCTGCGGTCGCGGAGCCTGTTCAGCGAGCTGCGGACCGGCCTGGACGCCACCCGGCCGGAACCACCCGACCCGGACGGTCTGGTCCCCGCCCGCCCGGCCGATCCGACCATGTCCCGCCGTGGCCTGCTCGGACTCGTCGGCGGCGCCTCCCTCATGACGTTCGGCCTGTCGGTCGGGCAGACCTTGGACGGGCCGCTGCGGCAGACGGCGCTGCTCGCCCCGCACGGACGCGACTACGGTCCGGGCCCCAACGACTTCCAGGTGAACAAGGCCGCGAGCGAGATCGGCATCGATCCGGCGGCGACCGGCCCGGCCTGGGGACTGGAGCTGGCCGGCCCGACTCCGGCGCGCCTCGACCGCGCGGAGTTGCTGGCGATGCCGCTGCACACCTACGTTCTGCCGATCGCCTGCGTGGAGGGCTGGTCGACCGAGCAGACGTGGACCGGTGTCCGGCTGGCCGACCTGGCGCGGCTGGCGGGAGCGGTGCCCGGCTCGTGGTACGTGGTCGTCCGCTCCCTGCAGCGCAGGGGCGCCTTCGGCCGGGCGGCGCTGAGCGCGGAGCAGGTGGCCGATCCCCGCTCCCTGCTCGCCCTGCGGGTCAACGGCGCCGATCTCTCTCTCGACCACGGCTTTCCCGCCCGGATCATCGTGCCGAACGCCCCCGGCGTCCACAACACGAAATGGGTCCGCAAGCTCACCTTCCGCCCGGCGCGCAGCGGGTGAGGACATGCCTTCCAAGATCGGTGACATGCGCCGCTGGACGGCCGCCCGGTACGGGGCCGCCCCGTGGCACCTGCTTGCGCTGCTCGCCTGTTTCGCCGTGGCCGGGTACGCCGCCGGTCGCGCCGCCGCCGCGGGCATCCTGATCGGGTTCCTGGTGTGGTTCGTCGGCGCCGCGATCGTTCACGACCTGGTGCTGTACCCGCTGTACTCGCTCACCGACGTCGCCGCGCGGCGCCGCCCGTGGCATCGAGGCCGTGCGCGGACCGGTCCCGCCGGCCGGGCGACCAACTACGTGCGCGTGCCCGCCGCGCTGTCCGGGCTGCTGCTGTTGATGTGGTTCCCGCTCATCCTGGGCCTGTCCGAGGACGGCTACCGCAGGTCCACGGGGCTGGACACGAGCCCGTACCTCGGCCGGTGGCTCCTCGTGACCGGCGTGCTCTTCGCCGGATCCGCCCTCGCCTACGTGATCCGGCACCGCTGGAAGCCGTACCGGGACCAGCGCCGGGAGTCGCACGGAGAGCGGCACCGAGAGCAGCGGGCGAGGCCACGTTGAGCACGCGGCCGATCAGCGACCACGCGCTGCTGGGGGACTGCCGGTCCGCGGCCCTCGTCACCTCGGACGGCTCGGTCGACTGGCTCTGCGCGCCGCGCTTCGACAGCCCGTCGATCTTCGCCAGGCTGCTCGACGAGAGCGCCGGACACTGGTCGATCCGCCCGGCCGGGACCACGGAGGTGACCCGAAGGTACCTGGAGGGCAGCCTGGTCCTTGAGACCACGTTCCACGGCCGGGACGGGACGGTGGTCCTGGTGGACGCCCTCGCGCTGGGCGGCAGGGAACGCGGCCACTCGATGGGCGTGTCCTCGCCCGGCGTCCTGCTGCGCGAGGCGACCTGTGTCGAGGGGCGCGTCCCCGTGGAGGTGTCGTACGCGCCGAGACCCGAGTTCGGGCTGGTCAAGCCGCTGATGCGAGCCGTCCGCGACGGTGTGGTCGCGCACGGCGGAGCTCACGTCCTCACCCTGTCCTCACCCGTCGACCTGCGGGTGAACGGCTCGGTCGCCGATGCCACCGTCACGCTCCGGGCCGGCGAACGCCTGGGCATGGCCCTGGAGGCCGGCTGGGCCTGGGGACCCCAACCGCCGCTCCGCAGCCGGCGTTACGTGCGCCGCCGGCTCAAGGACACCCTCACGGGCTGGCGTTCCTGGTCGGAACTGCACCAGGGATACCAGGGTCCCTGGCAGGACCAGGTCGGCCTGAGCGGCCGGGTGCTGCGAGCGCTGACCTTCGCCCCCACCGGCGCCATCGTCGCGGCGCCGACCACCTCCCTGCCCGAGACGGTCGGCGGCGAGCGGAACTGGGACTACCGCTACACCTGGGTCCGCGACGCCAGCTTCACCCTCCAGGCGCTGTCCACGTCGGCGTGCGAGCTGGAGGAGACCGCCTTCTTCGCCTTCCTCGCCCGCGCCTCTGCCACCCAGCTCGACCTCGGCATGGACCTCCAGATCATGTACGGCGTCGGCGGCGAACGGGACCTGAGCGAACGGCCGCTGACCCACCTGAGCGGCTGGCGGAGCAGTGCCCCCGTGCGCGTCGGCAACGACGCCTGGCTGCAGCGCCAGACCGACGTCTACGGCGAGCTGCTCGACGCGGCCCACCAGATGTGCCGCGACTCCGGCACGCTCGACGCGCTCACCCGTTCCTTCCTGACCGGCGTGGCCGACGCGGCCGCCCGCCGCTGGCCGGAGCCAGACCAGAGCCTCTGGGAGATCCGGGGCCCCGACCGGCACTTCCTGCACTCGAAGCTGATGTGCTGGGTGGGCCTGGACCGGGCGATCGCCCTGGCGCCCCGGCTCGGGGCCACCGCCCGCGTCGGCGAGTGGACGCGCGCCCGCGAGGAGGTCCGGACCGCGATCATGACCCGGGGCTGGAACGAGGACGTGGGCGCCTTCACGCAGGCGTTCGCCGCCCCCGATCTGGACGCGGCCGTGCTGATGATGCCGATGGTCGGGTTCCTGCCCGGCGACCATCCCCGCGTGCGGGCCACGGTGCGGGCCGTGGCGGAGCACCTGACCGACGCGCGCGGCCTGCTGCACCGCTACCGCGCCGCCGACGGACTCCCCGGTGAGGAGGGCACCTTCCTGCTGTGCACGTTCTGGCTGGCCCACGCCCTGGCGCTGGCGGGCGAGGACGCCCTGGCGAGGAAGGCGTTCCGGACCGCGGCCTCGTACGCCAACGACGTCGGGCTGCTCGCGGAGGAGGTGGACACCCTGACGGGCGAGCCCATCGGGAACTTCCCGCAGGCCTTCAGCCACATCGGCCTGATCAACGCCGCCCGGGCCATCGGCGACACGGCACCGCCTCCGGCCGACTGACCGGAGGCGGACCGTGGTGGTCGCGCACGCGCGCGCCGGCCTGAGAGCGGAGCCGGCCGGGCGCTCTACCAGTGGCCCCTGTGGAGCTGGCCGCGCACCGCGCCACCGGGGAACTCGCCGGTGTGCAGGTTGACGTACCACTTCTTGGGCCGGTGCGCGATCCCCGCGGCGGTCTCGGCGGACGTGCCCGCGCTGCCGGCGACGCCGTTGATCCCGTCCGGCAGGCCGCCGGAGGCCGCGAAGAGGTCGACCGCGATCGGGCCGTTGACGCCCTTCCTGCCCCGGTGGATGTGGCCGTTGGTGGGCGCGGCGATCCGCTTCCAGGCGGTGGCGAAGTTCACCCTGGTGCCGTGCACCCAGACCAGCCACCCCGCGCGACCGTCCTCGTCGCCGACCTTCTGCCCGGCGGCGGGCACCTCCTGCTCGCCGTCGGCCGCCGCCGAGAGCGTGTGCCCCGACCCGTGCGCCAGGACCGACTCGAGCGCCACCGGGCGGATCCGGTGCAGCTGGGCGCGCACGGCGCCGCCGGGGAACTCGCCGGTGTGCAGGTTGGCGTACCACTTGGCGGGGTTGCGCTTGATCCCGTCGAGCAGGGCGGAGTCGTTGACCGTGACGGTGCCCTTGACCGCGGTGAGCGAGCCGGGCAGGGCCTGGCCGAAGAACGGGATCTTGACCTCGCCGTTCTGGCCTGCCCTGCCCTTGTGGATGTGGAAGGCGGTCGGCGCGGCCACGCGACGCCACCTGATGGCGTAGTCGACCTGGCTGCCGCGGATGCGGAACACGGCGATCGCGCTGCCGTCCCTGTCGCCGACCTTCTGCCCCGGCGCGGGCACCTCGTTCTCGCCGACGAGACTGGCCGCCAGGTAGACGGCGGGGGTCGACTGCGTGGCGGCCTGCGCCGCGGCCGGTGCGAGGGAGGTGGCGGTCAGGGCGGTGGCGAGTGCCAGGCCGGAAATGGTGAGGATGCGCTTGGACATGATGACCCTTTCAGTGCCTCATGGTGATTACGCCCTCTTGTTCGTCGGCCGCATGGCCCCTGGATCAACGCCGGAATGTGCACTATTACGCATTGACCCAGGCTGCGGCGATGATCACGTCCTTCACGGCCGGTCTCCAGGGGGTGGTGCAACGGGGCCGGTGGCCCAGCGCTCGCCGCGCAGTGCCGTCCGTACGAGGTCCAGCATGCGCCGCTGGTCGTGGACGTCCTTGTCTCTGCCGCTGGTTTCGTGGCCGCCGGCGAACCAGTCGAGGACGACGTCGCCGCCGCGGCGTTCGAGTGCCTGCGCGTACCGGTGGACCTGGCGCGGGGGGCAGCGGGTGTCGTGGGTGGCGTGCTTGATCCAGACGGGGGCCCGGACGTCGCCCACGTACGTGATGGGGGAGGCTCGCCGGTAGGCGCCGGGGACCTGCTCGGGGGTGCCGCCGATGAAGGAGCGCCACGCGCCTCGCAGGGCGGGGTTCATGTCGTCGTAGGCGGTCAGCCAGTCGGCCATCGGCACGAACGCCATGGCGCCGGCGAACAGGTGGGGCAGCCGGCCGGCCGAGAGCAGGGACAGGTAGCCGCCGTAGGAGACGCCGCTGACGAAGACCTGGTCTCCGGCGGCCACCCCTTCGGCGACCAGCCAGCCGACCGCGGCCTCGATGTCCTCTAGCTCGCTGTCGCCGATCGGGTTCTGGAACCCTTCGCGGAAGTCGCGTCCGAAGGTGACCGAGCCGCGGTAGTTGAGCGCGGCGTAGCCGATGCCCTCGGCGACCCAGGACTGGGCCCGGGGGTTGTACCTGTCGACGACGGCCATGTTGGGGCCGCCGTGCAGCCAGAGGACCAGCGGGCCGGGCGTGGTGCGCTCGGGTGGCGTGCACGTCCACAGTTGCAGGGCGGTCCCGTCGGCGGAGCGGACGGTGCGTGAGGTGGCCGGTACGGCGGCGGGGACGGCGGCGGGGCCGCGCAGCGTGGTGGTGTGGCCGGTGCGGTCGACGCCGAGGACGGTCAGGGGGAGGTCGAAGCGCTGGCGCAGCAGCCGGATCCCGTCGGAGCCGTACTGTGAGGCCCAGATGTTCAGGTGCGCCGTGGCGACGTCCGGCTCGAAGTAGGCGCCCGGCGCGTGCTCGACGGGGAATGACTCGCCGGTGGCGGTGTCCATTTCGAGCAGCCGGTGGACACCGCCGTCCACGTGCGCCAGCAGGACGCGCTCGGCGTCGTCGGACCAGTCCAGCGGGACGACGTCGCCCGCCAGGTGCGGGGCGTCAGCGTCCACGCGGCTGCCGTCGAGGGGGTTCCAGACGCAGGGGCGGGCGAACCCGGTCCGCTCGGTGGAGACGAGCAGGCGCGGGTCGCCGGGCACGGGGGAGAAGCGCACGGCGCGGACGGGGCCGTCGGGGCCGTCGGACAGGGTGGTCACGGTCTTGCCGGTGGCGGTGTCGACGACCGTGACGGCGAAGCGGCGGACGTTCGGGTTGTGATCGGTGGCGTCGATGCTCGCCAGCGTCCCGTCGGCGGAGATCAGGCCGTTCCACGCCTCGTTCGCCGAGTCGAACAGCCGCCTGGGCGGATCGCCGTCCGCGACCAGCCAGAGGCTGAACCCGTCCTCGGCCACGGCGGTCAGCACCACCCGGTCCCCCTCCCGGGCGACGTCGATCCCGCGCAGCGTGTACGGCGGCAGGCCGGGTGTCAGGTCGCGCACCTCGCCCGATGTGAGGCAGGTGGCCATGACGTGGCCCATCTCGGAGTCGTTGTCGGCATGGTGGCTGAGGACGGCGTCGCCGGCGGCGTTCAGCACGGCGTCACTGCCGACCTCGCCCTCCACCGGGCGGGTCACTCCCGCCGGCACGTCCCACACCGACAGCCGGGAGCCGTCGGGGCCCTCGTCCACCGACAGGACGAGGTCTCGCGGGCCGCGGCCCCGGCGCAGGGAGACGCACTGGCGGGCGGCGTAGAAGTCTTGCCACGACATGGCGCTCGGTACCTCTCTCAGATGTCCATGGGGTAGTGGCAGGCGACCCGGTGGCCCGTGCCGACCTCGGTCAGGGCGGGCGGCTCGGTGGCGCAGCGGTCCCGCGCCTTCCAGCAGCGGGTGCGGAAGCGGCAGCCCGACGGCGGGGACATCGGGCTCGGCGCGTCGCCGCTCAGCACGATCCGGGTGCGCGCCCGCTCGGCCTTCGGGTCGGGGACCGGGATGGCGGACAGCAGGGCGTGCGTGTAGGGGTGGGCGGGCGAGTCGTACAGCGCGTCCACCGGCGCCCGCTCGACGATCTGGCCCAGGTACATGACGGCGACCTCGTCGCTGATGTGCCGCACCACCGACAGGTCGTGGGCGATGAACACGTACGTCAGGCCGAACTCCTCCTGCAGGTCCTGCAGCAGGTTGAGCACGCCGGCCTGCACGCTGACGTCGAGGGCGCTGACCGGTTCGTCGAGGACCAGGATGTCCGGTTCGACGGCGAGGGCGCGGGCGATGCCGATCCGCTGCCGCTGCCCGCCGGAGAACTGGCTGGGGAAGCGTCCCGTGTGCCCGGGGTCGAGGCCCACCAGGTCGAGCAGCTCGCGTACCCGCTCCTCGCGGCGTCCGGCGTGCAGCCCGTGGATGCGCAGCGGCTCGCGGAGCGCGGCGCGCACGCTCAGGCGCGGGTTCAGCGACGCGTACGGGTCCTGGAAGACGAGCTGGATGCGGCGCCGCAGGCGGGCCAGCGTCCGGCGGCGCGCCGTGGCGATGTCCGTGCCGTCGACCAGCACCCGCCCCTGGGCCGGCCTCACCAGCCCCACCAGGCAGCGCGCCAGCGTGCTCTTGCCGCAGCCGGTCTCCCCGACCAGGCCGAGCGTGCTGCCGCGGGGCACGGCGAAGCCGACGCCGGACACGGCCCGGACCACGGCGCCGGCACCACCCGCCGTCAGCCGGTACTCCGCGACCAGGTCGGTCACTTCCAGTGGTGAGGTGCTCATCCGCGCATGCTCTCGATCTCGTGCGTTCGCACGCACGCCGTGGTGTGCCGGTCGCCGACCTCCAGCTCGGGCTGGCCGCCCGCGCCGCAGACGGCCGGTCGGGCGTGCCGGCAGCGGGGCTGGAAGGCGCACCCGGCCGGCCGGTCGGCCG
>NZ_QNFZ01000268.1 GCF_003313395.1 Nonomuraea lactucae | reverse complement strand
GCCTCGGCGCGGGAGGCGGCCGGCGTGCTGCGCTCGGCCGAGCACCGCGGGCTGGCCGCCCGGGTCTCCCGCGGGGGTCGCTAGAGTTCAGGCCGTGCGGCCCGCCGGCCTTCATCACCGTAGCCGCGAGATTTGGTGATCCTTTATCCGGGATTTATATCCGTCATCAACGGTCGTGCGACGCTCTAACCTAGAGCAACCTAGAGCCGGATCTGTCCGAGGAGGCGGTGTGGTCACAGGTGTACTGATCGACTGGGGCGGGGTGCTCACCACCAGCCTCGCCGATTCCATCGCGCGGTGGATCGAGGCCGACCGCATCGACCACGCCCACTACCGCGAGGTGATGTCCGAGCTGGTCAGCGCCGCCTATGGCGGCGACCGGGAGAACGTCGTGCACGCGCTCGAACGTGGAGAGCTCGACGGGGCCGCCTTCGAGCGCGACCTGGCCGCCCGGCTGGTGACTGTCGACGGGGTGCCGCCGGAGGCCGAGGGGCTGCTGGAGCGCATGTTCGCGGGCTTCGAGCGGGTCGAGATCATGTACGACATGCTCCGGGCCGCCAGGGAGAGCGGCGTCAGGACGTGCCTGCTGTCCAACTCGTGGTCCAACACCTACCCGCGCGACGACTGGGACGAGGTCTTCGACGCGGTCGTGATCTCCGGCGAGGTCGGCATGCGCAAGCCCGAGCCGCGCATCTTCCAGCACGCGCTGGGAGTGGTAGGGCTGCCGGGGGAGGCGTGCGTGTTCGTCGACGACATCGAGGCCAACATCGTGGCCGCGCGCGGGCTCGGCATCGCCGGCATCCACCACCGCGACCCCGAAACGACCATCTCGCAACTGGAGACGATCCTCCGACTCCCGTTGCGCCGGGCATGATGGTGCCCCGCACGCTGTGAAAGGTTCCTGATGCGCGTCTACCTGCCGTGCACGCTGCCCGCCCTGGCCCACGCGGTCGAGGCGGGGGAGCTGGGTCCGGCCCCGCTGACCGGCTACGCGGTGACGCCCGCGCTGACCGAGTGGTACGCCTCGGGCGACACCGAGGAGCTCGAGTACGTCGCCCTCACGGAGGCCGCCCGCGCCTCCCTGCGCATGCTGGCCGACGGCGTGGACCCGCCGCCCCGTCGCGTGGTGGTCGCCGCCGAGGTGCCCGACGCCTCGCTGTCGATCAGCGCCGACCTCGCGGAGCGGGGCAGGGTGCGGCTCACGGAGCCGGTGCCGCTCGCCAAGGTCGCCTCGGTGCACGTGGACGACGGCTACGCCGTCGCCGACGTCGAGGCCGCCGTCGCCGCGCTTCCCGCCGCGGACCAGGGCGACGACGACGCCCGTTTCACCGTGGACGGCGCCGAGGCGCACGAGCTCATGTGGTACGCCACCCAGGAGATCCCCTACCTCCTGGGCAACGACCACTAGGCCGGACCCCTGGCCGGGTGGTGGTGGCGGCTCGCCGTTCACTGGAATGTCACACGCGGTCGTTAGGCTTGGGGCCGATATGACGAAGCACATCATCTGGGATTGGAACGGCACGCTCTTCCACGACATCGACGCCGTGGTGGGAGCCACCAACGAGATCTTCGGGTCCTACGGCCTGCCGCCCCTCACCGCCGACGGCTTCCGCGCCGTCTACACGCGGCCGATCTGGCTGGCCTACGAGCGGCTGCTGGGCAGGCCGCTGACCGACGGCGAGTGGGAGCTGCTCGACCAGGGCTTCCACGACCACTACTACCGGCTCAGCGTCGCCTGCCGGCTGGCCGACGACGCCGAGCACACGCTGACCAGCTGGACGGGCAGCCAGTCGCTCTGCTCGATGGCCCCGCACATCCACCTCGTCCCGATCGTCGAGTCGTTCGGCATCACCGGCCACTTCAGCAGGATCGACGGGCTGCTCGGGCTCACGGGCGGCGAGAAGGCCGGCCACATGAGCGCCCACATCGAGGCCCTGGGCGTCGAGCCGCGCGACGTCCTGGTGATCGGCGACAGCGTGGACGACGGGCTCGCGGCCAAGCACGTCGGCGCCCGCGCCGTCCTCTACACAGGCGGCATGACCACGCGGGCCGACCTGGAGTCCACGGGCCTGCCGGTCGTCGACACGCTCGCCGAGGCCCTCGGCCACGCCTGACGAGGGTTGCCGCCTTATGAGAGTGTGGCGGCGGTATGCCCGAATCGTCGGGCGGCTCGGCGCGCGCGGGGCGTTGGCCGTACCCTTGCAGCGTCCCCCCAGGAGGCCGCCATCAACCGCCTAGTGCTCTGGAACATCGACCTGACCCTGGTCGACGTCGCCATCGTCACCCGTGACGCCTACGCCGAGGCGTTCCGCCTCGTGACCGGCCGCCCGCTGGTCAAGCTCGCCCCGGCGCTGGGCCGCCCCGACTCCGAGATCGTCTTCGAGACGCTCGCCGTCAACGGCGTGGTGGCCGAGGACGCCCACCTGCCGAAGTTCCTGTCGGCGCTGGCCGTGGCCTTCGCCGACCGGCGCAAGAGGCTCGCCAAGGAAGGCAGGGCGATGCCGGGCGCGAGGGACGCGCTCAAGGCGGTGGCCAGGCTCGACGGCGTGGTCCAGTCGGTGCTCACCGGCACGATCAAGGGCAACGCCGTGCACAAGCTCAAGGCGTTCGACCTCGACAAGCACATCGACTTCGAGATCGGCGGCTACGGCGAGGAGGTCTACCCCAAGGCGACGCTGCTCCAGGTCGCCCAGGGGCGCGCGCGTGAGCGGCTCGGCACCCCGTTCACGGCGGCCAACACCGTGGTCATCGGCGACTCGACGCGCGACGTACAGGCCGCCAGGATCGGCGGTGCGGCGATGATCGCGGTCGCCTCCGGCCGCTCGACGGTCGCCGAGCTGCGCGAGGCCGGGGCCGACATCGTGCTGCCCGACCTGTCCAACGCCTCGGAGGTGGTGGCCGCCGTCGCGGGACTGACCGCCCCGGTCGACCGGGGCACGGTCGGCGGATGGCTGGCCTGACCATGTCGGGTATGGGAGTTATGTCTATATAGGGCTGGCTATAGTTGCTGGCTATGGACCTCGTCCGGCATCTCCGCTACTTCACCGTGGTCGCGGAGGAGCTCCACTTCGGAAACGCCGCGATCCGGCTCGGCATGGCCCAGCCGCCGCTCAGCCAGCGGATCAAGCGCCTGGAGGAGGAGCTCGGCGTGCGGCTCTTCGACCGCTCGGCCCGCCAGGTCCAGCTGACCGAGGCGGGCCGGCTGCTGCTCGGCGAGGCGCGCGAGATCGTGGCCAGGGTGGACCGGCTGCACGAGCTGGCCCGGCACGGCCATGGCGCTGTGCTCAAGGTCGGCGTGCCGCCGGACCTCGGTCCCGCGGTGATCGCCGGGCTGGTCGCCGGCTTCCGGGAGGGCAACCCGGAGGTACGGCTCGCCCCGGCCGAGATCTGGACCGCCGACCAGCTCGCCGCGCTCGCCGAAGGCGCCATCGACGTCGGCGTCGTGCGCCACCCGGTCACCGCGCCCGGCCTGGACTTCGGCCAGGTGCTCGCCCAGCCGCAGGGCGTGCTGCTCGCAAAGGAGGACCCCCTGGCCCGCGGGGGCGAGGTGCACCTGGCCGACCTGGCCGGCCGCGAGCTGCTGATGCCGCCCCGGGAGGGCGAGCCCGGCCTGTACGCCGAGGTGCTGGCCGAGTGCCGCCGCCACGGCTACGTGCCGCCGCAGGTGCACCAGGGCGCCGGGCTGGGAATGGTGCTCGCCGGGGCCGCGGTCGCGTTCGGCCCCAGGGAGGAGCTGCCGGGGCTGGCCTGGCGGCCACTGCTAGGCTCGCCGATCATTTGCCGGGTATCCACGGCCTGGCGGGCCGAGACGGTCGCCGTTGCCGCGTTCTCGGCGGTGGCCGTACGAACTCTGAAGGAGCGCGCCGGGATGGTCGACGAGGGCGCGGCGCCCGTGCGGCGGGTCAGCCGCCGGCCCGGGGTGCTGGCATGAGCGGACCCAGGTCCGAGTCCGCAGTCGCGCGTGGCACCGACTCCGGGTCCACGAGCGGGCCCGACTTCGCGGGCGTGTTCCGCGCAGCGGGCGTCACCGGCTGGCTGCACGCGGCCGACCTCGACACCGGCAGGGAGGTCGGGCACGGCTCCGACGAGCCGGTGCCGACCGCGTCGGTGTTCAAGGTGCCGCTCATGGTGGAGCTCTGCCGCCAGGCCGACGCGGGGCTGCTCGATCCGGCCGCCCGGGTGACCGTGCGGGCCGCCGACCGGGTGTTCGGGCCGACCGGGGTCTCGGCGATGCTGGACGACGTCACCATGTCGCTGCGCGACCTGGCCTACCTCATGATCGCGGTGAGCGACAACACGGCGGCGGACGTGCTGTCGGCCAGGGTGGGGCTCGACGCGGTCAACGCGATGCTGTCCAGGTTCGGGCTGGAGGGCACCCGCGTGCGGCACACGACCGCCGCCTTGTTCGAGAGCATGGTCGAGGACACCGGGCACGGCTGGCCGTACCTCGACCCGGTGGAGATCGCCTCGCTGCGCGTGCTCGACCCGCGCCGCGCCAACCGCAGCACGCCGCGCGAGACGGCCAGGCTGTTCGGGCTCATCTGGCGCGACGAGGCCGCTTCGCCCGGCTCGTGCGCCTGGATGCGCGCCGTGCTCAACAAGCAGGTCTGGCCGCACCGGCTGGCCTCCGGCTTCCCGTACGACGACGTGGACGTCAGCGGCAAGACGGGCACGCTGCCGACGCTGCGCAACGAGGCCGGTGTGGTCGAGTATCCCGACGGCGGCCGGTACGCGGTCGCGGTCTTCACCCGCTCCTCCAGCCCCGCGGTGAACCAGCCGCGCGCCGACGCCGTGATCGGCACGGCGGCGCGTATGGCGGTGGACCACCTGCGGAGGTAGGAGGTCATGTGGGCAAGTCACGTATGACATTCGATCGGCCGGGCGACAGGATAGGACACATGGTTGCTGAAGGCGCACTTCTCTGGGAGCCCACCGAAGAGATCGTCACGCGCGCCAGGCTGACTCGCTACCTGGAGTGGCTGGGCAGGTCCGGGGCGGGCTACGAGGACGTGTGGCAATGGTCGGTCGACAGCCCGGAGGAGTTCTGGACGTCGATCTGGGACCATTTCGGGGTGATCGGGGAGCGTGGTGACGGGCCCGTCATCACTGGGACGATGCCCGGCGCCGAATGGTTCACCGGCAGCAGCCTCAACTACGCGGAGAACGCGCTGCGCCACGCGGACGGCACGGCCGCGCCCGCGGTGGTGTTCGTCTCGGAGGACGGCGCCCGCCAGGAGATCTCCCGCGCCGAGCTGCGCGAGGAGGTGGCGCGGGTCAGGGCCGGGCTGGTACGGCTCGGCGTGCGGCGTGGCGACCGCGTCGCGGCCGTCTGGTCGGCCGGGTCGCCCGACTTCGGCGTGGCCAGCGTCGTCGACCGGTTCAAGCAGATCGAGCCCAAGGTGCTGATCGCGGTCGACGGCTACCGCTACAACGGCAAGACCTACGACCGCTCGGCCGCCGTCAACGAGATCGCCGCCGAGCTGCCGACGCTCCGCGCCACCGTGTGGATCCCCTACCTGACCGCGGCCGTGGAGGGCCTGCCGCCGCAGCACGCCGAGCCCGTCCCCGGCCACACCGGAGCGACGCCGCACGGCGAGGCGGTCGGCTGGGAGGGGCTGCGCTCCGAGCGCGGGCCTCTGGAGTTCGAACGGGTGCCGTTCGGCCACCCCCTCTGGATCGTCTACTCCAGCGGCACCACCGGGCTGCCCAAGCCGCTCGTGCACGGGCACGGCGGCGTCGTGCTGGAGCACCTCAAGTCGCTCTCCTTCCACCAGGACCTGGGTGAGGGGGACGTGTTCTTCTGGTACACCACCACGGGCTGGATGATGTGGAACTACCTCGTCGGCGCCCTGCTGGTCGGCGCCACCCCCGTGCTCTACGACGGCTCGGCCACCCACCCCTCGCCCGCCGCGCTGTGGCGCGTCGCCGCCTCGGAGGAGGTGACGTACTTCGGGGTCGGCGCGCCGTACATCATGGCCTCGCTGAAGGCGGGCCTGCGTCCGGAAGGGCTGGGCAGGCTGCGCGGCATCGGCTCGACCGGGTCGCCGCTGCCGCCCGAGGGGTTCGCCTGGCTGGCCGAGGCCCTGCCCGGCGTGCCGCTCGGGTCGTTCTCGGGAGGCACGGACGTGGTCACCGGGTTCGTCGGCGCGACCCCGCTCCACCCGATCAGGGCGGGCGTCATCCCGTGCCGGTCGCTGGGTGCCCGGGTGGAGTCGTACGACGTGGCGGGCGGGCCGGTCGTCGGCGAGGTGGGGGAGCTGGTGCTCACCCAGCCGATGCCGTCGATGCCGGTCATGTTCTGGAACGACCCGTCGGGTGACCGCTACCGCGAGAGCTACTTCGACGTCTATCCCGGCGTGTGGCGGCACGGCGACTGGATCAAGATCAACGAGGACGGCAGCTGCGTCATCTACGGCCGCTCCGACTCGACCCTGAACCGCGGCGGCGTCCGGATGGGCACCAGCGAGTTCTACCGGGTGGTCGAGCGGTTCGACGAGATCGCCGACAGCCTGGTGATCGACACGGGCCGGCTCGGGCAGGACGGGCGCCTGCTGCTGTACGTGACGCTCGCCGCCGGCGCGGAGCTGACCGACGAGCTCACCAAGGCCCTTCGCGCCGCGCTGCGCGCCGAGCTGTCACCCCGGCACGTGCCCGACGAGATCCGCGTGGTGCCCGGCATCCCGCGCACGCTGTCGGGCAAGAAGCTGGAGGTGCCGGTCCGCAAGATCCTCCTCGGCACCCCGGTCGAGCAGGCCGCCAACCTCGACGCCATGGCCAACCCCGAGGTCCTGCGCCACTTCACCCCCTGAACGCGTGGCGGGTCAGATGCCCTGCGGGAGGCGGAAGAGGCGGGTCGGGTCGTAGGCGGCCTTGACATGGGACAGCCGGGCCGCGTTCGCGCCGTAATAGGCGGTGCGCCAGCCCGTCAGGTCGGGGTCGATGTAGTTGACGTAGGCGTGGTCCCCGAAGTGCGGGGCCATGGCGCTGTGGACCCGGCGCAGCCACGTCCGGTCCCTGCCGTCGGCGTTGTACTGCACGCTGAAGAGGGCCGCCCGGTGCGGGAAGGCCGTCGCGTCCGGCCTGACCCGCGCCACCGCGCCGCCGAGCGCGTCCAGCATGACCGAGTGCCGTCCCGGCCGGGCCACCCCCGCCACCAGCGCCCGCACGCCGTCGGGCGGGAGCGGCCGGTAGGCGACGTGCGACTTGGCCACGTAGACCGCCCGCCCCAGCCGCCCGTGCGGGGCGGGATGGCACTGCGCGACCGACAGGGACGAGCAACCGCCCATCATCTTCATGGCCTCCAGGTGGGAGGTGCGGGTCACGGAGCGGGACGCGGGCCGCCCGGCCCTGGCCGTGAGCGGGGCGAGCAGCCGGTCCAGCGCCGCCCTGCGGCCCAGGTGGACGCCCGTGACGCCCACCTCCAGGCCGCCGGGGCCGCGGGAGAGGGTGAGCGACGACCACAGCTCGTCGGGCGCGGCGGGCGCCCACGACTGCCAGGCGCTCACCGCCGCGAACGCCGCGGACCACGGCCAGCGCAGGTAGAAGACGTTCAGGTCGCGCGCCGCGTGGGTCCGGAACGTGAACGAGACCGCGACGCCGAAGTTGCCGCCGCCACCGCCCCGGCAGGCCCAGAACAGGTCGGGGTGCCGCCGCTCGTCACAGGTGAGGAGGCGGCCGTCGGCGGTCACGAGCTGGACCGACTCCATCGTGTCGCAGGTCAGACCGTACTTCCTGGACATCACGCCGATCCCGCCGCCCAGCGCGAGCCCGCTCACCCCCACGGTGGGGCAGGTGCCCGCCGGGATTCCGGCCCCGTGGCGGGCCAGCGCGGCGTAGACGTCGATCAGTTTCGCCCCGGCTCCGATCGTCGCCCGGCCGTCCGCGTACCGGATGGCGTCCATCCGCGAGACGTCGATGACCAGCCCGGTGCCGGTGGACCAGCCCGCGTACGAGTGGCCGCCCGAGCGGGCCGTGACCGGCAGCCCGTGCGCGCGCACGAACGCCAGGCACCGCGACACGTCCGCCGCGCCGGAGCAGTAGGCCACCCCGAGCGGCCGGACCGTGTCGAAGGCCGGGTTGAACAGGCGTCGCGCCGAGCCGTACCTCGCGTCGCCGGGCCGCACCAGCGTTCCGGACAGTTGCCGGCGCAGCAGCGCCCAGTCGGGCGCCGAGCCCGGAAGGGCCGAGCCCGGAAGTGCGGACGCCGGGCCGAGAAGCGGCGCCACCGCGGCGGCGCGGAGGAAGTCTCGACGGTCCATGGGACCTCCCGTGGTCGGTTCGGGCACAGGGGTGAGACGTCGTCCCACTGTTCATTGTTCGCCCGGAAAGGGTGCTCGGCCCGCCCGGACGCACTTCGGGCGGGCCGAGCGGTCATCCCGTCCGTGCCATGGACGTCTCGGCCAGCCGCAGGGCCAGCGCGGGACACATGTCGACCGCCCGGCGCGCCTCCTTCGCCATCCAGCCGGGCACGGTCCTGAAGGACGGGAAGCCGTAAGCGTCCAGATCGACGAACTCGGGCAGCAGGTGCGCGCACAGGCCGTGGCCCTGGCAGCGGGTCCAGTCCACCTCCAGGCGGTACTCGGGCTCCTCCTCCGGCTCGGGCAGCGGCAGCACGCCGCGGACCGGCCGGCCGCACGAGCCGTACTCGCGGTGGATCGCGATGTCGGTCTCGAACGTGTCCAGCGCCGACAGCACGAACCTCGCCGTGCCGTCCGGGTGGAAGCAGGCGCCCCGCCGCTCGACGGCGCGGACGGCCCGCCGTACCGCGTCGGTGGAGCCCGTGCCGTCGGCCAGCCCGAGGAGCTGCCTCGCCACGTCGGGCAGGCCCAGCCGGCACGGCCCGCACTGGCCCGAGGACTGCGCGGCCAAGTACGCGGTGACGCGGGCGGCCTCCCCGAGCGGGCACGTCGCCTCCCCGATCGGCACGATGATCCCGGCGCCCAGGTCGGCGCCGGCGAACTTCATGCCCTCGCGGGAGATCACCGCGGAGACGGCCATGTCGGGGCTCAGCCAGGCCCCGTGGTAGCCGCCCATCAGCACGCCGTCGCCCGGAACGGCGTCGCACATGTCGAGCACGTCGGCCAGCAGGGTGCCGGTCGGCGCCTCCACGACGGCGTTGCGGGCGGCCCCGCCGCTCATGGTCAGCAGCACCGTGCCGGGCTCCCTGCTCGTGCCCACGTCCGCGTACTTCTCCGGGCCCAGCTCGGCCAGCAGGGCGAGCTGGGCGTAGGTCTCGGTGTTCGACAGCAATGTGGGCAGCCCGTCCACACCGCTGGTCGCCGCCCGCTGCTTGCGGCCGGGCGGGATGCCCTCCAGGCCGTTCACGGCCCGTACGAGCGCGCCGCCCTCGCCGGAGATGAAGCGCTCCTCCAGCCCGACCACGCGGATCGGGATGTGGCTCTCGGTCGCGCCCGCCACCTTCGCGGCGCGGCGCTCGTTCACGGCCGCGACGATCGACGCCTCGGCCACCTCGCCCCGGGCGGTGGCGACGACCACCTCGCGGGCGTTCAACGCCTCGGCCGCCAGCAGCGCACCGTCGAGCACCAGGTGCGGGGCGCGGGTCAGCAGCATGGCGTCCTTCGAACTGGCCGGCTCGCCCTCGGCTCCGTTGACGAGCACGACGCTCTCCCTGGACCCGGCCGCGTCGCAGACAGCGCGCAGCTTGCGGCCGAACGGGAACGCCGCGCCGCCCCTGCCACGCATGTCCACCTCGTTCACCTCCGCGATGAGGGACTCCACGTCGCGGGGGTCGGGTTCGCCGTGCAGCGTGCGGTGGGCGGGCAGGTCCAGCCGCCTGGTGTGGTCCAGCCCAGCGGTCAGGCGGGCCGGCCCGACGCGTAGCACCTCGGGCACTCGGTGCGGGATCACATTCTCTCCTGGACGTTACTGTGGGGGGTCATCCGTGGGGAGGAGGCGGCAGGTCATCCCGCCTCCCGGTACTTGCGCCGGGCGGCGGCGAGGCTGACCGGCGCGTTGATCGGTTCAGGGACCGCGACGGGCGCGTCCGACACCGCCGGCGCGTCCACGGGCTCGGGCAGGGCGGGCGGCCTCAGCAGCGTGGCCAGCACCCGCACCAGCAGCGCCGCGCCGACGGCCGCCAGGCAGG
>NZ_QNFZ01000252.1 GCF_003313395.1 Nonomuraea lactucae | reverse complement strand
GGTCAGTCCGGCCCGCAGCGGCGGGCCGGCGAGCGAGGCGGTGTGGAGGGTCTCGAACGTGGCGCGCTCGGCCGGGCCGGTGCCCAGCTCGCGCCGGCCGCGCACGACCCGCCACAGCACCCACCCGGGCACGCCGACGAGCACCGCGACCACGGCGACGCCGACGACATACTCCACACCGCCGGAGCCTACGCCCCTCCGCTCCCGCTCCCCCTCCCGGCACCTCACCCCCATCGTGTGTGGGCGGGGTCAGGGGGAGGCGAGCGCCTCGGCGATCGCGGCGGCGCAGGCGCGGGCCTCCTCGTCGGAGGCGTAGGTGGTGCGCGGCCAGAAGAAGCCGCGCAGCCCGTCCTTGCGGTTGCGCGGCACCACGTGCACGTGCAGGTGCGGCACGCTCTGGCTCACCCGGTTGTTCAGCGCCACGAACGTGCCCGCGGCGCCGGTCGCCCGCTCCACGGCACGGGCGACCGCCTGGACCCGCTCGAAGAACGGCCCGACGTCGGCCAGGTCGGCGAGCGTCTCGACGTGCGTCCTCGGCACCACCAGCACGTGCCCCTTGAACACCGGCCGGCGGTCGAGGAAGGAGACGGCCACGTCGTCGGAGTGGACCACGAACGCGGGCCGCTCCCCCGCGATGATCTCGCAGAACAGGTCGGTGCTCACCGGCCGACCCTACCCCGCGGCCGCGTCCCTGCTGCCGGCTCGGTCCGCGAACGCCGTCCAGCTCGTCATGTTCGGACCCGACCAGGTGGCAGGCGCGTGCAGGAAGTGCTCGCCCACGTGCCGGGCGAGCCGCTCGGGCACCTCCGCCGTCTTGCCGCCCCGGCAGTGGTAGACGAGCGCGCCCTCGCGCTGCCCCATCGCCATCCACGGCAGCCACGGCGAGACCCGGCACCAGGAGAACACGCTGGGCACGTCGGCCACGCCGGAGTCGAGGTCGCCGGCGCGGGCGAAGAACTGGAACAGCTCCATCGCCCGGTACGTGTCGCTCGCCGAGTTGTCGGGGTAGTCGGCCACCTTGAGCGGCGAGGGGTAGGCCAGGCGGACGTCCACGTTGAACACCACCTGGTCGCCGATCCGCGTGACCGGCACCGGATGGCCGCCGAGGCGCTGGTTGACCGGGTCGTTGAAGACGTGCTGGACCTCGACGGCGGCGCCGGTGAACGGGTTGTCCCACACGCCGAGGATCTCCCTGGTGCGCGGGTCGAGGTAGGCCGCCGCCTCGCGGGTGAGCAGCTGCCATCCGCCCTCCGCCTCGACGGCCCTGGCCACGTTGACGCCCTCGAAGCCGAACAGGTGGTGGGGGCCGTCGTCGGGCCGCCAGCCGTACACGTCGCCGGTCCACCACGAGATCGTCTCGGCGCCGTCGGCCGACGCGCGCACGCGAATGAAGTCCATGGAAGGCAGCCTTTCCGACCCGCCCTCCGCGATCAAGCCCGTGCGCTTGCGCGCCGGGACCGCGTTCCGCTCAGCGGACGGTCAGCTCGAAGACCGCCTCGCCGGACAGCCTCTGGCTCTCGCCGGTGGGCGGGGTGGTGGCGCCACCGCAGCGCCAGCAGTCGTAGAGCCTGATCCGGGTCTGGCCGGGCCGCTTGGTGTTGAAGACGAAGTAGCTGGTGCCGTCGCGGTCGTGCGGGTGCTCCTTGCTGATGTAGGAGGCCACCAGGGGGTCGGGCACGGCCACGAGGGTCCACTGGTCGCCCGCCTTCGGGTCGTCGGGCACGGCGAGCGAGAAGCGCCGGCCGGCGCCGAGCTCGACCGCGACGGTGGCGCCCTTGGCGCCCTCGACGACGGTGCCGAGGTCGCTGACCGCCGATCCGCCGCCGCACCCGGCCAGCAGCGTGACCGCCAGCAGGGGCGCGGCCGGCGCCGCCCGCGCCACTCTCCTGGCCGCCTCGGGACGCATCACTCGGGCAGGTTATCGGGCTCCGGCTCGTCCCGGGGCACGGCGTACGGTTCCTGTTCCGGGGGTCTGCCCTGGGCGATGCCGCGCTGCCTGACCAGCTCGGCGTCCAGCTCCGCGCCGAACAGCAGGGCCATGTTCGACAGCCACAGCCAGATCAGGAAGACCACGACGGCCGCGAGGGTTCCGTAGGTCTTGTCGTACGACCCGAACCGGCTCACGTAGAGCGCGAAGCCCGCCGAGACGATCACCCAGAGGAGCACCGCGACGAGCCCGCCCGGGGTGACCCAGCGCACGCCGGGCTGGCGCACGTTCGGCGCCGCCCAGTACAGCACCATGATCAGCCCCGCCGCGACGAGCGCGATGACGGGCCACTTGACCACGTCCCAGACGGCCACGACCGTGCCGCCGACGCCGAGCGTCCGGCCCGCCAGGTCGGCCAGCCGCCCGGTCAGCGTGACCGCGATGGCGCCCACCGCCAGCAGCACCGTCACCAGGATGGTGAGCCCGAGCCGCAACGGGGTGATCTTCCAGAAGGGGCGGCCCTCACGGATGTCGTAGATCTGGTTCGTGGCGCGGATGAAGGCCGCGATGTAGCCGGAGGCAGACCAGAGCGCGACGGCGAGGCCCACGATCGCCACCAGGCCGGCCCTGCCGCCGCTGCGCTGGACGCCCGCCAGGCCCTGCGTCAGCAGGTCGCGCACCTCGGCGGGCGCCAGCACGGTCAGGTGGCCGACCAGCACGGCCGTGTCGTCGTGGCCGAGCAGCCCGAACAGTGCCACCAGCACGATCATGGCCGGGAAGACGGACAGCACCGCGTAGTAGGTCAGCCCGGCGGCCAGGTCCTGGACACGATCTTCCCCGAACTCGGCGAACGTGCGCTTGAGCACGCTCCACCAGGCCCGGCGCGGAAGTTCGGCGGGGGTGTCCGGGGTGGCCGTGTCCGGGGAGGTCAAGGCCTACCTGCTCCGGCCGCGCCTGGTCCGCTCGCCCGCGCGCCGCGCCATCCTGCGCAGCACGAACACGGCGATCGTGCCGGCGGCGGCGATCAGCAGGACGGGCCGCTTCCTCGCCTCCGTGGTGACCTTGTCGGCCGCGTCCTTGACCTGGTCGGGGGTGGCCTCGCGGACCTTGTCCGCGACCTCCGCGGCCTTGCCCTTCGCCACCTCGGCCGCTTCGGTCGCCTTGCCCTTCGCCACCTCGGCCGCCTCGGCCGCCTTGCCCTTCGCCACCTCGGCCGCTTCGGCCGCCCTGCCCTTGGCCGCTCCGGCCGCCTCGGTCGCCCTGGCCTTCACGTCCGCCTTGTGGGTGAGGGCCGACACGGTCTGGCCGAGGTCGTCACGGGTTTCCTTGATCCGGTCGCGCACGAGTTCCTCCTCGTTGTCGATGTCTGGGTCCTTCCGCCGCGAAGGCGCCGCCTCCGGTTCGCGGGACCGGGGGCCGGTCTGCGAGCGGGCCTCGACCTCGCGGGCCTCGATCGCCTCGGTGCGGTCGTCCGGCAGCGGGGGCTCGGGGTCGAACGTCGAGTGCTCCAGCCGTTCGGCCTCGGCCCGCAGGGCGTTCTCCTCCGCACCGGGCCTGGTCTGGGGCACGTTGATCGACTCGTGGTCCGTCGGCGCGCCCACCGTCTTCCTGTGGGCTCCCACCTCCCCGGCGTGCTCCCTGCTGTAGCCAGGTTCCTCACTGCCGTATCCGGGATCCGTCTCGCTCATCGCCGCACCTTCTCCTTGACCGCGTCGATGTCGGCCTTGACGCTCGCGATCGTCTCGCTGGGCACGGGCGGGGTGGCCCGCTTCACCTGGGCGCGGCCCACGAGACCCAGCACCGCCGCGAGGACGAACAGCACGACGGCCACGATCACCGCGGCGATCCACCCGGGCAGCACCAGGGAGAGAAGCAGGATGACGGCCGCCACGAGCGCGGCGGCGCCGAAGAACGCGACCATGCCCGCCGCGCCGAACAGGCCGGCGCCGAATCCCGCGCGCCTGCCCTTCTGCGCGAGCTCCAGCCTGGCCAGCCGCAACTCGTCCTTCACGAGCCGGGAGACCTGCTCGGAGAGGTCGTTGACCAGCTTGTGGGTGTCGTTCACGTCGTCGCCCTCCTCTGATGAGGAACGCGACTACCCAGCCGGCCGGCTTTATATCGCTTTGAGCGTCACCGCTTGGGGGCGGCGCGTAGCAGGAAGTCGATCACCGACAGGACCGGCGACTTCTCCGTCTCGCACCAGTTGTCCGGCCTGCGCGGCTTGCTCCACGGGGACGGGAGCTCGCACGAGGGAGCCTGCGGCTTGGGACGCTCGCACCACGATCCGGGAGGATTCATGCCCCCACTGTACGCGCCACCGGGCGCTCGCCGCGGGGCTTGAGCGCCCTAACGGTCCTGGAACGAGGACGGCACCATCACGCGCACCCCGTTGGGCACCACCCGCAGGCGGATGGGCGTGCGCAGGCGCACCTCGCCGTCGACGTCGGCCGCCATCGGCGGGTCGGTCTCCAGCAGCATCTCGCGGCCCACCACGAACGGCCCGCCCGCCAGGCTCCGCCAGCGGCCGGTCGTGGCGCGCGCCAGCGTCTCGCCGAGCAGCCGCAGCTTCTTGCCCGAGCCGAGCTGGTAGGCGACGAGCATGCCGTTGTCGATGCTGATGTCCTTGGCCACCTGCCAGCCGCCGTGGAAGCGGCCGTTGGCGATGTTGAGCTGGTGGGTGAGCAGCTCGTGACGCTGCCCGTCGACCGTGATGACCGCGCGGAACGGCCGGTGCCCCGGCAGGATCGTCAGCGCGGTGAGCGGGTAGGCGGGGCGGCCCAGGACCCGCTTGAGCCACGGCTTGACCTTGCCCGCCACCTCGACGGACACGCCGAAGCTGGCGAGGTTGGCGAACGGCCGGTCGTCGGCCATGCCGAGGTCGATGTCGGCGACCTTGCCGGTGGCGAACACCCGGATCGCGCCGGGCAGGTCGAGCGGCAGGCCGAGACTGCGCGCGAAGTTGTTGGTGGTGCCGAGCGGCAGCACGCCGAGCGCCACGTCGCGGTGGGCGACGTGGCGGACGGCCGAGGAGAGCGTGCCGTCGCCGCCGCCCACGATCAGCAGGTCGGGCCGGGTGGCGAGGGCAGTGTCGAGCAGGTCGCGCAGGCGCTTGGGGTTGTAGACGCCGATCTCGGCCAGCGGCTCGAAGCCGAGGGCGTGGATCTGCTCGATCACCTCGAAGTAGTGGCGCCTGCCGCGGCGTGAGCGAGTGTTGATCACCAACGCCACCCGGCGGTCCGTGCGGATCGCCTCGGTGTGCTCGGCCTTGGTGCGAAGTGCGCTCATGGTCATCAATGTTAGGTGCACAAGCCGCTACCTGAGGCCGCCCGCTGAACGCGGACGACCTTAGGGCCGCCGGGGAGTGGCCCGGCGGCCCCGTGTGTCACTTCTTGGGAGGGATCACCTGGATGATGGCGCCCAGGTTGCCCGGCAGCGGGCTGACCAGTTTGAACTGGACGCCCAGCGCCTTGCCCTCGTCACCGGGGTCGCCGGTGCCGAGCTTGTGGCCGCCCCCGACGTCCCTGCCGTACAGCTCGGTCGCGGGGGTGCCGTCGAGGTGCACCACGCGGGTGCTGTACTGCTGGTCGCCCTTCGACGGCACCACCACGGAGGCGTCGAAGTCGCGGTAGAACAGCGTGCCGTCCTGCACCTCGAAACCTGGATACCAGGTCTTGGCGTCGGTGAAGTCCGGCACGCCCTTGAGCGGCGCGACGTCCGTGCAGTATTCGCTGAACGGCTCGTCCGGCGCCTCCAGGCACTCCTTGAACGGGTGGGTCCTGGCGAAGGAGAACGCCGCGTTCGAGGTCTGCGTGCGGCCCTCCATGTTCTTGTGCCTGGTCGGGTCCTTGCCGGCCGCGGGACCGGTGCGGCGCAGTGGGTCGAAGTGCGAGTCGACCAGCAGGAGGCTGCCCTTGGAGCCGATGCTGGGCGGCAGTTGCAGGTTGGGGACGAGGGAGTTGTTGGTGAAGGTCGAGTCGCGGTACCAGACCAGCAGGCCGGGCGCGTTGTACTTGACCTTCTCCACCTTCCAGGCGCCGTCGCGCGAGTACGTGGTGTCGTAGGCGTACCGCAGGCCCTTGTCGAACCCGTCGAAGTTGCGCCATTCGGCCAGGTAGAAGCGGGAGAGCTCGCGGAAGCCGTTGTTGACGGTCCAGCCCTTGCCGCTGGTGTTGGTGAAGGTGCCGCCGGTCGCCTTCCAGCCGTTGGCGCCCGCCTCGACGTCGTCGCTCCACGCGGCGGCGCCGCCGTTGGTGAGCTGGAAGTCGTCGGCGTGCCAGCCGCGCGGGGTGAAGGCCGCGTCGGTGTTGTACGTGAGCCGCAGCTTGACGCTCTTCCCGGCGAACGGGGTCAGGTTGACGTAGTCGTGCCGCCAGCCGCCGGTGTTGCCGGTGAGGCCGTACTTCTTGCCGCCGAACGTGGCGAGGTTCTTGTTGGGGTCCGGGTAGCCGTCCGGCGTGGTGACCTCGTTGCCGGCCTCGTCGAAGACCTTCTGCTGGGCCCAGGTCTGGCCGCCGTCGGCGGACACCTCGACGAAGCCGTAGTCCCAGTCCTGCTCGATCTCGTAGTTGTTCCACATCCAGAGGCGGACGTCGGCCCCGGCGGGGACGGGCAGGTCGCGGGTGAGCGTCACGTTGGCCCACTCCTGGTCCATGCCCGACCACCAGGCGCCCGTGCCGCTGTGCGGGTCGAGCATCTTCAGCGGCGAGGAGGCGAGGTTCACCCGGACGCCGTCCTGGGTGAACCTCGGCGTGCGGGAGGACTGGCCGACCGTGACGAGCCTGGCCGCGTCACCCGGGTCGAACACCTTGGGGTCGGCCCAGCCGAGCACCCACTTGTCCCACAGGCCCATGTGGGCGGGCATCGACTGGAAGATCGGCCCGGAGTGGGATCCGCTCGACATCAGGTCCCAGAAGTCCACGGCGGAGCTGGCCGCGCCGGAGGTGTCGTAGAGGTCGGGCAGGCCCAGGTCGTGGCCGTACTCGTGGGCGAAGACGCCGACGCCGGAGTCCTCGGGCTGCACGATGTAGTTGGAGATCTTCTTGCCGGCGCCCGGCACCGCGTAGCCGCCGGCGACAGCGCTGGCGTGCGCCCAGATGGCGTACGTGCCCTCGGCGCCCCCGTCGGCCGACTTGTCCTTGCCCGCGTGCACGAGGACGA
The DNA here is from genome assembly GCF_003313395.1 of Nonomuraea lactucae. Lineage (GTDB taxonomy): Bacteria > Actinomycetota > Actinomycetes > Streptosporangiales > Streptosporangiaceae > Nonomuraea > Nonomuraea lactucae. Next base: position 3,782 of record NZ_QNFZ01000252.1, on the reverse strand, counting down.
GGTGGTCGATGACGCCGTCGGGCTCGGCGAAGTTCCCGTCGCCGTCGGCGTCGGAGACGTCCTCGACGTCGTAGTCGGCCCAGGGGAAGGAGGGCTGGGCCTGGGCGAGCGCGTTGACCGCGTCGATGGCGAGCTGTCCGGCGCCGCGCGGGTTGTCCGGGTGGCCGGACATGTCCTGCGGCGCGCCACCGCAGGCCGCGGCGCCGTACCACGCCTCGGAGTGCGGGGCCTTGATCCAGCCGACCGCGGAGCCGGTGACGGAGTAGGCGCCCTTGGACATCTCCTCGTACATCTTCTTCAGCGTGAAGCCGGAGACGTCGATGCCCGGCCTGCCGTCGCGCGGGTCCTTCAGGTCGGGGCGGACGCGCTCGGTGATGCCGGTGTCGCTGTAGAGCATCTTGTTGAAGTGCCCGGTGCTGAAGTCCTTGACCCAGAAGGTGTTGTTGTCCTTCTTCGGCAGCGTGGCGGGATCGGGGATCTTGTTGTGCGGCGGGCCGTTCAGCTTGGTGCCCGCCGGCTCGACCACGCAGTCGTCGGGCGCGCTGTCGACGGTGCGCAGCCGGTTGAAGCCGGAGAAGTCGTCGTTCGCGTTCTCGTTGAACTCGACGAGCAGCGTGAGGAGCTTGGCGGTCTTCGCCTGTGTGGCGTTCTTGAAGATGAACTCGGCCGGGTTGCGGCCGGTCCGGATGGCCTGGTTCTCGCGGGCGGCGAGCACCCTGGCGGCGGTGGGGTTGCCGCTGGCGAACTTCCGGTCGTACTCCTGCGCGGGGGCCTGAGCGCGGGCCCGCCTGCCGGGGACGGCCGGGTCGGGGGGATCGGGCTCGACGCGGGGCGGCGCGTAGTTGATGTAGTAGTCGGACGCGCTGGGCTCGTACCTCGCCACGGAGCTCCCGGCGGCCGAGGGTGGCGGGGTGGGCGAGGCCGCGGGGGAAGCGGTGAGGCCGGCGGCGAGCAGCGCCGCGGCCGGGATCGCTGATAACAGGCGTTTAGTGCTGGACACCGGAGACCCTCTCTGCCCGGGATCACCGGGCGCATGACAAAGGAGAGTGCGATGTCCGGACCGTAGATCGTCAGTAAAGGCTCCGTAAAGCGCGCAATGGAGACGTGATGGATTTGCGACATCCACATCGCGGAGCGGTTCCTGCGGGGCGGCCCGCGTCTTCTGTCCTCCGGATCCGACTATCCTTCGTATCCGACCCGATCGGAGGAGAAGATCCCGTGAACGCTCAGCGCGACTACGCCGACCTCGTCCAGCGTGGGCTCACGCTCGACCTGACCCGTGGCAAGCCGTCCCCGCGCCAGCTCGATCTCTCCAACGACATGCTCGGACTGCCGTCGACCTACCGCGCGGCCGACGGCACCGACGGCCGCAACTACGGCGGCCTGCAGGGCCTGCCGGAGCTGCGCGCGCTGTTCGCCCCATTGCTCCAGGTGCCCGCCGGGCAGCTCGTCGTGGGCGGCAACGCCAGCCTCGCCATGATGCACGACACGATCGTGCACGCCCTGCTCAGCCCCGTGCCCGGCGCGGCGCGCCGCTGGGTGGAGGAGCCGGAGATCACGTTCCTCTGCCCGGTTCCCGGCTACGACCGCCACTTCACGATCTGCGAGCGCTTCGGCATCAAGATGGTGCCCGTCCCCATGGGCGCCGACGGCCCCGACATGGACGTGGTCGAGCGGCTCGTGGCCGCCGACGCGAGCGTCAAGGGCATCTGGTGCGTGCCGAAGTACAGCAACCCGTCCGGCGTCGTCTACGGCGACGAGACCGTGCGCAGGCTGGCCGCCATGCCGGCCGCGGCCCCCGATTTCCGGATTTTCTGGGACAACGCCTACGCGGTGCACCACCTGACCGGCACGCCGGCCGAGCTCGCCGACATCCTCGCGCTCTCCGCCGAGCACGGCCACCCCGACCGGGTGTTCGTCTACGGCTCCACCTCCAAGGTGACGCTGGCCGGCGGCGGGGTGGCGTTCTTCGGCTCCTCGCCGGCGAACGTCGAGTGGTTCCTGGCCAACACCGCCAAGCAGTCCATCGGCCCCGACAAGATCAACCAGCTGCGTCACGTGGAGTTCCTGCGCGACGCCGAGGGCGTGGCCGCGCACATGCGCAGGCACGCCGAGCTGGTCTGGCCCAAGTTCGAGCTGGTCGACCGGGTGCTCGCCAAGGAGCTGGGCGGCCTGGCCTCCTGGACCAGCCCGAAGGGCGGCTACTTCATCAGCCTGGAGGTGCCGCACGCCGCCGAGGTGGTGGCCAGGGCCAAGGCGGCGGGCATCGCCCTCACCCCGGCCGGCGCCACCCACCCCTACGGCAAGGACCCCGACGACCGCACGATCCGCATCGCGCCCACCTACCCCGACCTGGAGGAGTTGGAGCAGGCCATCACCGGCCTCGCGGTGTGCGTCCGGCTGGTCGCGGACGAGCGCGGCTGATCCTGCCGCCGTCGGCGCCGCGGCCGTGTCGTCAGACGACGCGGCCGCGCCCCCGGCTGAAGCCGAAGATGTACTCGCGCGTCTCGCTGGGGTGGAACGAGACGCCGACGCCGGGTTCGAAGACGACGTTGTCGCGCGGGCAGTAGCACAGGCCCTCCCACACCTTGAGCGCCTGCTCCCGCGCCGGGGCCTCCGCCACGTCCCGCTTGCGCGCGCCGTACGAGCCGAGCACCTGCAGCAGGCCCAGAGCCCAGAACAGGCCGGTCAGGCAGAACGGCGCTACCAGCACCTCTCCCCAGCCCGAGTCCTTGCCCATGGCGATCACCAGCGCGACCACGAGGTGCGTCAGCGCCGCGACGCCGAGCAGGATGTAGCCCTGGTTGCGCGACCAGGGCATGTAGTGGCGGCTGGGGAACGACAGCCAGACCGCGAGCTGCGTGCGGCTCATCAGGTGCTTGGACGCGCCGAGCGCCGCCGCGGTGGGCAGGTCGGCGACGTCGCGCGCGCTGGGCAGCCGGACGCGGCCGATGCGGTACGTGGTCCCGGCGGCGACCGCGCCAGGAACGGAGATCACCTGGTCAGTCTTGGTGCACACCGGACACGTCACTGTCACCCGGGCAGTTTGGCGTTAAGCCTCGTTACAAGCAAACCGTAAGGTTCTTCATGTGAGACCCATCGACGCCTTGCTGAGCGCCCTGCCGGAGGGGCGTGTCCTGACCGATCCCGACGTGGTCGACTCCTATGCGCGCGACCGCACGTTCGTCGAGCCGGGCAAGCCCCTGGGAGTGGTGCTCGCCGCCTCCCGCGACGACGTGGTGGCCACGATGCGATGGGCGACCGGGCACCGGGTGCCGGTGGTGCCGCGCGGCGCGGGCACGGGCCTGGCGGGCGCGGCCACCGCGGGCGACGGGACGGTCATCCTGTCGCTGGCCAGGATGACGGCGATCAAGGAGCTCTCCCCCGCCGACGAGATCGCGGTGGTCGAACCCGGCGTGATCACCGCCGACCTGGACAGGGCGGCCAGGGAGCACGGGCTCATGTACGCGCCGGACCCGTCGTCGTACGAGATCTCCACGATCGGCGGCAACCTGGCGACGAACGCGGGCGGGCTGCGCTGCGTGAAGTACGGCGTGACCCGCGACTCCGCGCTCGGGCTGGAGGTCGTGCTGGCCGACGGCCGGATCCTGAACACCGGCCGGCGCACCATGAAGGGCGTCACGGGCTACGACCTGACCGGGCTCTTCGTCGGCTCAGAGGGCACGCTGGGCGTGATCACCTCGGCCACCGTGCGGCTGCGCCGGGCGCCCGCCGCGCCGCCCGCGACGTTCGCGGCGGAGTTCGGGTCGCCGCGCGAGGCG
>NZ_QNFZ01000253.1 GCF_003313395.1 Nonomuraea lactucae | reverse complement strand
CTGGCCGACCGGCTGCTGCGCGAGCGCGTCCTGGCCGGCCCGGAGCTCGGCCCCGAGGTGCCGTGGGCCTGGGCGCGGCTGCTCGGCACCGGCGGCCGGGTCACGGTGTCGTCGCTGGCCGGTTCGCTCGGCTGGAGCCACCGTCACCTCGTCGCCCGCTTCCACGACGAGGTCGGGATCACGCCCAAGGCCGCGGCGAGGGTGATCCGCTTCGGCCGGGCGGCGCGCATGCTGCGGTCGGGCACGGCGATCGCGGACGCCGCCGCGGCGTGCGGCTTCTACGACCAGGCCCACATGAACCGGGAGTTCAGAGCCCTGGGCGGCACCACGCCCGGTCAGATTCGTCCAAGACCCGCCCCGCCCGCGCACGCACACTGAAGGCATGGAACGCACTGTTTACGCCCTCGTCCGCTACCCCGACTGCTCGGCGGCCATCGACTTCCTGACCGCGGCGTTCGGGTTCCGGCCGCACGAGGTGTCCAAGGACGGCCAGGGTCAGGTGAACCACGCCGAGCTGCTCGTCGAGAACGACATGATCATGCTGGGGAGGGGGAAGCCCGGCGGGCCCGGTGTCTACATCGCCGTGGCCGATCCGGACGCCCACCTCGCCCGGGCCGAGGCCGCGGGGGCCGAGATCACCATGGGTCTGGTGGACCAGCCGTACGGGTCGCGCGAGTACGCCTGCAAGGACCCGTTCGGCAACCTCTGGTACTTCGGGACGTACCGGCCCTGACGAGCCGATTCGGCGTGCGCCGGGGTGGGCGTGCGTCGGGTGGGCGTGCGTCGGGTGGGGGCGTGCGACGGGGGAGGAGTCAGCGGGGGAAGACGATCGTCTTGTGGCCGTCGAGGAGGACCCGCTGCTCGGCGTGCCACCTGACCGCCCTGGCCAGCGCCACGCACTCCACGTCGCGCCCGATGGCGGCCAGGTCGTCGGGCGAGTGGCTGTGGCTGACGCGCGCCACCTCCTGCTCGATGATCGGCCCTTCGTCCAGGTCGGACGTCACGTAGTGGGCGGTCGCGCCGATCAGCTTCACGCCCCGGTTGTGCGCCTGGTGGTAGGGCTTGGCGCCCTTGAACGACGGCAGGAACGAGTGGTGGATGTTGATGGCCCGCCCGGCGAGCTTGGCGCAGAGGTCCTCGGACAGCACCTGCATGTAGCGGGCCAGCACCACGAGGTCGACCTGGTAGTGCTCGACCAGGGCCAGCACCTCCGCCTCCTGCCTGCGCTTGGTCTCGGGGGCGACCGGCAGGTGGTGGTAGTCGATCCCGTACGACTGCGTGAGCGGCCGTAGGTCGGGGTGGTTGGACACGACGGCGACGACCTCGATGTCGAGCGTCTTCTTGCGCACCCGGTAGAGCAGGTCGTTCAGGCAGTGGTCGAACTTGCTCACCATGATCAGCACCCGTGGCTTCGTGGCCGTGTCGCGCAGCTCGAACTCCATGCCGAAGTCGGGAGCCAGCGCGGCGAAGGCGGCGCGGAGCTCGTCCTCGCCGAGCGGCGCCGCGAACTGGACCCGCATGAAGAACCGCTGCTCGACCTGGTCGCCGAACTGCTGGCTCTCGATGATGTTGCAGCCGTGCCCGGCGAGCAGCCCGGACACCGCGGCCACCACGCCGGGCCGGTCGGGACACGACAGGGTCAGGACGAACTCGGCTGCGCTCATGGTTCTTACTCTCGCGAACGTGGATTGGAGGGCAGTGACCTGCGAAGGTTACCGCCCGCCGGGCGGGTTCGCCGCCGGCTTGCCCAGCAGGGGCCCCTGCCCACTTTCCACATAACCCGACATTCCTGACAAAATACCTGTCCGTCCATTATTGAACAGGTCTTGGGTACTTATCCGGTAACCAGGGGTGGGTGGGGTCAGGGAGGGTCGCCTTTGGACGTTGTCGTGCTCGCCGCTGTCGCCGGACTCTTCGCGCTCGTGACCGGGATGAACGACGGCGGGGCGCTCCTTGCGACCGGGCTCAAGCTGCCCACGGTGCGGCCCGCGACCGGAATCCTGGCCCTCGTCGTCATGGTGGCCCTGGTGCCGCTGGCCACCCACGCCGTGGCGCTGACGTTCGCGAACCGGCTGGCCACGTTCGACGGACCCGGCGGTCGGATCGCGATGACGATCGGCGTGCTCGCCGCGCTGACCGTGGTCACCGTGCTGAGCTCGCGGGGCCGTCCGACCAGCCTCACGCTGGCCATCGTGGGCGGGCTCACCGGCGCGGGTCTCGGCTGGGGGCTCCCGGTCTCGGCCGAGTGGGTGGTGCTGGTGCTGCTGGTCGGCATGGCGGCGCCTTTCGTCGGCGGGCTGATGGCCTGGCCCGTGACACGGATACTGATGCGGACGACCACCACCCGCGGCCTGTGGCGCTGGCACCGGGTGGGGTTCGGGTTGCAGACCGTGGCCTACGCCGCCAACGACGGGCAGAAGATGCTCGCGGTGTTCATGATCGCTTTTGGCCTCCAGGACGCGCCCCCGCAGTACACGTCGCTGGTGGCGGTGCTGTTCGGGCTCGGCTCGCTGTACGGCCTGCCCAAGGCGGGCCGCACGCTCGGCCAGGAGATCATCGCCTCCCGGCCGCTGCACGGCGTGGCGGCGGAGCTCGCATCGAGCATCACGGTCATCGGCTGCGCCCTGGCGGGCATGCCCGTGAGCATGACCCAGGCGCTCGCCGGAGGCCTGATCGGCGCCGGGGTGGCACAGGGCGGCGGCGGACGCGTCCGCTGGTACGCCGCCGTCAAGATCGCCGTGGCCTGGCTGCTGACGCTCCCCGCGAGCGCCCTGCTGGCCGCGACCGTGGCGTTCGTCCTGGTCTCGGCATGAGCCGCAAGACCAGCGAATCCGCGATAGGAGCAGGTGAGACCCAGATGAGCGGCGGAGGGAGTGTGATGAGGCGACTGCGACGCGTCCGCGACCTGATGTCCGGGCGCATGGACAGCGCGCTGACGGAGGCGCTGCTCGGCCAGCTCCAGGCCACCAAGGAGGGCGCGTGGCTCGCCATGGCCATGATCGGCGGCGAGGTGGGCCGGACGGGCGCGCACGAGCAGATGCGCGTGATCGAGCACCTCGGCGACGAGGAACGCCGCATCCTGGTCGAGGAGCTCAGGAACGCCCTGGTCACCCCCATCGACCGCGAGGACCTCTTCCGGCTCTCACGCTCGATCGACGACGTGCTCGACTCGCTGCGCGACTTCGTCCGCGAGTCGCACCTGTATCGGGTGCCCGACCAGATCCGCTTCTCCCCGCTCCTCGACCAGGTGATCAACGGCATCGACGCCCTGGAGAACGCCGTACGCGACCTCGCCTCCCGCCCCTCGGCAGTCGTGCACGACGCCCTTGAGGCGAAGAAGACGGGCGGGGCGATCAGGAGGATGTACCAGTACGAGATCTCCCGTATCTTCTCCGGCGAGCTGACGGCCGACGCGATGAAGGAACGGGAACTGGTGCGTCGCCTGGAGATCGTCGGCATCGCCATCGGCGACGCGGCGGACGCCATCGCCGACGGCGCCATGAAACGCTGACGACGGCGCCATGGGGGGTGAAGAGGGCAGGCACCGAAGGAAGGGCGACGTGACCGACGAAACCGCTCGTGTGAGCGCTTCGAGCTCCCCCGTGGAGAGCGACGCCGCGCTGGGGAGCAGCGACCGGCCGGCCGCGCGGGTGGTCTGCCTGGACGGCGACGGCAGGGTGCTCCTGATGCACTGGCACGACCAGGTCAGCGGCCTGGACGTCTGGGAGCCGCCCGGTGGCGGGATCGACCCCGGGGAGCGGCCCTTGGACGCGGCCAGACGGGAGCTCGCCGAGGAGACCGGCCTCCCCGGTTCCGCCGTGCGGGACCGGTGGGTCGAGGTCGAGCGCGACTTCCGGTGGCTCGGGGTGCGGTACGTGAAGACGGAGCCGTTCTTCCTGGCCAGGTTCGAGGGCAGCCGGCCGGAGGTGGAGCCGGGCGCACTCACCGAGGAGGAGCGCGGAGCCTACCTGGGATACGCCTGGGTCGACCGCCTGCCGGACAACGTGGCCCCGCCCGACCTGGCCGACGTGATCGAAAGGCTCAGCCGCGACACAGGCGACGGGTGAGCGCCCGGGCCCGCCACCCACCCGCCACACGGACCCGAACGGCCCGCGCGCCTCACGGGCTCGCGGCCTGGTCCTCCCCCAGTTCGGCCAGGGTGGCGGTCATCAGGGCTCGCACGAGCGTTCCCGCGACCTTCTCGTGCTCGGCCTCGACCGGGAGCCCTTCCGACACCCTCGCCTGGTAGACGTCCCGGTCGCGCTCGTCGGTGTACGGCTGCGCGGTCATGGCGGCCACGACGGTGACCTGGGTGCCGCCACGGGGCAGCACGGCCACGGCGTGGGTGCGCAGGCAGCTCTCGTCCGGCGCGCCGTACCAGCCGCACTTGACGCCGGCGCCGGGCGCGGAGAGCGCCTCCCGCGCGCCGAACGCCTGCTCACCACCCACCCGGCGCATCCACTCCACGATCTCCCCCGCCACCGGGTCCCCGGTGACGGCCGCCTGGGCGAGCACGGCGTAGGCGGCGGCGACCTCGGCCGCCGACACCTCGACGGAGCCGAACCGCGACGGGTCGCCGTTCGGCGGGGCCCAGCGGACGCCGGTGCGCCGGTCGAGGTCGTCGAGGATGACGCGGGGGCCGACGGCGAGCCACAGCTTGAGGGTGTCGGCGTTGGACGAGACCACCACGGCCGGCTCGGCGTGGCGCCGCCACCGCTCGGCGTCGGGGATGTGGCTCGCGGCCGCCCAGGCGTACAGCGGCTTGAGCAGCGAGGCGCAGCGCAGCCGGGTCAGGCCCGAGGTGGCGGTCACGGTGCGGGCGGGGGGCCCGGTGTAGCCGCGACTGATGCCCGCGGCCTGGGCGCTCGCCCCCGGCCGGAGGTTGCCCAGCAACTCGTTGAAACCCACGCTCCAACCGTAGTCCTCCGTGAGCGCTCCCAGCGGCCTTCGTACCACTCGATGCCCGGCTCGGCGCCCGACGGCTCGAACGGCGGACGGCCGCCCACGAGAGCACGCCCAGAGCCGCGTACACCGTAGCGGCCCGCCCTATCCGCCCCTTCCACCCAGCCATATCCCCCATGCCGGTTATGATCCCAGGGTTCGATCGCGACTCTGATCCCAAATCCGAAACCACCTCCGATCCCAGGTCAACGCCACGGATGCCATCCGGGACACCGTCCCGAGCACGTCTCCGGACGCGATCCAGGGCCTCCGGACGCGATTCCAGATGCGAGCCACTACGCGCTTGCCGACGCAATCGCAGCCGCGCGTCCAGATGCGCTTCCAGCTGCCCGTCCGATATGCGTCCACCCTGGTGCGCGTCAGCCCGTCCGGGACGCCCGCTCGTCGTCCGCGTCCGCCTCGCCCTCCCGCCCCAGCGCCCGTAACGCGACCGCCCGGTTGGCGTACAGGTCGGGCTGGGGTTCGAGCCCGATGGCCTGCGACAGGTCCTCCACCGCGCCCTCCACGTCGCCCGCCTCGAACCGCAGCACCCCCCGGTTGCCCCAGGCCGCCGCCAGCCCCGGAGCCGCTTCGATGGCACGGTCCAATGCCCGCCGGGCCTCCCGGTGCCGACCGGCGGCCGTCTCCAGCTGGCCGAGCACCACCAGCAGGTGCGGGTTGCCGGGGGCCAGCGCGAGCCCGGCCGAGACGTCGGTCCACGCCTCGTCGTCGCGTTCGAGCCCGGCGAGCAGCCCGGCCCGGTTGATGTAGGCGTCGAGGAACGCCGGGTCGAGGTCGATCACCCGGCCGAGGTCGGCGAGGGCCCCGTCGAGGTCGTCGCGGGCGATGCGCAGCTCGGCGCGGTTGTAGTGCGCCTCGGGGAGCGGCGGCCCGGCCCGCATCGCGCTCTCGTAGTCGGCGAGCGCCTCGTCGTGGTAGCCCAGCTTGGCCAGGAGATTGCCCCGGTCCAGGTAGAAGTCGGGGAAGGCGGGGTCGATGCCGATCGCCGCCGCGTAGTCGTCCAGCGCCTCCTTCGTCCGCCCGAGCACCGCCAGCAGCCTGGCCCGGTTCGCGCGCAGCACCATGCGGTGCACGGGATGCCGCTCCTCCAGCTCGCGGGCGAGCTCGATGGCCGACTCCACCAGCGCCAGCGCCGCCTCCGGCCGGCCCTCGCGCAGCTCGATCAGCGCCAGCCCGTTGCGGTCGAACCCCAGCTTGAAGGCGCGCTCCAGCGGGTCGGGCAGCAGCGTGGAGATGGCGATCGCCTCGTTGATCCACTCTCTGGCCCTGACGAGGTCACGCCGCGCGGGATCGGAGTGGCGGGCGTCGAGCATCGCCATGCCGTACGCGCCTGCGGCGTGCACGGCCGGGTCCTGGCTGGCCGTGCGCACCGACCGCCACACCTCGCGCGCCTGCTCTGTCCGCCCGAGCCCGCCGAGCGCGGTCGCGGTGCGCTGGGCGAAGCGCCACCACAGCTCTCCGCCCGGATCGGCACGGGCCAGCCCGAGCCGCCCCAGCTCGGCCACGGCGTGCAGGAAACCCTCCCGCAGGCAGCGGTCGACGGCATCCCAGAGTTCCTCGGCCGCCCGCGAGTCCTCGGGATGCTCGGGGCCGTCCGAGTAGACGACGATCCTGAGGACGTCCGGAGGGATCCTGCGCGTCATCACGTCGAGCAGCTCGGCGTCCGTCGGATCGGCCTCCGCCCCGTTGCACACCACCAGCGTCTCGCCCGGCGGCACCACGTCGCGTACGAACTCCGCGATCCCGTTGGCCAGCCGCAGGGTGCGGCGGGGCGCGGGCACGAGGATGCGTTCGTCGTCGGGCAGGTCCACGTCGATCGTGACCCGCCTGGCGGGCACAAGGTCGCGCAGGCCGGGCGCGGCCGCCCGGATCTCGATGTCGTGGGCGGCCACGAGCTCGGCGGAACGTTCCAGAACCCCCGGGACGAGCCGGTGGAGCAGCGCGGAGGCGACGGTGTACGGGCCATGCGGTCGCCGGTGACCGTCCACCACGGGCATCAGCAGCCGCATGGCCCCCGTTCGGCCTGAGGGCGCCCCCTGCGCCCGGAGGTGGGACCTGCCCTCGCTCACCCCTTGTGGATGACGCTGGAGGTCCCGGTCAGGTGCGCGATGCCCGGTTTACGGACGACGATGCGCTTCATGGTGTTCCCCTCCCACACGCGGTTAGTCCACCATTATTCGACGCCTGAGCGATTATCAAGTTTTAGGACGAATAACCGCTGGTTGAATAGATAAAAAGCGCTGAATATTCCGCGGTGAAGAAGGGCCTAACGGGGCCGAAACCATGAAGGCTTCATCACCTCGCCGTCCTGCTCCGCTTCCTCCATGAGCTCGCACAGGCAGCGCCCCACCAGTGTGATCGACTGGCAGCAGCCCGGACCGGGCAGGTTGCGCGCCCGGACGATGAGGGTGGCCCGCGCGATCAGCCGATCCAGGCTGGGCTGCCCGCTCCCTTTGGCCGAGTGGGCGGTCAACCGGCACGTCGCGGCGTTCGCGCATGCGGCTTTGGACACGTACGGCACATCGACCTGGGGGGCCTTCAGCGAGTCATCGCGTTTGACCTTCAGCTCGGCCAGCCTCTTCGAGGCCTGGCGCGACACCTCCAGCAGGGTCCTGTTGCGCGGCGTGCCATCGGGCAGCGCGGCCCGTGGGGAGCGAGCCGGTACGGCCAGCAGCATGGCCCCGGCCATGAGCCCACCGCCCACGATCATGCTCCAGCCCACCGGCTCGGCGAACCAGATCACCGCGATGGCCGCCACCCACAGCGGCTGCGAGGACATCAGCACCGCGCTCGGCACGGCGGCCACGTGCGCCTGGCCGTACGAGCGAGCCAGGAAGCCCAGCGCGCACGACACGACCGACAGGTGCGCGAGAATCCCCCAGTCGGGCACCGAGACCGGCAGGCTCAGCCCGTCGCGCACGGCGAAGGCTCCGGTCATGGCCCCGATCGTGGCCAGCTGGATGACGGTCAGCTCATACGCGTGGAACGTCTCACCAGCGCGTGACAGCCGGGCGAGCAGCAGCGTGTGGCCCGCGTAGAGCGCCGCCGCGGTGAGCGTCACCCCGAGGGCGAGCAGCGAGATCCGCTCGTCCCCGATCCCGCGCAGCAGCGTGAAGACGGTCATCCCGGCCATCGCGAGCGCCACTCCCACCCACACCCGCATCGGCACGCGGGCCCGGAACAGCAACAGCGCCAGGATGGGCGTGATCACCACGCTGCACCCGACGGCGAACCCGGACACCGCCGAGGGCAGGCTGTGGAGCGCGATGGCCTGTCCCGTCTGCCCGACCCCGAACATGACCCCCAGGATCGCCCCATGGCCCCACGTCCGCCGCGGCAGCCCCCGCAGGCAGCGCGGCCGTAGAAGGAGCAGCGTCAGCGCGGCCAACGCGTATCTCTCCGCGAGCAGGTCCTCGACTGGTAACCGGTGGATGAGATCCTTCATCAGCGGAAACGCCGACCCCCATGCGGCGCTGACGAACAACAGAAGCACGGCTCCCAGGAGGGGTCGGGGAGCGGGCACGACTGCCATGGCAGAAGCATGTCACTACAAAATGCAGCCGCGGATGTACAGGCAGCAGTCGGTGAGGTTCCTCTACCACCGGGAGTGAAGAGCCTCACCCATCGGTTCGGACAACTTTAACCGGCGGGAGCCCCCGCCCAGCCGATTTGAATCACCGATCCGGCCATTCCACGCCTAACCTCTCGCGTGGCCCGGCGTCACGGTGGCCCCACCCGTACGGGCCCCCGGATCGGTGAGACGTACACCCGGACGCGACGGCACGAGCACGCACGGGGGGCATGGGCGCACCCATGCCCCCCGGAGGAGTGAGATCAGAGCATCGCGGCGGGAACCAGCCGCTTCTCCAGGTAGACCACGACGAGATCGGCGACCCGCGTCCGGGAGATCTCCCGCCAGCCGTGCCGCTCGTACAGCGCGAGCGCCGCCTCCTGCCGCAGGGTGGTGTCGCCGCGCAGGGTGCGGAACCCGAGCTCGACCGCTCGCGACTCGAGCTTCATCAGCATCGTCGAGCCGTGGCCGCGCCTCTGGAACTCGGGATGGACCCGGAGCCGGCACAGCTCGACCGTGGCGGAGTCGATGGGCTTGAGCCCGCCCATGGCCACGACGCGCCCGCCGAGCTCTCCGACGAGGAAGTCGCCGCCGCAGGCGAGGTAGATCTCCTGGATGCGCGGGAAGTCGTCGTCGTAGTAGACCCCGTCGCCGGGGAAAAGGCCCACCTCCGCGAGGCTGACCTGGTGCAGGGCCAGGATCGTGTCGAGGTCAGACCAACGGTAGCGCCGGATCTTGAGCTTCATGCACCGCCGATCCCTTCGCCCATGACCGGCTGCTGGAGCAGCGCCCGGTAGGCGGGCAGGCCAGGATGGTTCGGGTCGCGCTTGGCGACCTCCTGCCCCAGGGCCATGGCGGGACGGATGATGAGGTCGGTGAGGAATTCGGGGCCGAGCAGCCGCAGCGCCTCGCTGCCGATCGCGAGGGCTTCGGTGAGCTCGCCCTCGATCAGGCGGCACTGGGCCAGGTCGAGCCTGATCAGCGTCTGGTCGAGGATGTGGTCCTGGTACTTGTCGAGCGCCTGGTCCAGCACCACCTCCGCCTCGACCGTCTGGCCCAGCTTGGTGAGCACGTCGCCCTGGTAGAAGTAGAGCTGGCGCTCGGTGTAGCCGAAGGCCATGTCCTCCCGCTCGAAGCCCTTGATGTGCGAGAAGGCGTTGCGGGCCCGGGCCAGCGCGCGCTTGGCCTGGTCGACGACCTCCTTCTTGCTGTCGGCCCCCGCCATCATGGCCAGCGCGCGCGCCTCCACGACCGGGGCCATGGCCTGCGCCGCGCACGGCACCTGGCCGGCCAGGTCGCGGCTCTTCTTGGCCAGGGTGAGCGCCTCGCGGGCGTCGCCGTAGTAGAGCGGGACGAGCGACTCCCGAGCGGTCACCCACGCGCGCAGGGCCCGGTCGCCGGTCTCGTCGGCGGCCATGCGGCCGGTGCGGAAGAGAGAGCGGGCCAGGCGGTGGTCGCCCAGGTTGATCAGGATCATGCCGCTCAGGCCGGCCAGCTGCGCGGCCAGGCGGCACAGGCGCTCCTGCAGGTCCACGGGCTGGCGGCGGGACATGGCGTTGCGGACGGCGCTCAGTTCGAGCAGGACGTCGCAGAGCAGCCGCAGGGGGGCGGTCGTCGTGTATTGCCGGCCGAGGCTGAGCGTGGCCTCCTCCCACTGGTCGAGCATGGCGGGCGAGATGGTGGCCGAAACGAGCGTCTCGTCCACGCGCCGCCTGACGCCCTCGATGGCGCCGATCACGGGGCCGTCGAACAGCTTCGCGGGCGGCTGGCCGTTGAGCAGTTGCAGCAGGGCGCGCCGCAGGATGTTCTCGTCCTCCTGGTCGTCCGGTCGCGGATCAGCCGCCGTGATGGCCCGGACCTTCGAGGAGCCGCCCTCCGACTCGTCGGACGGGTCGATGGCCCGGTGGTTGTTGCCGCAGATGCACGGGCCGTCGTAGCCGAGGGCCGCCGGCTCGACGTGGTAGACCGTGCACAGGTAATGCAGGTATTCGGGCCCCGGCCGTTTCAGCCCGCTCTCGTAGGCCGACAGCAGGGTCTCCCCGATGCCCGGCATGCCCTTGGCGTCCCGTGCGAACAGGGCGCGCACCTGCTCGATGACGTCGGCCAGGGCGATGCCGTGCGACAGGCGATGCCCCTTGATCTTGGTGGTGCCGAATTGGGGCGAACAGGCCTCGTGAATCTGTTCGGCGATCTGGGCAGGAGTCTGGCCGGCGGCGAGCCCTCTGGCTCGGATGCGCCGCGCCATCTCCGTTTCCCTGTGTTGTCTGCCGGACATCCCGGCCCCTCTCACGTTCGTACGATCCGCTCCCGACTACGGATCGTAGCCTCCAGATCGCGCTCCGCCTACCGAACACTATGGACCATTGAGGACAGGAAGAAAACGTCGCCTTGAAGCTTACGGTTAAGGATCGTCCTCCGGCGGACTGTTTCTTACATCCCACGAGTTACATAGCGACTCCCCGTAAGCGGGGGGGCCTCGTTGCGTAGCGGGCGGAGTTGCGTCATCTTTGGCCCACCAGCAACGATGCGAGGGAGGGACGAAAGGTGGGGGACGACAACTTCGAGCACCTGGAGCGTCTGGTGTCGGAGCTGGACGCTCGCGGTTTGCTCGCACGAGTGGTCCGGACCCAGAGCGGCCGGCTGTTCGTCCGGGTGATCAATCCCGACGCGACCAGCCTGTCCGAGAACGTCACCTGTCGGCCGTCCGCGGTCTCCGAACTGCCGGACTGGTGGTACTGCTGGTCCTGGGGCGAACGGATGCACACCGCCGACGATCCGGCCGGCGCCGCGACGAAGGTCGCCCGGGTGCTCGCCGCCGTGGGCGAGTGACGCGGCTCACCGCCGTGGGTGAGCGACACGGCTCGCCGCCGTGGAGAGTGGCGCAGGGCGGTGAACCAGGTGGAGCGCAGCCACCGTGGCTCACCGCGCCCACGGCGGCCTCACGGGGCCGGCGGGATGGCCGGTGCGGAGGATCCCTGCCCGGCAGGGATCCTGGTCATCTCGCCGGTTCCGCCACAAGACCCGCCTTCCGGGAGTCCCCGGAGGGCGTCCGGGAGGCTCCTCCCGGGAAACGGCACGGGACCTGCTTCCGGGTTGCTGGTCCCGGCCGAGCCGTCCGTCACCGGAGCGTCAGGACTCGCCCTCCGCGGCCCCGGGTCCTGATGACCCCGTCTTCCCCGGCGTGATGTGACGGCGGCCGGTTCGGCCGGCGGGTATCTTTTTGGATCGAAACGGTCCAAGACCCGCCGACCGAACCGCTTCCTGAGGAGGATCCGCCCAGTGTTCATGCTGGCAACACCAGCGCCGTCGCCGACACCGTCGTCCAGCCCCACGTCGTCCGTGCTCCCCAGCCCCGACAAGCTGGTGGCCGACATGAGCGCCATATGCAAGTCCGACGGGTTGTTCTGCGCCTGGGTGCTCGAATGGTTCCCCGGAGCCGCCTGGGCACCCGTCGTCGCCGGCGCCATCACCATCGTGCTGATCCTGGTGCTGGGCTTCGTGATCCGCAACGTCTCCCACCGGGTGATCGGCCGCGTGGTCAACCGGGCGGCGACCGGCGGCTCGATCACCACCCGCTTCCGCCGCGGCAGCCCGCCCGAGGGCATCGACGTCCTGCTCCACGAGCGCCGCAAGCAGCGCGCCGAGACCATGGGCACGGTGCTCAAGCACGTCGCCTCGATCGTGATCCTCGGCACCACGGCGCTGACCGTGCTCGACCGGCTGACGATCCCCATCGCTCCCCTGCTGACCAGCGTCGGCATCCTGGGCGTCGCGATCGGCTTCGGCGCGCAGGAGCTGGTGAAGGACTTCATCGCGGGCATGTTCATGCTGCTCGAAGACCAGTACGGCGTCGGCGACGTGATCGACGCGGGCGCCGCGGTCGGCACCGTCGAGGCCGTCACCCTGCGCGTCACCCGGCTGCGCGACGCCGACGGCCGGGTCTGGTACGTCCGCAACGGCACCATCACCCGGGTCGGCAACGAGTCGCAGGGCTGGTCGCGCGCCTACGTCGACGTCCCCGTGGGCTACGCCAGCGACATCGCGAACGTGCGCGACGTGCTGGAGCGGGTGGCCAAGGAGATCTGGGACGACCTGGAGTTCCGCGAGGCGGCGATCGTGGAGAGGCCGACGGTGGTGGGGGTCGAGCAGCTCTCCGACAGCACCCTGGTCTTCCGCGTCTCAGCCAAGACGCTGCCCGCCAAGCAGGCCGAGGTGGCCCGCGAACTGCGCATGCGGGTCAAGAGCGCGCTCGACGCCGCGGGCATCGCCATGGTGCCCACCGCATAGGCTGAGACCGTGACTGAGACCTCCTTCTACGACGCCGTCGGGGGCGAGGAGACCTTCCGGCGCCTCGTGCACCGCTTCTACGAGGGGGTCGCGCAGGACCCGCTGCTGCGTCCCCTCTATCCGGAGGAAGACCTCACGGGTGCTGAAGACCGGCTGCGGGGTTTCCTGATCCAATACTGGGGTGGCCCCAACACCTACAGCCAGGAGCGCGGCCACCCGAGGCTGCGCATGCGGCACATGCCGTTCGTGATCGGCGAGGCCGAGCGCGACGCCTGGCTCAGGCACATGCGCGACGGCGTCGAGTCGCTGGGGCTCCCGGACGAGCTGGAGCAGCGGCTCTGGGACTATCTCGTTTACGCCGCCCATAGCCTGGTGAACTCACCGGCGTAGCGGGCATGACCGCCTCATGGCTATCCCCTGGTGGCGCGACGCCGTCGTCTACGAGATCTATGTACGCAGCTTCGCCGACGCCTCCGGAGACGGCGTCGGCGATCTCGCCGGGATACGGGAGCGCCTGCCGTACCTCCGGAAGCTGGGCGTCGACGCGATCTGGCTGACGCCCTTCTACCCCTCCCCCATGGCCGACGGCGGTTACGACGTGGCCGACTATCGCGGCGTGGACCCGCTGTTCGGCTCGCTGGCCGATTTCGAGGCGCTGGTGGCCGACGCCCACGAGCAGGGGCTGAAGGTCATCGTCGACGTGGTGCCCAACCACAGCTCCGACCGGCACCCGTGGTTCGAGGCGGCGCTGCGCGGCGAGGGCCGCGACCGCTACGTCTTCCGCTCCTCGCCCGACCTGCCGAACAACTGGCAGTCCACGTTCGGCGGACCGGCCTGGACGCGGGTGGCCGGCGGGCAGTGGTACCTTCACCTGTTCGCCCCCGGCCAGCCCGACTTCAACTGGCGCAATCCCGAGGTGCACGCCGAGTTCCTCGACATCCTGCGGTTCTGGCTCGACCGGGGCGTCGACGGATTCCGCATCGACGTGGCCATGGGCCTGTACAAGGCCGAGGGCCTGCCGGACGTCGACGACCAGTCGTTCACGGCGGTCTCGCCGGTGTGGGGGCAGCCGGAGGTGCACGACGTCTACCGCGCGTGGCGCAAGCTGCTCGACGCCTTCCCCGGCGAGCGCATGGCCGTCGGCGAGGTGTGGACCGACGACCCGGTGGACCTCGCGCGATACGTGCGCCCCGACGAGCTGCACCAGAGCTTCAACTTCGCCTGGCTGCAGGCCCCCTGGTCGGCGACGGCGTTCCGCAAGGTCATCGACGACACTCTGGCGACCGTGCCGTTCGCCACGTGGGTGCTGTCCAACCACGATGTCGTACGGCACCGCACCCGCTACGAGACCGCCGACGCGGGCACCGGCCTCGACCGGGCAAGAGCGGCATTGGTCACGATGCTTGCACTCCCCGGTAGTGCATATCTCTACCAAGGGGAGGAACTTGGCCTCCCCGAGGTGAAGGATATTCCCCCGGAGGCTCGGCAGGATCCCGTCTTCCTCCAGTCGGAGGGAAAGATCCCCGGCCGTGACGGCTGCCGCGTGCCGCTGCCGTGGTCGGACAGCGGCGCCTCCCTCGGCTTCGCGCCCGACGGGATACGGCCGTGGCTGCCGCAACCTCCGGAGTTCGCCGCGCTGAGCGTGGCGGCCCAGACCGGCGACCCGGGCTCGACGCTGGAGTTCTACCGCAGGGCGCTGGCGTGCCGCCGGGAGCTGGTGGGCTCGATCCCGCACACCATCCAGTGGCTCGACTCACCCGAGGACGCGCTCTTCTTCTCCCGTGGGTCGCTGATCTGCGTACTCAACTGCGGCCTGCGGCCGGTGCCGCTTCCCTCGCACGACCGGGTCGTCCTGGCGAGCGGCCACCTGCCGGAGGACCGGCTGCTGCCACCCGACACCGCGGCCTGGCTGCTCTCATAGCCCAGCCGTCGGGGCGGTCATGGGGCGGTCATGGGGCGGTCATGGGGCGGTCACGGTGGCCGGGACCCGTCGTGGGCGCTTCGCTCGCCGTGGACGCTCCGCTCGCCGCGGACGCTCCGCTCGCCGTGGACGCTCCGCTCGCCGCGGTAGGGGATGACGGGCAGCGAGAGCAGCGCGCACACCAGCCCGGCGGCGAACCCGGCCCAGTATCCCGTGCTCGTGATCAGCACACCCGCCAGCGGGGTCATGACCAGGGCGACGACGTTCTGCACCGTGTTGTGGGTGCCGAGCACCCGTCCCGCCCAGCCCGGACCGGCCAGTTCGCCCGCCGCCAGGTAGGCCAGGCCGTTCCCCGCGACGGTGATCATCGCGGCCGCCGCGAGCATCACCGGCCCCAGCCACGACTCGGTGACGGCGCCCGCCACGAGCAGGACGAGCACGGCCAGGGCGCAGAAGGTCAGGCTGCGCAGCGGCGCCATGCGCAGGCCGGTCCTGTCCGACCAGCGTCCCACCGCGATGCGCACCGCCGCGCCGGCGATCGCGGCCACGCCGAAGAGCTGCCCAGCCCGCACGCCGTCCCACCGGTAGACCTCGACGAGGCACGTCACGCCGTACGTGCCGACCACGACCTGCGCGACGAGCTGCAGCGCGCTGGTGGCGTGCACCCGCCACAGCGCGGGCTGCCGGTACGGCGAGACGGCGGGTGCCGTACCTGCGCGGGAGACCCGCAGCGGCGGCCCGGCCAGGAACAGGGCGGCCAGCACGGCGGCGACCAGGCTCGTCGTGGAGCACACGAGCAGCACGCCCTGGACGCCGTGAGCCCACGCGACGGGCGGCAGGACGAAGGCGGCGACCGCCATGCCGAGCGTGTAGGAGACCTGCCGCAGCCCCATGGCGACGCCGCGCTCGGGCGGCCGGAACCAGCGCAGCACGATCCGGCCGCCGCCCACCAACGCCGCCGAGCCCGCCGCCCCGGCGAGCGCCAGCAGGGCGATCACCGCCCAGACCTCGGTGACCAGGGCCACGCCCGCGAAGAACACGCCCGCCAGCCCCACGCCCAGGCCGAGCACGAGCCGCTCACCACGCCGGTCGGCCAGCACCCCCCACGGGACGAGCGCGAACAGGATGCCGATGGCCGGGGCGTTGGCGATCATCCCGGCGACGGGGAGCGAGACGCCGAAGAAGCGCTGGACGTCGGGCATGACCAGCGGCAGCCCGAAGAGCCCCAGAGTGACGCAGGCATGCGCGTTGATCCCCAGCCCGAGCATCAGCCACCGCCGCCCGGACGGCTGCCGCGTGCTCATGCAGGGATCATGAACCGCTTGAGGTAGCCCACCTCGTCCTCCGTCAGCCTGCGCGGGGCCGCTCGCTCGACGTCGTAGGCCACGACGACCGACATGGCGGTCACGAACACCTCGTCGTCGTCGCGGATCTCGTACTTCAGCGTGAACCTGACCGGCCTCACCTCAGTAACCCACGTCTCCACCCGCACCGGCTCGGGACGGAAGCCGAGCGGGCGCCGGTAGTCGATCTCGTGCCGGGCGATGACGAGCCCCTTGAAGGGGGTGTCACCCGCCTTGTACGGGTCGATGTGGAGCAGTCCGAGGCGGGCGTCCTCCAGGTAGTCGAAGAACCGGACGTTGTTCACGTGTCCGAGCGAATCTATGTCGGCGAACCGCACCATTCGGGGGAAGATGTGCCGCTGAGCGAGGGAATTGTGCACGCGCGCCACGCTACCCGCCCCATCGCCGCCCCCTTTGCCCCAGGGTGGCCTCGCAGGCGCCAGACCCATGGACCGCCGAGCCCGCACACCTGTCAGAGGGCCGAGGACCGCAGGGGAACCGTTTTCGGTGACGGCAAAGACCGCAGACGGCCCCTTCAAAGGGCCAAGGAGTGGAGGGAGGGAACCCTTGGCCGGCCAACGACCGCAGGGGAACCCCTTGGACGGCCAAGAAGCCGACGTAACGGCGGCCGGCACCGTGCGCCCGGTAAGCGTAACCCTGCGAAAGGCGCCGACCCCGTGCGGCGGTCGGCGCCTTCGCGTGCCTGCCGTAAAAGGAGATTGAAGAGGAGACCGGCTCCTCCCCGGCGGGAGATCAGTCGCGGTGCAGCTTGCGGTAGGTGACCCGGTGCGGGCGGGCGGCGTCGGCGCCCAGCCGCTCGATCTTGTTCTTCTCGTAGTCGGCGAAGTTGCCCTCGAACCAGAACCAGTTGGAGCCCTCTTCCCACGCCAGGATGTGCGTGGCGATGCGGTCGAGGAACCATCGGTCGTGCGAGGTGATCACGGCGCAGCCCGGGAAGTCGAGCAGGGCGTTCTCCAGCGACGACAGGGTCTCGGTGTCGAGGTCGTTGGTGGGCTCGTCGAGCAGCAGGACGTTGCCGCCCTGCTTGAGGGTGAGCGCGAGGTTGAGCCGGTTGCGCTCGCCGCCCGACAGGACACCGGCCTTCTTCTGCTGGTCGGGGCCCTTGAAGCCGAACGCCGCGATGTAGGCGCGGGACGGCATCTCGACGTTGCCCACCTTGATGTGGTCGAGCCCGTCGGAGACGACCTCCCAGACGTTCTTGTTGGGGTCGATGCCGCCACGGCTCTGGTCGGCGTAAGAGATCTTGACCGTCTCGCCCACCACGATGGCGCCGCCGTCCGGCGTCTCGCTCTCCGTGATCATGCGGAACAGGGTGGTCTTGCCGACGCCGTTGGGGCCGATGACGCCCACGATGCCGTTGCGCGGCAGGTCGAACGTGAGCTTCTCCATGAGCAGCCGGTCGCCGAACCCCTTGGTGAGGTCGTCTGCCTTGATCACCGTGGTGCCCAGACGGGGGCCCGGCGGAATCTGGATCTCATCGAAGTCGAGCTTGCGGTATTTGTCGGCCTCGGCCGCCATCTCCTCGTAGCGCTGGAGGCGGGCCTTGCTCTTGGTCTGGCGAGCCTTGGGATTGGAGCGAACCCACTCGAGCTCGTCCTCCAGGCGCTTCTTGCGCTTGGCGTCCTTCTGGCCCTCGATCTTGAGCCGCTGGGCCTTGGCCTCGAGGTAGGTCGAGTAGTTGCCCTCGTAGGGGAAGGCACGGCCCCGGTCGAGCTCGAGGATCCACCCGGCGACGTTGTCGAGGAAGTAGCGGTCGTGGGTGACGGCCAGCACGGTGCCCGCGTACTTCTCCAGGTGCTGCTCCAGCCACTGCACACTCTCCGCGTCGAGGTGGTTGGTGGGCTCGTCGAGCAGCAGCAGGTCGGGGGCCTCCAGCAGCAGCTTGCACAGGGCGACCCGGCGGCGCTCACCACCGGACAGCTTGGTCACCTCGGCGTCGGGCGGCGGGCAGCGCAGAGCGTCCATCGCCTGCTCGAGCTGGCTGTCGAGGTCCCACGCGTTGCGGTGCTCGAGCTGATCCTGCAGCTTGCCCATCTCCTCGAGCAGCTCGTCGCTGTAGTCGGTGGCCATCTGCTCGGCGATCGCGTTGTAGCGCTCGAGCATCGCCATCGTCTCGGCGACGCCCTCCTGCACGTTGCCGAGGACGGTCTTCTCCTCGTTGAGCGGCGGCTCCTGCTGGAGCATGCCGACCGTGAAGCCCGGCATCAACCTGGCCTCACCGTTGGACGGCTGCTCCAGGCCGGCCATCATCCGGAGCAGCGTCGACTTTCCGGTGCCGTTCGGGCCCAGAACGCCGATCTTGGCGCCTGGCAGGAACGACAGGGTGACGTCGTCAAGGACAACCTTGTCGCCGTGCGCCTTGCGCACGCGCTGCAGCGTGTAGATGTACTCCGGCATGTCATCTAGCTTAGGGGCTCCCAAGCCTGGCTTCCGCCGCCCCCGCGTCCGGCCTCAGAGATACCCGTAGGCAGGTGACGGGGTTGTAGCGATCGCGGACGCCGAACCCTCCGTGGCGTGACCCTCGCCCCGACGATCCGACCCCGACAGGACCAGTCCCCCCGAGGCCCGGCACAACAGCGAACACGACAACCTTCACCTGACACGCACAGCCCTGCCACGCCCACCCCGACGCGACGTCGTCGGATGCGAGGACACGCCGCCGTGCCCGCTGCGGGCCGCCTGCCACCCACCGACCCCTGGAGCCCGGCTCCGCGCACCCCTTGACCCGCCGACCGGAGAGTCACCGGATACCCCCGAGGAACTCCACGACACGTGGGCCACTGAAGCGGCCGGCGGATGACGCGGCGCGCTGAGACGCCCGGACACCTGGACGACGCCCAGACACCCAGACACCGAGACATCAGGCCGTCCGGACGCTGGAACACCGGGACACCTGGAGGAGACACCCGGCCCCCCGGACAACCGAACGCTCGGACACCCGAGACACCCGGACACCTGGAACCACTCAGGGCTACTGGACGGTCGGTTGTGAGAGAGGGCGGCGAGGTGGTCGGTCAGGCGGCTGGAGGGGCTTCGGGGATCTGCGGGGGCGGGGGCTGCACGGCGGGGATGCAGATGCGGTCTCGGCCGAGCTCCTTGGCCCGGTAGAGGGCGAGGTCGGCGGCGGCGAGGAGCTCGATGAGGTCGTCTCCGTGCACACTCATGATGGCGACCCCCGCCGAGACGGTGACGGTGATCATGGCGTCGTCGGCGGCGACCGCCATGTGGCTGATGCGGTTGCGGAGCCGTTCGGCGACCTGGCGGGCCTCGTGGAGGTCGGCCCCCGGAAGCAGGACCACGAACTCCTCGCCGCCGAAGCGTCCCACCACGTCGTAGTCGCGCAACTGGGTGCGCAGGGTCGTCGCGACACCCGCCAGCACCTGGTCGCCCACGAGGTGACCATGGCGGTCGTTGACGCGTTTGAAGTGGTCGATGTCGATGATGAGGAGCGCCAGGGTCTCACCGGTGCGACGGGCGCGGACGATCTCGGTGTCGGCCTCGCGCTGCCAGGCCGCCGCGTTGAGCAGGCCGGTCTTGGGGTCGGTGCGGGCGGCCGCCTGGAGCTGGGCGTGCAGCAGGCTGCGCTGGAGCAGCACGACCGGAGGCAGCGCGATGATCAGCAGGGCGAGGTTGAGGCTAGTCGCGACCGCCACGCTGACGCCCAGGCACAGCTCCACGACGTCGAGCAGCACGCTCTCCCTGTCCCACAGGACCTCTCGCCACGGCAGCTCGGGGTCGGCGGTGTGCGCGGCGACCGCGATCAGAGCCGTGTTGAGCAGCGCGAACACCACGGCCGCCGCTACCGCGAGCGCGATCGCGCCGCTCTCCCCCCGCGACAGCGCCGACGGGCCTGAGACCAGCCACGGCTCGGACACCAGCCAATGGAACGCCACGGAGGCGGCGCATCCCGCCAGCCCGATGGCCGCCGCCGTGACCACCCGGCGATGGAGCACCGTGGCACGGACCCGCCACTGCAGCAGCACCTGCATCACAATCGGCGCGAGCAGGGCGTAGAGCGGCGGCAGCAGCAGCGCCACCGGCAGCCACCACGCCGACAGGAGGTCACGGGAGACACCCGCCGGGACGCCGAGGCGCCTGGTGGCCTCGACACAGGCCACGCCGCACGCCATGAGAGCGGCGAACGTCACCGCGTCCGCCAAGCGGAACTCGGTCGCCGTCGCGAATCCTGCGATCGCGGCGATGTCCACAGCCGCGATCCCGACGAGATAGACCACCAACGGGCGACGCTGCCCGAGCAACGGCCATCGGCTGACCAGTGTTGACACACTGTCGCGAGGCGTGATCGAAGGGTGACCGGAGGCAGCCATCACGTCTCCTCCCTGACTAACGATATGTAACACAATAATTGCGGAGTGTGCGCTGCGCGATGGGAACCGCTACGTTGGGGCAACGGGGCCACCCGTATGTCGTGGTCCACGAATGGAGGCCGCTCACTTCACGAGCGGACCGTGCCGGAAAGGAGCAGCCATGGTGCGGGGCGTGATCTGGACCTGACAGAGATCCACCTGACAGAGATCTAGCCGTCTGACACCGGCAGCATCATCGGCCGCACCGTGTGCCACCGGCCAACCGAGCACACGATCCCGAACGGCCGATGCCCCCTCCTCCTCCCTCATCCGCAGTCAAGGCGCGCTCCTGCAGTCACCCCCTGGCGGCCCCTCCCTGGCGGCCCCTCCCTTGCGATCACCTCCCGGCAGTCACCTCCCGGCAGTCATCCCTGGTGATCACCCCTCCCGGCGGTCACGCACTCGCCGCACCCCGACGGACCGACCCCACTCCCCCACGCCACGTTCGCCACGACCGGCCCCGCTTCCCGACGCCCGGCACCTGCTTCTAGGCCCTCGACCCCCGCCACTCCGACCGGATGCCACGCGTCCCAGCGCCTCGCCGCAGGGTGGGCGACGCCGGGCGGCAGCCGGATCGGGTGCGCGGAAAATTCCTCAGGCAGTGCCGGGCTGAGCGGATCGAGCCGCCGTCACCCGGCCGGGCAAGGTCGTAGCTGAAGAGGTGCGGTCAGGCACCCACAAGATGTGGCGGCCCGTACAGCGGCCCCGTACAGCGCCGCCGTCCAGCACCGCCCCCGTACAGCGGCGGAGAGACCGCCGAGATCCTGGACGTCCAGGACTCCGCCGGGCTCCCTACCGCCGCCACTGGTGGGGCGGATCACGCCAGGTCCGGCTCCCGGTCTCGGGATGGTCCCGGCCGGTCTTCCTTCCGCGCTGCCAAGATGATGAGTGCCCCGGAGACGATCCCGGCGAAGAACGGGGATGGCACAAGAAGGACGCCGCCTAACGCACACCAGGTCGCGAGACCCCAGCCGATTCCGGCGGGCACAGCCACTCCACGTCCGGCGAGGTGCCATGTCAGGCAACCCAGGAGAACAAGGGGCACGGCGAAGCTTCCCGGACCGGCCCAGAAGGTGACCTTGTTCTGAAGGGACTCCACCGTCTGAACGGCGGCCCCGTCTGTCAGTTGGAGCGGGACGGCTGCCCACAGCCCCCGATCCACCCAGCCGGTAATGTCCTCCCAGGCGGCGAGCGCCAGCAGGGACAGGTGCCCCGTGCCCAGCACGAGCATGATCCCGCTCGCCCAGCGGAGCAGCCGCTTTCTGGAGTTCATCGTGACGTCCCTTCTTGATACTCCGCCTCCGCGTGGTTGCGGTCGCGCCACGCTCGTTCCCACTGCCGGGTCAGGGCTGGGTAGACGATGAGGTATCGGAAAGGCGCGATGGCGGCCATGTAGAGCCGCCCGAACCATCCGTTGGGCTTGACGAGGACGGCCATCCGCAGCTCATGGTCGCCGTTCGCTCCATGGACCCAGCCGAGATGCATCAGGGTGTGCACGGTCTGGTTCGCCAGCTCGCGTGCGGCCTCCATGTCGAGTTCGTAGACCGCTTTGAGTGGCATGCTCTCGTTGTCCGGACCGCGGAAAGCGTCGCGGACGTCGCTGGGCAGGCGGTCGCGGAGCGAGGCGACCCGCTGTTTCACGAGTCCGCCGGTAGCCCGCATCGCCGCGAGCATCGTCGGGAAGTCGTCGGGCCCGGCTCCGGGCGTGCGGAACGACCACACGTCCTCGACCGAGAAGTCACTCGCGAGTTGGTGGATGCGCCACGGGTGGGAGGTATGGGCGGTCTTCGACAATCTCACGAGAGCTCCCTTTCCGCCATCATGGCCATCAGCGTCATCTGGTCCAGCTCGGGTGTGTTGGAGGGGTCGCGTTCGCGGTAGCGGCGGTGGATGTTGACCACGATCCGCTCGGCGTCCAGCCAGGTGGCGTACTCGCCGAGGTCCACCGTCTCGGCCGCCTCGAACGCGGCGATGATCTGGACCTGGTCGCCCAGCGACTGGTTGCCGTGGGTGTGGTCGCCGTTGGCGTGGGTGATGACGGCGCGGGTGAGAGGGTGCCGATCAGTGATCGCACGCATGGCGCCGAGCATCTCGGCCGTCAGCGGCAGGTCGAACAAGGTGTCGACCAGAAGGGAGGCGCCCTCGCCCGCGACCAGGCCCGCGTTGCTCCGGCCGTACCCGCCGTCGGGCAGCAGCCAGGCCCACACACCCGTGCCGACCTCGTGCAGGCCGCGCGTGTAGGGCAGTTTGGACGGTGCGTGGTTCACGCGCGGGCGTGGAGGCCGCCGGTCGGGGTTGTGCCGGGGCGTCAGCGGGTACGGCGCGTCGGACGCGCGGACGGTCTGGCGGGTACGGCCCAGCCCTTCGACCGTCAGCTCGACGACGTCGCCGTTCCGCAACCAGCCGGGGAAGGCGGCCGGATCGGTGAGGGACAGGTGCTCGATGAGGCAGCAGCCGGGCACCGTGCCCGAACCGAACACGTCACCGGGCAGCAGATCCACACCGCGCGAGGCGTAAGAGATGACATCGCCGAAGCTCCAGTCCATGGCGTCGGTACGGCCCGAGCCGATGGTCCTGCCGTTGACCTTCGCCTCGACCCGCAGGGCGAGCCTCCCGTCGCGGCGGTGGGGCTCCAGCTCGTCCGGGGTGACCAGGAACGGCCCGAGCGTGGCCGCGCCGTCCTTGCCCTTGGCCTGGCCGATCGCCAGCGGGGTCTCGCGCAGTTGCAGATCGCGCGCTGACCAGTCGTTGTAGATCGTGTAGCCGATGATGTGCTCCTCGGCCTGCTCCGGGGTGAGGTCCCGGCCGCCCGGGCCGATGACGGCGGCGATCTCCAGCTCGAAGTCGAACCACGCGCTGCCTGGCGAGATCGCCACATCGTCGTGCGGGCCGACGATCGTGGAGGGGCAGGCGAAGTAGAAGGCAGGGATCTGGTACCAGGCGTCCTCGAGCGTGCGGGGCGAGCCGGTGGCCTGCCGGCAGTTGCGCATGTGGTCCAGGAAGCACAGGCAGTCGCGGACCGAGGGCGGGCGCGGAGTCGGCGCACGCAGCCTGGCCTCCGCCAGCGGAACCGTCCGCGCCGCCGACGCCAAGGCCGCCTCCCCGGCCGCCCGCAGTCCCCCCGCGCCCCGGCCGATGAGCTCGACCAGGCTGACGCCCTGGGCGACGGGGTGGATCCGGTCCTCGCCGATCACCCCCACGCGGTCTCCGGCGTCCGTCGCATAGGTCACCCAACGCAATGGAGAACCTCCTCGTTTCTATGTTGGCCAGCATAGGCTATATCGGTCAACATTCGCTCTGTCGATCGGCATACCTGGTTAGATGGACCGCATGGCCACGCGACGCGTCGAGAGGACTCATGAGAGCCGCCGGCTGCTGGTGGAAGCCGCCGCCGAGCTCTTCGCCGAGAAGGGATACCGGCAGACGAGCTTCATCGACATCGCCGACAAGGCCGGCATCAGCCGCGGCTCCATCCCCTGGCACTTCGGCAACAAACTGGGCCTGCTGGAAGCGGTGGTCGACGATCAGCTCCAGGCCGTGCTGACCGGGTTCGCCTCGGCCGCCGGGGAGCGCCCCGGTGATCCGCTCGACCAGGTCATGGGCTTCGTCCGCCTGCCTGTCACGCGTCTGTTCATCACCCTGCTCGCCGAGGCCGTGGAAGTCGACTCGCCGATCCGCGAGCACTACGCGCGGCTCCACGCGGCACTCCGGCAGGCCGTACAGGCCCGAATACCGGCAGAGGCGCTACCTCCGGGAACGGCCCCGGAGGCGTTCACGGTCCTGCTGGTGGGGGCCGTCATCGGTGTTCACGCCCAGTGGCGGGTCGCTCCCGAGGCGGTGGACCTCGATGCCGTCCACGCCACGGTCCGCGCCCTGCTGCCCGGGCTCGTACACGATTTTTGAGCTACCCCAGCTCCCCCGTGCGGGCCACCCTCAGTGGCCGCACTCAGTGGCCGCCTCCTTGCTGGACGCCCCCTCACCGGCCCCTACTGCGGGTATCCCTTAGAGGTCGCGCCGATAGGTGACGGTCATCGGCGTCGATGGGTCGGGCGTGCCAGCGGTGAGTGTGCCAGGCGCGGCGGATCAGGTTACGGACGGTGATGATGGCGTCGGCGAGGTCGAAAAAGGCCTCCACAACTTGCGCCCGTCGTTCGTAACAGCGGGCCAGGCGGGTGAAGGCGTTATGCCAGGCGTTCGTCCGCTCGATATGCCAGCGCGCTGTCGCGCCTGATCGCCCGCCTGGAGCGGGCCGGGCTGGTGAGCCGGTGCATCTGCCAGGCCGACCGCCACGGCATCTTCGTCTGCCTCACCGGCGAGGGCCGCGCCCGCCACGCCGTCGCCACGCCCACCCACCGCGCCGTCTGGCCTCGGTGCTGGGCGACTACGCCCAGCCGGCTGAGCGCGGGCACCCGGCTGGCGACCACGCCCAGCCGGGTGCCCGCTGCGGCCTCGTCACGACCTCCGTCTGAGCCTGCCGCCGAAGTTTCTCGCACCGCCCTGGCCTGCGCGTATGCCGGGCGGCTGACGGCGTCCGGCGAAACAAGACTGTTCTTCGCGGATTTTCCCGCGCATGGTTGTCGGCGTCCCCAAACCACGCTGACAGGAGATCCACCATGGCCGAGACCGTCCCGCTGCATCTCGCGGGCAACAACGCGCCAGTCGCGGAGGAGCTGACACTGGAGCCCGCCAAGGTGACGGGCGAGGTCCCCGCTGAGCTGTCGGGCCAGTTCTTCCGCAACGGGCCCAACCCGCGCACCGGCTGGTCGCCGCACTCCTTCGCGGGCGACGGCATGATCCACACGATCGCGCTGGACGGCGGTCGGGCGCGCTGGTACCGCAACCGGTACGTCCGCACGCCGCTGTACGAGCACCCCGGCGAGTCCCGGTTCGCCCTCGCCTTCGATCCCGGCACGGGCCGGATCGACTACCGGGTGACCACAGCCAACACGCACCTGATCGCGCACGCGGGCAGGCTGTTCGCGCTGGAGGAGGGCGGCTTCCCGTACGAGGTGACGCCCGACCTGGCGACCATCGGGGCCTACACCTTCGACGGGGTGCTGGAGACACCGATGACCGCGCACCCGAAGACCTGCCCGATCACCGGCGAACTGCTGTTCTTCGGCTACCGGCTGCGCCCGCCGTACCTGACGTACTACCGCGCCGACGCCGCGGGGAAGGTGGTGCAGACACGGGTGATCGACATGCCGCGGGCGACGATGATGCACGACTTCGCCGTCACCCGCGATCACGTGGTCTTCCTGGACCTGCCGGTCGTCTTCGACGCGGCCCAGGCCGCCGCCGGTGCACCGCCATGGCGCTGGGACGACGCCCACCAGGCCAGGTTCGGCGTCCTGCCCCGCACGGCCGGCGACGACGCGCCCGTACGCTGGTTCGACATCGCGCCGTGCTACGTCTGGCACACCATGAACGCCTTCGAGGACCCCGCCACCGGCACGATCACGGTCACCGGCACCCGGGTGTCGTCGATGTGGCGCGGCGGCCCCGAGGACGTCGACGGCGGCCTGCCCAGGTTGCACCGCTGGACCCTGGACCCCCGCACGGGCACGGTCGCCGAGGCCCCCATCGACGACGCGCCCAGCGAGTACCCGCGTGTCGCCGACAGCGCGATCGGGCTGCCGCACCGCTACGGCTACACCACCAGCTTCGCTCTGGAGGCCGAGCCGGAGCGGTCGGAGATCTACGCCTACGACCTGGCCGACGGCGGCGTACGGGCGGTGCACCGCTTCCCGGCCGGGCACACCTGCGGCGAGGCGGTGTTCGTGGCGGCGGGCGCGGCAGGGGAGAACGACGGCTACCTGATGACCTTCGCCCACGACCGGGCCACCGACCGCAGCTATCTGGCCATCCTGGATGCCGCCGACCTGGCTGCGCCGCCACTGGCCGAGGTGTATGTCCCGGTCCGCGTCCCGGCCGGCTTTCACGGCAACTGGATCCCGGCCTGAGCATTGGGGGTACCGTTCGCTGCTCTCAGTGATCCTCAGCTTAAAGGCCGCGCGGATAGGTGACGGTCATCGGCGTCGATGGAGTCGAGCGCCCCAGCGGTGAGTGTGCCAGGCTCGGCGGGTCAGGTTACGGACGGTGATGACGGCGTCGGCGAGGTCGAAGAATGCCTCCACGACCTGCGCTCGTCGTTCGTAACAGCGGGCCAGGCGGGTGAAGGCGTTATGCCAGGCGTTCGTCCGCTCGACTCCGTGCCTGTGTTACGTCTGAACCCGATCACACACGCCTATCCGCGTGACCCCTTAAAGCCCTCCCAGCAGAGCGCGCGTGACTCCTCCCCGCGCCCATGGCAGTGGAAGAGGTTCTTATGCGAGGAGAGCAGGGAAAGGGAGCTGAAGCCGCAGAACGCGACGCCCCCAGGCTGATGGCTGACCGAGAATGAGTTCAGCAAGCAGCGCAGTTACGAGTGTGATTACCTCGAAGAGCGTGCACCAAAGCCGAAACCGCAAGGGCTTTCCCTTGCGGTTGTTGCGCTTTGAAGCCGCGTGCATGACTCCATGGTGTCTCATCGGCCGGGTGCACGCGCACAGATTCAGTTCAGTAGTTCAGAGAATTCATCAACACCCTGCTGGTTCAATCCGTCCTGAAGGACCCCGTCTAGCAGCAGCGCCTGACGGACGCCGACAAACGCGGCCTTTCGCCCCTGTTCTGGTCCAACGCCAACCTGTACGGCACGATCGACCTTGACATGGGCCGCCGCCTCGACCTCGGCCTGGCGGCGTGACCGACCCCGCTACCCTCGATCACGGGTTGAGCGGCCCGGCCTCATCCCGCGGTGAACGCTCCGGCCCTCGTCACACGGAGGCCGCAGCCGCGGATGGGGCGCTTGTCAGGCCGGGTCGCCGTTCACCGGAATGTCCAGTATGGCTTGTGCGGCGGATTTACATGTGAAGCTCAGAGGTGGGCTCGAGCACGACCACCGGGATCTGCCGCTCGGTGTAGGTCGCATAGTCGGCGTACGGCTTGTACATCGCCACCAGTCGTCCCCACAGCGCCGCCCGCTCCTCGCCTTCGGCGAGGCGTGGACGGACCCGGCGGCGTTCGCCGCCGGGCAGTTCGACCTCGGTGGTCGCCATCGCCATCAGGTTGTGAAACCACGCCGGGTGGGCGTCTACGCCGCCCTTCGACGCGACGATGACCAGCCGGGGTGTGTCGTCGAGGTAGAGCACCGGGTTGGTCCGGGCCTGTCCGGACTTGCGACCGACATGGTTGAGCAGCAGCACGGGCGGGCCCAGGAAGGTGCCTCCCAGCTTGCCCCGCGTCGCGCGGAACAAGAACTTGTGCAGGCGCGCCATCTGACGCTGGAGTTTCCAGTAAGGGGAGGTGGGCGGAGGAGGAGGCTTCGGCATTCGCGTCATACTGGCAGACACTGGCATCTGCCGTCAACTGAAAAAAGGCAGAGCATGACATTTGGCAGGCGGTGTTGCCATGGCGTACTCTGGCGCCGTGGACAAGCCCGGCTTGCGCGAGCGGAAGAAGCAGCGGACACGCGAGGCGCTGATCGACGCCGCCTACTCGATGTTCTGCGCCAACGGCTTCGACGCCACCACGGTCGACCAGATCGCCGAGGCGGTCGAGGTCTCGCCGCGGACCTTCTTTCGGTACTTCACCTCAAAGGAGGACGTCGCGCTCTCGCTCGCGGACGAGCAGATCACGACGACACTGGAGGGATTCGCCGCGCAACCGGCCGACCTGCCGGTGCTGATCGCGATGCGGCGGGCCGCAGTCGAGGTCGCACGGGCCTACGAGAGCGAGACGACCGACTCGGACCGGGTCCGCTACCTGCGCATGCAGGACCTGATCTCGGCCAGCCCGGCCTTGATGGCCGCGTGCGTCGAGCGGGCCGCTGCCCGGCTCGACGAGGTCGCGCGGCTGATCGGCGTCCGGATGGGCGTCGACCCGGCAGTTGATCCGCGGCCGTATCTGGTGGCTTCGGTCACGCTGTGCGCGGTGCCGGCGGCGGTCAACGCGTGGCGCGCCACTGGCCGTGACGCGCCGGACTCCGAGCTGATCGGGCAGGCGTTCGGCCTGCTGTCCGCCGGCCTTGACCACCCGGCCGACCTAGCCTGATCAGCCCTCCGCTCGCCGGGGCTACCCGGCGAGCGGAGGGCCTTATTGGAACCGTCTGAATACCTGCCGTAGGCGATGTGTCTGGATCGGGATGCCGCTCTTGACTACCCGCAGACGAACCTTGCTGGCGGTGCGACAGGCGACGCCGTCACCTCGCTTAAACCGGCTCGCCGAGGTCATGGGTAAGCCAGCCGGGCGTATCGAAGCGCACGGGCTGTGCATCCACCATTGCTGCCAGCTGCGTCTCGAGGTTCTCGAGTTCGGCGATGCCGATCTGCTGGGCCCACTGATCGCGCAGCTCGTCGAATATCGTCTCGCCTTGTCGCAGCATGTCGAGGCCGAGCGCAGTGATTTGCAGGCGTTTGCGGCGGGCATCGAGCGGGTCCGTGTCGCGGGCCACGTAGCCGCGCTCCTGCAGCACCGCGATGGTCTTCGCCGCTGACTGCTTGGTGATCGACAGGCGACGGCCTAGTTCCGAAGCGGTGTCGGCGCCCGCGGCGATTGCCCGGATGGCGAAGTCATGGACGGGGCGCACGTCCTCGTGGCCGCGCCGGGCCAGTTCTGCGGTCGCGGCGTCCACGAGTGTGCGGAAGCCCCCGAGCAGCAACAGCGCGAGATCGGCGCCAGAGCGAGACATGCGAGAAGACTATTACACCGCCTGGACGAACGACAGCCATGGTGTCTATTATTAGACAGTCAGGGTGTCGAATTTTGGGGAGAGATATGACCGTCACACCAGCCGGCCGCACGGTTGCGGGGATCACCCACCACCGCGCCGAGGTCAACGGTACGACTCTGCACTATGTCGCCGCGGGAACCACCGGGTCGCCGATTCTTCTGGTCCACGGGTTCCCGGAGACCTGGTGGGCTTTCCACAAGCTCATCCCGCTGCTCGCGACCGGCCACCGCGTCTTCGCTGTCGACCTGCGCGGCTTCGGCGACTCGGACAACAAGCCGGGCGAGTACGACAGCACGGCCTCGGCTGAGGACCTGCACCAGCTGATCGCGCACCTCAATGTCGGCCCCGTGCACCTGACTGGGCAGGACATCAGCGGGGGGACTGTTTTCCGCCTAGCCGCGACCCAGCCTCAGGACGTGCTCAGTTTCACCGCCATCGAGATGGGTCTGGCCGGGTTCGGGCTGGAAGGACTGGCCGACGTCACCCACGGCGGAGCCTGGCACATCGGCGTCCTCGCCGCGCCGGGCATCCCCGAGATGCTGCTCGCCGGCCGCGAACGCGAATTCCTCGGGCAATATGCCTTCCCGGCCATGACCGCGGTCCAGGGAGCGATCACCGCGACCGACATCGAGGAGTTCGCCCGCACCTACTCACGCCCTGATGGCTGGCGCGGAGCGATCGGTCTGTATCAGTCGATGCTGCGGGAAGGCGCCGAAATCAAGACTCTCGCGGAGACTCGAGCGCTGGGGGTACCTGTGCTCGCGGTCGGCGCCGGCGGAGGCCCCTTCACGTCCGGCACCATGTCTCAGGTCACGTCGACGGATATCAGCGCGGTGTCCCTCGACGGCGTGGGCCACTACGCCGCAATGGAGGCCCCCGAAGAATTGGCGAAGGCCATTCTCGGCTTCGCGGGAAGCGTCGACGCCGCCTAATGGGAGCTTCCAACGTGTCGCCCGGCCGAGCTGGACGGCGGTGACCGGGCCGTAGGCGGTGAGCAGGTACGGGGTTACGTACGCCCCGGCGGCGGCGGACGGCGAACCGGGCGGACACGATCCGCTGAGGGCCGGTGTGACAGATAATGCAACTTCTGTGTCACACAACGCCATCGAGTCCGTCCAGCTGGGCGCGCACCGCAGCGGTCAGCGAGTGGTGGTTGCCCAGGATCCGCTCACAGTCGGCCAGTGTCCGCTTCAGCAAGGGGACGGCTCGGCCGAAGCTTCCCACCGCTCTGTAGACATAGGCGAGGTTGTTGCGGGCGGTCAAGGTGTCGAGGTGGTCGTTGCCCAGGATCCGCTCGCGATCAGCCAGCGTCCGTTCGTAGAGGGGAATGGCCCGGCCCAAGTTCCCCACTTGTCGGTAGGCATGCGCGAGGTTGCTACGGGAGGTCAGCGTGGTGGGGTGGTCGTCGCCCAGGACCCGCTCGCTGTCGGCCAGTGTCTGTTTCAGCAGGGGGACGGCTCGGCCAAAGTCGCCTGTCGTCCGGTAGGCCTCGGCGAGGTTGTTACGCGAGGACAGGGTGGTGGGGTGGTCGTCGTCGAGGATCCGCTAGCAATCGGCCAGTGTCCGCTCCAGTAACGGGATGGCTCGGCGCAGGTCCCTTGCATCAAGGTAGGCGTTGGCGAGGTTGTTGCGCGAGGACAGGGTGTCAGGGTGGTCGTTCCCCAGGATCCGCTCGCGGTCGGCCAGTGCACGCTCCAGCAGGGGAACGGCCCGGGCAATGTCGGCAAGCTCGATCAGGAATCGGCTTCCCTAGCCGCGCAGTATAAGTAGGCGCTGTGGGATGCCGGACGCGTAGGTGAGGGCATACAGGGCGTCGGTCTGTTCTAACAGGGTCTCGACGGAAGCTCGCGCGGCCCAGACGTAGGCACCGTGCGGGATGCGGGTGTTGAACACCTCCAGCAGGGCGGCTGATTCCCGTCGTTGGAGGGCATGGCGCTCATGTCCGCTCGATGGTCACATCGCCGCCCACACCGTCGATCTGGGTGATAGAGCCACCGACCTGTGCCCCGATGACCCGCTGCTCGCCGGGACTGGAAGGCGGCTCACTGGCTTCCCAGCGGCGGAAGCGGAGACGGGCATCCCCGCATTCGGCGTCGTCTCCGTGAGACTGGTCGCTGCGGCTGAAGGGATCGGAGCAACGGTTGTACGCAGGCGAACGGCTTCGGTGACGCCACGGATCTGGTCGATGTTCCCGCTGGTCGTGCCAGCCTCTACGACTTGACCGTCTGACTCGGCAACTGTGACCGGCGCTGCCGTGGTCGGGTCGGCACGCCGCCGGTTCCGCCAATACGTGATCAGAGTGCAGGCCGCGGCAAGTGCCACCGCAATACCCGTCCACGACCAGCTCCACTGGCCTTCGTCGAGGATCTGGTTGCAGGCCACCGCGATTCCGACGGGCAGTACCACAGCTAGCGCGCGTCCGATCCACCGAGTCACAGCCGATGTTCTCGCTGTCATGCCGCCATCCTCGCGCCATAAGGACCCTTGCGATGATCTGCCGGATTTGGAATTCGGATCGGGGCCAGGCTAGCCGCGCCATGGTCCGGCGCGCTGCCGGAACCGATGGGAGAGCGGCGGCGATGACAACGTTTGGGGCTGTTGGGGCGTCTGGTCAGTATCAGAGGTAACTGTTGTAGAAATCCCGAATGGACTGGGCGATCCGGCCGGTAGCTCGCTGCGGTACGCCGGTCGGACCGTCTCTGCCGGAGTCGTACGCCAACAGCGCCTCCGAACTCCAGCAGGCACCGGACCGTTCAGACCGACTCGGCAAACCTCACTGCGGGAAACTCCTCGCCGGTTACGGTGCTGGCATGCTGGTGCGCTTGCTGTGGAAGCCTCTTCCCGAGTCGTGGCCGGAAGCGGCGCCCCAGCGGCCGACGGGTCTGCGCGGCCTGGTCGCCTGGATCCGGGAGATGGCCGTGGGCGTGTCGCAGGACGACGACGTCGAGCGGCGGGTGCGGCGGGGGGCGATGCAGGCGATCGTCCGTGAGGCCTTCCAGCAGACGGTGACCGAGTAGGACAGTGAGCATCGCGGGCCGACTGCGTTCGCTGAGGTGTGGAAGGCCCGTCTGGCTGCTCTCCTGGCGCAGGAGACCGTCGAGGTGACGGGCTGGGGCGAGATCACGATCGCCGAGCTGGACACCGATCTGGGGTGGAGCCTGTACGAGGCGGCCAGCCGTGCCCGAGCAGAGGTGATCGCGCGGGCCGTCGCCACGCCCGGCCGTCGTCGAGGGGCGGATGACGGGCCGACCGTGTCGTCTGAGTTCTCGATCGCCGCCGATGGAAATGGTTCGCTCGGGCGTGTCCAGTATGCGATCTGCGAGCCCTGCGGCGTCGGCCTGCTGAAGAAGATCAGCTTCTCGCCCGAGTGGCACTGTTGCGGGTTCGGCACGCTGTCCCTGCGCGCGCTGGAGACCCGTCACCCGGGCCTGACCTGGTACACCACAGGGCAGTACGCGCATGCCCAGGGCTTTTATCAGCGATACCGGCACGCAGCGACAGCCCCTGGACCGCCAATCAGCGCCCCTGCCCGCACTTTTGACAGCTCGAGCGCCACTGCCGGCGTCAGTCGCGGGCCCGTGACCGGTGAAGGATTGGACGCACGGTCCTTCCGGCCGGGGAACTGGGCGCGCTTGCGGGCGCGTGGCGCTATGCGGGGATGCGGAGCTCGTGGCGTACGCGGTGGCGGAACTGGCGCACGTAGGTTTCTGCGTCCCACGGGGCCAGCGCGTGGAGGAGGTCGTTGACGTAGGTGAGCGACCGGGTGGAGGCGACGCGGGAGAGAATGTCCACGGCGCGGTGCCCGTGCTGGAGTCCTTCGTCCAGACGGCGGGCTTGCAGGTGGGCGGATCCGACGATGGCGTTGCGCATGCCAGCCGAGCGCGTGTAGGTGAGGGCGGGCATGGTGGCCATCGCCTCGAACCGCATCACCATGTGCGGCATCTGCAGGTCGCGGTGGATCTCGGTGGCATCGGCGGCCAGCCGGGCGTGGGTGAAGAAGTCGATCCAGGAGGGGTCGCCGTCGTCGGGGTGGGCTTGGCCGAGCAGGGTTTCGGACTGGGCCAGCGCCAGAGCGGCGGCCCGGCGGGCGTGGGCGCGTCCGTGCCGCCGGGCGGCGCG
>NZ_QNFZ01000248.1 GCF_003313395.1 Nonomuraea lactucae | reverse complement strand
GGGGCGGCCAAGGTCGTGGGCGGTGCCGCCGGGACGACCGAGGCCACGGGCGGGCGCGCCGCCGGGCCGCCCCGCGTGACGGGGTGGCTGCCCGTGATGTGGTTCGGCCTCGTTACGGCGGGCTGGGCGGTGCTGTCGATGGCCTCGGCGTGGTTCGCCGGGCTGGCGGCGCCGCTGGCGTTCGTCTGGCTGCTCGCGCTGCCGCTGTGGGCGGGGATGTTCGGGATGACCCTGCTCACCTGCCTGTTCATCGTGGCGGTGACCCGGCACGCGGGTGAGCTCTCGGGCCTGCTGGTGTTCGGTCCGCTGGCCGGGGCGGTGGTCGTCACCCTGGCCGCGCTGAGGCTCCCGCCGTCCGGCGACGCCGGGGACGCACGGTCGCGGGATCGCGCTCCCGGCGCCACGGCGGGAAGCCGTCCAGGTTTCGCGCCGGGGAGCGGTCCGGGGGCCGCGCGACTCGAACGGACCGCGGAACCGTCCACGCCCACGGCATGGCCGGAACGGGCGGGATCGTCCGAGAGCGGGGGGTGGCCGGAGCGGGCGGGGTGGAAGCGGGTTGCCCGCCGACCGGCCCGGCGGGAGGGCGTGGCGCGGCAGCGGCCCGCCGAGGTCACCGCCCTGCGACGGTCGTCGCTGGTGGAGGCCGTGCGCAGGCTCAGCGACGAGACGGCGGCGCGCACCTCGATCCCGGTGCGGTTCGGCGTCGCGGGGACGCCCGTGGAGCTGCCGCCCACCCACGACGTGGCACTGCTCCGCGTCGCGCGCGGGGCACTGGGCAACATCGGCAGGCACTCCGGGGCGAGCCACGCCCGGGTGCGGCTCACCTACCTCGACGACCTGATCATGCTGGACGTGTTCGACGACGGCCGGGGCTTCGACCCGTACACGACCGTCGGGCACGAGCTGCGCGCCATGCGCCAACGGGTCGAGGCGCTCGGCGGCACGCTGTCCGTGGGCTCCGCGCCCGGCGGCGGCACGGCGGTGGTCGCGGGCCTGCCCAAGTGATCCCCCGCGTCGGCCGTCAGGGAGTGACGATGGGGAAGTCGGGCCTCGGGTCGTCGAGGACGGCCACCAGCCGCTGCAGCACCCCGATGCTCCCCTCGCGTTCGACCCCCTCCACCCCCTTGCCCGCGAGCAGCCCGATGAGCTGCGCCTTGGTGAGCCGGAGCGTCAGGTCCACGGGCTCGTCCGGCGGGTCGGGCTGGTGCACGAACGCCCCGTTGGACAGCGTCGTACGGTATCGCGTCCCCACGTCGGTGAGGTCCCAGTCGATGGACAGGCTCTCGTTCCACGCCTTGGGGCCGTGGACGCGGATGGCGATCGAGTCGAAGATCTGGTCCACGCTGAGCGCCGTCGCCAGGTCGGGGCAGGCGGTGGCCGTGACGGCGGGCACTATGCCGTCGGCCAGCTCCCTCGCGCCCGTCAGGTAGAAGTTGCGCCACGTGCCGTTCTCCGCGCCGTACCCGAGCCGGGTGTAGACCTCGGCGAGCAGGTCGCGGGCCTCCTTGTTGCCCTCGTCGGCGAAGACGGCGTGGTTGAGCAGCTGAGCGGCGAAACGCAGGTCGTCGGCGGCGATGTAGTCCGTGGCCAGGGCGACCACGGCCGCGCCGCCACCGAGGCACGACACGTAGCGGGCTGCGCTCTCACGCGGCGGGTGCTCCCACAGGTGCGCCGGGTTGCCGTCGAACCAGCCCAGGTAACGCTGGTAGATGGCCCTGACGTTGTGGCCGACGGAGCCGTGGTGGCCGCGGGTGTGCCAGGCTCCCTCCAGGCGCGGCGGCATCCGGATGGCCTCGGCGATCTCGGGGCCGGTGAGGCCCTTGTTCATCAGGCGCAACGTCTGGTCGTGCAGGTAGGCGTACAGGTCGCGCTGCTGCGACAGGAACCGCACGACCTCGTCCGTGCCCCACGTGGGCCAGTGGTGGGAGGCGAAGGCGACGTCGGCGCGGCCGGCGAAGAGCGTGATGGCCTCGGTCAGGTAGCGGGCCCAGCCGCGGGCGTCGCGCACCGCCGAGCCGCGAAGGGGCAGCAGGGTGTGCTGGTTGCGGGTGGCGTTCTCGGCCAGGCAGAGCGCGCGGCGGTCGGGGAAGAGGAAGTTCATCTCCGCCGGCGCCTCGGTGCCCGGGGTGAGCTGGAACACGATCCGCACCCCGTCCACGGCCTCCTCCTGGCCGGTACGGCTGACGCAGACCGTGGGCGGGATGAGCGAGACCGTGCCCGTCGAGGTGGCCATGCCGAGGCCGGCGCCGATCTGGCCGCGCGGCGAGCGTTCGAGCGCCTGGCCGTACATGTAGACGGCCCGGCGGGTGATCGCCGGGCCGGCGTAGACGTGCTCGGTGACCGCGTGCTCCATGAACCCGGCGGGCGCCAGGATCGGCACGCCGCCATCGGTGACGCCGCGCACGCCGCCGAAGTGGTCCACGTGGGAGTGCGTGTACACCACGCCGGTCACGGGCCTGTCGCCGCGGTTGTCCCGGTACAGGGCGAGCGCCGCCCCGGCGCACTCGACCGAGATGAGCGGGTCGATGACGATGACGCCTGTGTCGCCCTCGACGAGGGTCATGTTCGACAGGTCGAGCCCGCGCACCTGGTAGACGCCGTCGGTCACCTCGTACAGCCCCTGCCTGGCGCAGAGCTGTCCCAGCCGCCACAGGGCGGGATGCGCGGTGCGCGGGCACTCCTCCTGGAGGAACGCGTAGGAGTCGTTGTCCCAGACGACCCTGCCTTCGGCGGTCCTGACCACTGCCGGGCTGAGCTTGGCGATGAATCCGCGGTCGGCGTCCTCGAAGTCGTCGCGCTCTTGGAACGGGTCATCACCTGGTTCGCGGAATGGAAGGTTGGCCATGCTCGACTGCATGCCCGGCTTCCGGTACGGACACGGTCAAAAGGAAGCCTCTTTATCCGGCAATGCGGACAAACCAGCACCTGGAAGTCCGACACCCAGTCCCGGCTCATGGGCATGAGCACCCAGGAGTGGGCTGCCTACCTGCACGAGCTCGGCGTCCGGCCGCCGCCCGACGCCGCCGGGCTGGAGGACTGCTTCGCCGCCACGGTCTCCACCGAGGAGGTCGCGCGCGGCAAGCCCGCCCCCCGACGCGCTCTCGCTGGCCTGGCTGGTCGTGCCCGACCTCGGCTCGCTCACCCCGGAGGCCCTCCAGCCGTGACCCGCGCCCCGAATGTCCGGGGGGATAGTGTTGGCCCGAGTCACCACCTAGTCAGGCCAGTCAGGGGGAAAGTCGTTCATGGGGGAGATCAGGCGGGCCTATCTGGCGGCGGCTGAGTCGGCGGTCGCGCTGCTGCACCATCCGTCCGTGGCGGCGGCCTGGGACAAGCCGAGCGCGCTGACCGAGTTCAGCGTGGCGGGCCTGGCCGGGCACCTGGCCCACCAGGTCGTACGGGTGGACGGCGTGTTCGACGCCCAGGACGGCGCCGGCGAGGAGCCCGTGGAGCTGCTGGAGCACTATTCGAGGTCGCCGTGGGTGCAGGCGGGCCTCGATCACGAGAGCAACGTGACGATCAGGCGCAGCGGCGACCAGGCCGCCGCGGGTGGACCCGTCGCACTGGCCGCCAGGACCGCCGAACTGCTCGGCCGCCAGCGGGCCGCACTGCCCGCCCAGCCCGGCGACAAGGCCGTCCACCTGCCGTCAGGCTGGTCGCTGCGGCTGGACGACTTCCTGCTGACCCGTGTCATGGAGCTGGTCGTCCACTCCGACGACCTGGCCGCCAGCGTGGGCGTGGCGACGCCCGAGCTGCCGCCCTCGGTCGTGGATCCGGTGGTCGAGCTGCTGGCGCGGCTGGCCGTGCATCGCCACGGCGCGACGGCGGTCATCCGCACGTTGAGCCGGACCGAGCGGGCACCGGCCACGATCAGCGCCTTCTGAGCCGAGGCTTTCCGAGTCAGGGCGTCTCGCGCCCTCATAATGTGGAATGAAGCGTTCCGTTCTGATACCATAGGAATCGAACGTTCCGTTCCGACCCTTTGAGGGAGCCTGTCATGACGATCCTCGTCACCGGTGCCACCGGAACCGTCGGCCGCCACGTCGTGGACGAGCTCATCGCGGCCGGGCACCAGGTCCGCGCCCTGACGCGCGACCCCGGCAAGGCGGTCATGCCCGAGGGCGTCGAGGTCGTGGCCGGCGACCTCGCCGACCCCGACAGCCTCGGCGCGGCCTTCGACGGCGTCACCGCCGTCCACTTCATCAACTTCGCGGGCGACGACTACGCTCCCCTGCCGCACGGCGACAGGCTCGTGGAGCTGGCCGTCAAGGCCGGGGTGCGGCGGGTCACCGTGCTCGGCGGGCGGGCCGACGGGCCGCTTGAGCAGGCGCTGGCCGCCACCGAGCTCGAGTGGACGCTGCTCCACCCGGTCGAGTTCATGTCCAACACGCTCCAGTGGTGGGCCCAGTCGGTCAAGCACGCGGGCGTGGTCAAGGAGCCGTTCGGCGGCAGGCTGAGCGCCATGGTGCACGAGAAGGACATCGCCGCGGTGGCGGCCGTGGTGCTCACCGAGAGCGGTCACGGCGGGCGGTCCTACACGCTGACGGGCCCGCAGGCGATCACGACCTCGGAGAAGGTGCGCATCCTGGGTGAGGCGGTCGGCACGGACATCACGTTCGTCGAGCTGACCGAGCAGGAGGCGCGGGTCCAGTGGAAGAGCCACGGGATGGGTGAGGAGACCATCGAGTTCCTCATCGAGGCGCTCGGCAACACGCCCGAGGTCGGCTACACCGTGGTGCCCACGGTCGAGCGGGTCACCGGCCGGCCCGCCCGGTCCTTCGCCGAGTGGGCGACCGAGCACGCCGACGCCTTCCGTCCCTGATCGTCCTGATCGTCCTGATCGCAGGTGAGCGTGCCGGGATCCTCTCGCGAGGCGAGGGGACCCCGGCAGCTCGTGCGTCAGGACCCGAAGGACCACGCGAAGACGTGCGCCGTCGCCCGGCCGGTGGGGGTCGCCAGGGTCAGGCTCTTGACCTGCTTGGCCGTATCGAGCTGGATCGGCGCGGCTGCGAAGACGTACACGTTGATCTGCTGCTTGCCACCGCCCGCGCCCAGCCGGTACGGCGTCTTCAGCACGATCTCGTTGCCGAACCTCGGCGGATAGGCGTCCGCTCCCAGGGCCCAGTCGCTGAACCCGACAGTGGTCTCCTGAGTGGTGCCGTCGGTGTAGGTGATCGTCGCCTTCGGCTGTGTGTCGCCACTGGCCCCCGCACCGAGCAGGGCGAGCGTTCCGGCTCCCCTGGGCGCCCCGGCCAGGTCGATCGTCTGCCCTGTCGCCTGGACGTTGTCCCATTCGCCCGGCTTACGGGCGGGCCAGGCGAAGGTGTGGCCCTTCCACGTCAGCGAGGCGCCCGGCCTGGCACCGGCGGCGGCGAGGGCCTGAGCGGAGTAGCTCCAGCCGCTGCCGTCGAAGTTGGCCGTACCCGCCTCGGTGTCGTCACCGATGCCCGCGTTGTTGTGATACCACTCGATCGTGCCCTTCCTGGCCACGTTGAGCCTGATCCCCGCGCTCACCCCGGCCACCTCGAACGGCACCGACGTGAACGCGGTCGCGGCCCCGGCCGCGACCGAAACGGTCACCTGCACCTTCGCCAGCCCGTTGTCGGACACCTCGACGGAGCCGCCGGACGGGCTGACCGTCACCCTGGCGGGCGGCCTGGCCGACCACTGCAGGGTGCCGCCCTTGCCCGCCGCCTGCACCTGAACCGTCGCGCTGACCGAGGCGCCCGGCTCGACCGTCGCCCCACCCGGCTCGACGCTCACGAGGTAGGGCTTGGCCCCGGCCTGGAAGCTCGGCGGCGCGTCCTGCGGCGCGCTGCCGAACCGGGTGTCCGGCTGGGGTCCCATCGCGTAGTCCAGCCTGCCGGTGAACCCCTCCGGCAGCCATGCCCTGACCGAAGGGGCGCCGTTGACCTTCAGCGACTGCACGTAGCGGTTCTGCTCCGACACGCCGGGCGCCTCGATGGTGATGACCTTGCCGTTCGACCGGGTGACCGTGATCTTCTCGAACGCCGGGCCGTTGACTATCAGCTCCGCCCGCCCCGGCACCGCGGGGTACATGCCGAGCGAGGCCCACACGTACCACGCGCCCATCGCGCCGAGGTCGTCGTTCCCGGTCAGCCCGTCGGGTGTGGGCTTGAAGAGCTCCTTGCGGGCCCGCGCCACCAGGTCCTGGGTCTTGTACGGCCTGCCGCCCCACGCGTACAGCCACGGCGTCAGCAGCGAGGGCTCGTTGCCCAGGTAGGCGTAGGGCTTGTTCGGCCCCGCGTTGAGCTCGGTGAAGAACGTGTCGAGCCGGGCCAGGGCCTTGTCGTCGCCGCCCATGACGTCGAACAGGCCACGCGGGTTGTGCGGCACCATCCAGTGGTACTGCGCACCGTTGCCCTCGACGTACCAGTTCGGGCTGGCCGGGTCGAAGCCGGGCAGGAACGAGCCGTCGCCGAAGCGCGGCTGGATCCAGCCGTTGGCCGGGTTGTAGATGTTCTGCCAGGCCTGGGAGCGCTTCATGAACTCGTCGCGCGTCGCGGTGTCGCCCAGCCGTTCAGCGAGTTGCGCGATGCCGAAGTCGGC
Organism: Nonomuraea lactucae; assembly: GCF_003313395.1. Lineage (GTDB taxonomy): Bacteria > Actinomycetota > Actinomycetes > Streptosporangiales > Streptosporangiaceae > Nonomuraea > Nonomuraea lactucae. The sequence continues at coordinate 5,785 of NZ_QNFZ01000248.1, read as the reverse complement.
GATGCCGTACTCGAGCGTGGTGGACGGGTCGGCGGGCACGTAGCCGTTCTTCATGAAGGAGGCGTTGCCGGGCCGCTCGTCGTAGCCGGTGGCGGGGTCGGCGCCGACCCGTTTCGCCCCCTTGACCATGGCGGCGAGCGCGGCCCTGGCGTCGAAGTCGCGGGCGCCGAAGGCGTACAGGCTCGCGATGATGGAGTGGTAGGGGTCGCCGTTCATCACGCCGGTGATGGTGTTCTGGTGCGACCAGCGGTCCCAGACGTCGCCGATGGAGTGCGCGTCGTCGTACATGGACTGGGCGATGTCGCTCGCCACGTCCGGGCGCAGGAGCGCGATGAGCTGCATCTCGCCGCGGTAGACGTCCCAGCCGGAGAACGTGGCGTAGTGGTGGCGGCCGGGCTTGACCCGGTGCGTGCGGTAGTCGAAGCCGGTGTACGTTCCGTCGACGTCGTCGAAGACGTACGGCTGCAGGAGCGCGTGGTAGAGGTTGCTGTAGAACGTGCGCCTGCGCGCGTCGTCCCCGCCGCTCACCTGGATCCGGCCGAGCTGCCCGTTCCAGGTCGCGCGGGCGTTCGCGGCGACGCGGTCGAAGCTCCTGGCGCCGATCTCCTGCCGGAGGTTCCGCTTGGCCCCGTCGACGCTGACGTAGGACAGGCCGGTCCGCATCTGCACCGGCGTGGCGGGGTCGAACTGCAGGTAGACGCCGGAGCCGGGGCCTTTGACGATCACGTCCTGGGCCGCGGCACCGGCTCCCTTGCCCGTTTCCGGCCCGGGGCTCGGCACGGGAGTGGCCCGGCCCTTCTCGCCGGGCTTGCCGTTCTCGCCGGGCTTGCCGTTCTTGCCGGGCTTGCCGTTCTCGCGAGGTGGGGTGACGGTGGCGACCAGGCCGTGCGGCTTGGTGATGACCTCCGGCACCTTGGCCTCGGACCGGCCGGTCACCTGGGCGGTTCCCGGTGCCACCGAGTCGTTCTTCCAGGTGCCGGAGGCGCGGATCGGCCGGTCGAAGGTGGCGTGGAAGTAGACGTAGTAAGAGGTCTCGGTGCCGCAGAAACCGCCTGTCTTGGCCCACCCGCTGACGGTGTTGCCGCTGATCTTCGCTTCGGCGTCGTCCGCGCCGTTGATCGAGCCCGTGACGTTGATCAGGAGGGTCAGCGGCTTGCCCGCCGGGCCGGTGAACCGGCCGATCCCCGCGCGGGTGGTCGCGGTGGTCTCGGCCTTGACGCCGGAGTCGAGCGTGACGCCGTAATAACCGGGGGACGCGCTCTCGTTCGCGTGCTGGAAGGTCTGGACGTAGTCGTCGCCGTGGGTGGCCGGCGAGCGGCCGATCGTCCCGGAGATCGGGATGACGGGGAAGTCCTGCGCGCCGGTGCATCCGGGACCGGAGATGTGGGTGAGGGACAGGCCGCGGAGCCGGTTGTCCTCGTACTTGTAGCCGCCGCCCGACCTGCGGACGGTGTCCGGGCTCCACTGCATCATGCCGAAGGGCAGGGCGGCGCCGGGGAAGTTCATGCCCGCGCCGCCGCCGTGCCCGAAGTCGGGGCCGCCGTCCTGGGTGCCGAGGAACGGGTTGACGTACGAGGCGAGATCAGGGGCGGGGGCCGAGGTGGTGGCGACGGCCGGGACGGGAAGCAGGAGGGCGGCGGCGATCACCGCTAAACAGGGTATGCGTGACAAGACGTCTCCAGAGGGTGATGAGAGGCTCGCGCCGGCGGCCCCGCCCTGGCCGCGGATGGCGGGGCCGCCTTACGACAACGTTGTCACTGGGATCAATAAACGATCCTCTGACAGACCTGTCAAGAAGCACTCCGACCACTTCCGCTCACCGTCCGTGATCCCCGCACTCAGGAGACCCCGTTGGCTCAGGCCGTGGCCTCCGCGTAGTGGCAGGCCGCCTGCGCGTCCGGAACCGCCCGCAGCACCGCCGGCGACTCCGACCTGCACCTGCCGTCCACGCCCGCGTCGGCCGCCCGGCCGGAGGCGAGCACCTGGCAGCGGGCGTGGAAGCGGCAGCCGCCCGGGATCCGCGTGGGGTCCGGCGGCTCGCCGGTCAGCACCACCCGCTCGGGCGACTCCGGCAGCACCGACAGCAGCGCCTGCGTGTACGGGTGCCGCGGCTCGGTCAGCACCCGATCGACCGGCCCCGACTCGACGATCCTGCCCAGGTACATGACCGCCACCCGGTCGGCGATGTTCCAGGCCAGCCCGAGGTCGTGGGTGACGACCAGCGCGGACAGGCCCAGCTCGGCGCGGAGCCGGAGCAACAGCGCGAGGATCTCGCCCCGCACCGAGGCGTCGAGCGAGGCCACCGGCTCGTCGGCGATCAGCACCTTCGGGTCCAGCGCGAGCGCTCCCGCGATGACCACGCGCTGGCGCTGGCCGCCTGACAACTCGTGCGGGTAGCGCAGGAAGAACCGCTCAGGGGGCCGCAACCCGGCCCTGGCCAGCGCGGAGGCCACGACCTCCTGCTCTCCTGCCAGCCTGTGGATGCGCGGACCCTCCGCCACCGCCTCGTACACGGTCTGGCGGGGGTTGAGCGAGCCCATCGGGTCCTGCAGGACGAGCTGCACCTCCCGCCGGTAGGCCCTGAGCGCCCTGGATCGGTAGTGGAGCGCCGTCCCGCCGTACAGGATGGAACCGGAGGCGGGGCGCTCCAGGCCGAGCAGGGTGCGGGCGAGCGTCGTCTTGCCGCACCCGGACTCGCCGACCAGCGCCACGATCTCGCCCGCGCCGATCGCGAGATCGACCCCGTCGACCGCGCGGGCGCGGCGCCCCCGCGAGGCGAACTCCACGTGCAGCCCGCGCGCCTCCAGCAGGGCCCCACGCGCCGCGACGCCGTCCCCCGCGACGGACTCACGCACCTCGGTCATGGGGCCTCCCCCGCGGTCGTGGCGGGCTCGCCCGCCTCGGTGAGCTTCGGGCGGGCGTGCACGCAGGCGGCCTCGCGCCCTTCCCCGGCGGGCCAGAGCTCGACGTCCAGGGCCGAGCACCCGTCCAGCGCCACCGGGCAGCGCGGGTGGAACGAGCACCCGCCCGGCAGCCGCATGGGGTCGGGCGGGTCGCCGCCCAGCCCCCTGGGCGCGAGCCGGGAGGCGGGGTCGCCCACCGTGGGGAACGCCGCCGCGAGCGCCCTGCTGTACGGGTGCCTCGCGTCGTGGAACACCTCCCGCGACGGCCCGTGCTCGACCACGCGGCCGGCGTACATGACCGCCAGCCGGTCGCACACGTCGGCGAGCACGGACAGGTCGTGCGAGATCATGATGAGCGAGATGTCGTTCTCCGCGACGAGCTGCCTGATCAGCGTCAGCACCTGCGCCTGGACCATCACGTCGAGGGCGGTCGTCGGCTCGTCGGCGACGATCAGCCGCGGCGAGCAGGCCAGCGCCATCGCGATCATCACCCGCTGCCGCTGCCCGCCCGACAGTTCGTGCGGATAGCCGCGGGCCCGCCAGGCGGGCAGGCCCACCTGCTCCAGCAGTTCGGCGACGCGCCGGCGCGCCTGTTCGGGCCTGGCCCGGCCGTGGACGACGAGCGGCTCGGCGATCTGGTCGCCGATCCTGCGCACGGGGTTGAGCCCGTGCTGGGCCCCCTGGAACACGATGGACGCCTCCGCCCAGCGCACCGCCCGCAGCCGGCCCCACTTCATGGTGAGGACGTCCTCGCCGTCGAGCAGGACCCGGCCGCCGATGCGCGCGTCACGAGGGAGCAGCCGCAGCATTGCCATGGCCAGCGTCGACTTTCCGGATCCCGACTCCCCCGCGACCCCGAGCGCCGTCCCCGGTTCCAGGCCCAGCGACACCCCGCGTACGGCCGGCACCTCGCCCGAGGCGATGCGGTAGGTCACGGACAGGTCGTCCAGTAGCAGCAGGCTCATGCGCCCGCCCTCCTGAGCTGGGGGTTGAGCACGGCCTCCAGGGCCCGGCCGCAGAGCGTGAACGCCATGACGACGGCCAGGATGCACAGGCCGGGGATGATGATGTACCACCAGGCGCCGTGCGTAGCCGCGCCGTAGTCGTACGAGCCGCGCAGCATGGTCCCCCACGAGGTCTTGTTCGCGCTCACGCCGAGGAACGCAAGCGTGGACTCGGTGACGATCGCGCCGGCCACCTCCAGCGTGGTGCTGGCCAGCAGCAGCGGCGCCACGTTCGGCAGCACGTGCCGCGTCGTGATGTGCCAGTGGCCGCCGCCGAGCGCCCTGGACCGCTCGATGTACGGCCTGGCCTCGACCGACAGCGTCTGAGCCCTGATCAGGCGGGCGGTCGCCGGCCAGGTGGTGACGCCGATGGCCATGATGATGGTGAACGTGCTTCCGCCCAGGATGGCCGCCAGCACCATGGCCGTGACCAGCGAGGGCAGCACCAGGAACCAGTCGGTGATCCGCATGAGCACCGCCCCGGCCCACCCGCGCAGGTGCCCGGCGGCGATGCCGACGACCATGCCGATCACGATGCTGACCAGCGCCGCGAGGAAGCCGATGAGCAGCGACGTGCGCGAGCCCCACCAGACCATCAGCAGGATGGACCGGCCCGACTCGTCGGTGCCGAACGGCTCGGCCAGGCTGGGCGCGGCCCACCGCTCGCCGGTGCCGGACACCACGCTGGTCACGCCCTCGTCGATGAACACCGGCGCGATCAGCGCGAGCACGACGGCCACGACCAGCGTCACCAGCCCGGCCAGGCCGGCCCGCTCGCGGCGGAAGCTCCCCCAGAAGCGGCCGAGCGCCAGCCGCCTGCGGGTCCAGGCCACGCCGGTCACGCCGACCTCACCCTCGGGTCGAGGACGTGGTAGACCACGTCGGCCAGCGTGTTCATGACGATCACCGACACGGTGATGAGCATGAACGTGCCCTGCATGAGCGTGAAGTCGGGCACCTTGATCGCCTCGTAGAAGAGCTGCCCGAGCCCGGGCCAGGTGTAGATGTACTCGACGGTGACGGCCCCGCCGACGATGAAGCCGATCCGCATGAAGACCAGCGTCACCGTGGGCAGCAGCGCGTTCGGCACCGCGTGGCGCCGCCTCACCTCGTCGTCGCGCAGGCCCTTGGCGCGCGCCACGTTCACGTAGTCCTGGCTGACCTCGTCCAGCAGCGAGGAGCGCATGACCAGCAGGTACTGGGCGTAGATCACCGCTACCAGGGTGAGGCACGGCAGCACCATGTGCTGCGCCACGTCCAGGACGTACGCGAACCCGTCGGGCGCGTCCACGCTCTCGATGCCCCGGAAGGGGAGGAGGGCGGGGATCGGCCCGATGCCGACGCCGAACACCATCATCAGCAGCAGGCCGAGCCAGAACGTCGGCACCGACCAGAGCACCAGCGAGACCCCGGTGGAGACGCGGTCGAACCGGGAGCCGTGCCGCCAGCCCGCCCGCGCGCCCTGCCAGATGCCGAGGCTGACCGCGATGACCAGGCCCGTACCGGCGAGCAGCAGCGTCGCGCCGAACCGCTCGCCGATGAGGTCGAGCACGGGCCGCTTGTACTCGTACGAGATGCCCAGGTCGAACCGGAGCGTCCGGCCGACGAAGTCGAGGAACTGGTCGAGCAGCGGCTTGTCCAGGCCGAGCCGGCGCCGTTCGAGGTCGAGCTGGGCCGGGGTCATGTTGCGGCCCTGCGCCAGGTTGCGCACCGGGTCGCCGGGCAGCAGCCGGAACACGAAGAACGTGCCGACGATCACCATCGCGATGCTGAGCAGCGCCCCGCCCGCCTTGGACAGCGCGTAGCGGAGCGTGCCGCGCCGGCCGAGGCCCCCGGGGCGCCCAGCGCCGGGGCCCGCCAACTGGGCGACGGCGGGCT
>NZ_QNFZ01000262.1 GCF_003313395.1 Nonomuraea lactucae | reverse complement strand
CGCGCCGCGCGCCCGAGCGCCGCCGGGCTGTCGCCGCCGACCAGCACGGGCACGGGCCGGGCGGGGGTGGGCGCGATGGACAGCTCCGGAAGGCCGTCGAGCGTGACCGCGCGGCCGGACCACAGCTCCCGCAGCACGGGGAGCATCGCGTCGAGCCGGCGCCCACGGGTGTGGAAGTCCTGCCCGGTGGCGGTGAACTCCTCCTTGCACCACCCGACGCCGACCCCGAACGTGACCCGGTCGCCCGACAGCACCGCGGCCGTGGACACCTGCTTGGCGACGGTGAACAGGTCGCGAGCCGGGGCGATGTAGACGTTCGGGGAGAAGCGCAGCCTGCTGGTCACCGCGGCCATCGCCCCGATCGTCACCCACACGTCCGGCCAGTGCGTCCGCGCGTCCCAGCGCGGCCGGCCCGACTTCGAGTAGGGGTACGGCGAGGCGAAGTCGGCGTAGAAGAGGTGGTCGGAGAGCGTCAGAGTGTCGAACCCGCACCGCTCGGCCACCTTGGCGAGCTCGACGAACTGGTCCGTGTCCGCGAACGAGGCGCCGAGCCAGAATCTCACTGGAACTCCGGGATGACCTTGGTGGCGAACAGTTCGAGGTTGCGCTTGACCGTGTCGAGCGGCAGCACGCCCTGCTGGCCCTGCATGTAGAGGCCGAACCACTCCAGGTCCGGCATCCGGTCGAGCATCCGCTGGATGCCGCGCTTGACGTCGTCGGGGGTGCCGAAGAGCGCCATCTCCACGTCGTTCATGCGCTTGGCGTCGCCCTTCTCCGGGGAGATGGGCTTGTGCTTCTCGTCCTCCTTCTTGCGCAGCACCTCCAGGTAGCCGAACGGCCCGAAGAACGCGGCGAAGTCCTTGGGGATGCTCCGGCCGAAGGTGTCGATCGCCTCCGCGGTGGTGTCCGCGATGCCGACGATCTTGAGGATGCCGGTGTGCTCGCCGAGCCTGTAGTCGCGGCCGTGCTTGGCGGACTCCTCCTGGTAGAGCTTGGCCTTGGCGGCGTGGTCGTCCGGGTTGGGGGTGAACATCCAGGGCAGGATGTCCTCCTGCGCGGCCCTGATGACCGAGCGGTCGGAGATGGTGAACGGCTGCCACAGCTCGGGGTAGGGCTTCTGGTACGGCCTGGGGCAGACCGAGACCGCCCGCACCCTGCCCTCCTCGTCCAGCTCGCCCGGCGCGCCGAAGGTCCGGGTCCACTCCTGGGCGGGCCAGCCCTCGATGCCGTCGTAGGGGTGGGGCACCTCGTAGTCCAGGACGTCCGACTTGTAGCGGAGCGTCTCCTCGGTCCACGCCAGCTTCATGATCTTCAGCACCTCGCCGAAGACGTCGAAGTTGCGGGTGTCGGACGCCGACCCGTCGGAGCGGGCCGCCGCCGCGTGCCAGCGCTGGCCGAGCACGTTCATCCACCGGTTCTGGTAGCCCCGCGCGACGCCCAGCCGCAGCCGCCCCCTGGAGAACTGGTCCAGCAGCGCCACGTCCTCGGCCGCCCGGATCGGGTCCCAGGCGGGCAGCACCAGGCCCAGCGGCGCGAGCAGGATGCGCTCGGTCCTGGCGGCCAGGTCGGTGAGGAACATCAGCGGGTTGACCGAGAACTCCATCCCCTCGGAATGGAAATGGTGCTCGGTCATCATCAACGCGTCGAACCCGATCTGGTCGGCGTGCACGGCGATCTCCCGCACCTCGCGCAGCAGCCGCTGGTACGACTCGGTGTCCCGCCCAATGGGGCGCTTGGCCCTGGCGTTCTCCTCAGCCGCGTATCCGGAGCCTGGAATCTGCGGATTCAGGAAGATGGAAAACTTCACCGGCAGACCTCTTTCCACGGGGCGCGTCTCTGTGCGGCAAGCTACTCTAGAAATCATAGCCGAGCAATCGCTTGGTTGACCTAAGGGCGGTGCGCATGCGACTCGGGGTCACGATGTTCACGACGGACCTGGCGATGCCGGTCCACGAGCTGGCCAGGGCGGCGGAGGAGCGCGGGCTCGCCTCGCTCTACGTCCCCGAGCACACGCACATCCCGGTCTCCCGGCGCACGCCGCCGCCGACCGGGCAGGACGCGCTGCCGGAGGAGTACAGGCGCACGCTCGACCCGCTGGTCGCGCTCGCCTACGCCGCCGCCGTGACCGAGAGGTTGCGGGTCGGCACCGGCATCCTGCTCGCCGCGCAGCGCGATCCGATCGTCACCGCCAAGGCCGTCGCCACGCTCGACCACCTCTCGGGCGGGCGCGTGGTGCTCGGCATCGGGTTCGGATGGAACGTCGAGGAGATGGCCGACCACGGCGTCCCGTACCGCACGCGCCGCCAGGTGACGCGCGACCACGTGCTGGCGATGCGGGCGCTGTGGCGCGACGACGTGGCCCGCTTCGACGCGTCCGCCGACGGCTCCCGCGCGGGCTTCGAGCCGTCCTGGTCGTGGCCCAAGCCGATCTCCGGCCCGCCCGTCTACATCGGCGGAGCGGCCGGGCCCAAGATGTTCGCCCACGTCGCCGAGTACGCCGACGGCTGGATGCCGATCGGTGGCCGAGGCGTCAAGGCGGCGCTGCCCGCCCTGCGGGAGGCGTGCGAGAAGGCCGGGCGGCCGATGGCCCGCGTGATCCCGTTCGGCACGCTGCCGACGAGGGAGAAGCTCGACTACTACGCCGAGCTCGGCATCGAGGAGACCGTGGCCAGCCTGCCCAGCGGTCCGGCCGACGTGGTGCTGCCGGTGCTCGACAAGTACGCCCGGCTCACCTGACGCGCTCGCTTCCAGGGCAGTCCGGGGGTCAGCATGGTGACACCGCCGGGTGCCATGGATGTCACCTGGCCGGAGAGGGTTTCAGCCCTGGCCAGGGCCGGTGTGTCACGGTCCGGCTGCGATCACCCTGGTCACCGTTGACTGTCACGCCCAGGTTGCCTTCAGTGGAGGGTGAAGTGGGGTGGCGGCGAGGGGAGGCGCCCCGTGCCAACGGCGCAGCCGCTCAGAACGGGGGACCCGCGGCGACTCGGGGCGTACGAGCTGTCCGGGCGTCTTGGCGAGGGCGGCCAGGGCGTGGTGTACCTCGGGACGAGGGGCGAGGACACGTACGCGGTCAAGCTGCTGCATGGGCCGGTGGGGGACGAGAGGGCGGCGTTCCTGCGGGAGGTGGAGCTGGCCAAGCATGTGGCCAGGTTCTGCACCGCCCAGGTGGTCGAGGCCGGGTTCGACGAGGGCCGGCCGTACATCGTGAGCGAGTACGTCGACGGGCCGTCGCTGCAGCGGCACGTCGCGCTCACCGGGCCGCGCTCCGGCGCGGCACTGGAACGGCTCGCGGTGAGCACCGCGACGGCGCTCGCGGCGATCCACCGGGCGGGCATCGTGCACCGGGACTTCAAGCCGCAGAACGTGCTCCTCGGCTTCGACGGGCCGCGCGTCATCGACTTCGGGCTGGCCAGGGCGCTGGACGCGGCGGCCACCGTGAGCGGCAGGGGAGTGGGCACCCCCGCCTACATGGCGCCCGAGCAGATCACCGCCTCGGCGGTCACCAGGGCGGCCGACGTGTTCTCGTGGGGCGCCACCATGTGCTTCGCGGCCAACGCCTCGGCGCCGTTCGGGCAGGACTCGGTGGCGCCGGTGCTGCACCGCATCCTCACCGCGCCGCCCGAGATGGGCCGGCTGGACGGGCGGTTGCGCGAGCTCGTCGAGACCTGCCTGGACAAGGACCCGCGCAACCGGCCGAGCAGCAGAGAGCTGCTCCTGCAACTGCTGGGGGACGCGGAGGCCGTGCCGGCGGAGGTGCTGCGCTCACCGCCGCCGCACATCCTGCGCGTCCCGTCCCGGGACCCCGCGACCCCGCTTGAGGCGACGGGCCCCTTCCAGCCGGAGTCGTGGCCCGAGCCCGCGGTGTGGCACGGTCCGGTGCTGGTGGGGGCTCCGGTGGCGGAGCCCGAGGCGACGGGCGCATCCAGGGGCTACCGTCTGCCCGCATCGCGGGCGCGGCGGACCGGGCGGGCGGTCAATCGCGCCGGGCTCGCCGTCTCGGCGGCCCTGCTGGTGAGCACGGCCGTGCTGGTCACCGTGGTCGTTCCGGGCCTGCGGCAGGACGGCCCGCCGCAGGCCGCCACCGGGCCCACCGTCGTCACCGCCGGCCCCGGCGACTCCGTCCCGGGGGAGGGCGGCCTCGCGACCCAGGAGGGCAGGGAGAGCCCGGAGACGGTCGAGCCGTCCGCGGGCCCGCCCGCGAGGACGGAAGTCGGCGTGCGCGTCCCGGTCCTGGACGGTCTGGACCGGCCCGCCGCGACCGCGGCGCTCAAGAGGGCCGGGCTGGTGGCGGGCACGGTCACCCAGGTGGACTCCTCGAAGAGGATCGGCCAGGTGCTGGGCAGCCAGCCCGGCTCGGGAGCCTCGGTGCCGAAGGGCAGCGCGGTCGCGCTGCGGGTGTCGGCCGGGCTGGTGGTCCCGGCGGTCACCGGGCTCCAGCGCGCGGCGGCGCAGTCCGCCCTGACGAGCGCCGGGCTCGCCGCGGGCTCGGTCACCACCTCCTGCTCCTCCCGCCCCGACGGTCAGGTGTTGTCGAGCAGGCCGGCGGCGGGCACCCGGACCTCCGGCGGCGCGAAGGTCGCGTTCGTCGTCTCACGCGAGGGCGCGGCCGTGCCCGCGGTCGTGGGCCGTTCCGGGCCGGCGGCCCGCACCGTGCTGCGCGCCGCCGGGTTCACCGTGACACAGCAGGCGAGGGCCGTGACCGACGAGGCGCAGGCGGGCGCGGTGCTGGCCCAGAGCGTCGCGGCAGGGACCTGCGGGAAGCCGGGCACGTCCGTGGCCATCACGGTCGGAGTCCTGGCACAGACCGACCCGGACCCCACCGAACCCTCAGAACCTCCGGCCACGGAGTCACCCCAGCCGACCGCGACGAGCGACGACCGCACCTAGAGCGGTACTCCTGACCCTCGGCGAGATTGGTCAGGAATAGGGCTGTGAAGTGGACAATGCCCGTGCCTAGGTTCGAACGTGCTTGCTGACGGGCAAGGCGAACGGGCCGCCACAGCCCATCGGATCGAGGAGAAGACCGTGAAGCGTGTCCTGCTGACGGCGGCGCCCCTAGCCTGTTGTCCCGCGCGGTGACCGGCGCGTCTGCCAGCGGCGGCAACCTGATACTGGTCGCGTCCGGGGGAAAGCGAGTTGGATCGTTGGAAGAGACCCGCATGCGAGGGGAGTCCGGCCTCGCCGAGGCCGTCGAGAGCCACCTCGCGCAATGGTCGGGGTGCACCGGCATCCGCGTGGAGACATGGGCCCTGCCCGCCGCCGACGTCCCGGCGCGCGTCACGCAGGCCGTCCTGACCGCGCTCCGCGAGGCCCTCGCCAACGTCGAGCACCACAGCGGCGCCCGCACCGTGTCCATCGCGTTGACCGTGGGCGAGGGCGGGCTGCTCATGACCGTCAGCGACGACGGGCACGGGTTCGACCTGGTGGAGGCCGGGTCCGGCATCGTGCGGATGCGCGCCGCCTTCACCGAGGTGGGCGGCAGGCTGTCGGTCAACAGCGTGCAGGGCGGAGGCACCACCGTGACCGGAGCGGTGCCCAGGCGGGCGTGAGGACTCCACCGCCCGTCACAGTGAGGGCAGGCTGTTCGGCGGGCTGAAGGAAGAGGCGGCTCCTTTGCCGGAACGGCAAGAGAAGTGGCTGTAACGGGAACGTCTGGCACAAGCTCAGGGCCGAGATCATCACATCGACGCCCGCGCACGGGCTTTCCAGACAAGGCCTCAGCATGTCCTCTCCGCCCAAGTCCGCCCTCGACGATGGACCGGCCTCCGGCCCTGCCGATCAGGGGTCGGCGCCGCCAGTCCGGACGACCTTGGTTCTGACGGCGGTTCTGGTGGCCGTCTTCGTCGTGCCCACCTCCGTGTCCGGCACCGCCCTGGCCCTGCCCTTCATCGGCGCCGACACAGGTGCCGGGCTCGTGCCACTGCAGTGGGTGGTCAACGGGTTCAACGTCACCTTCGCCTGCTTCACCCTGGTGTGGGGCTCCATCGCCGACGTCATCGGCCGTGTCCGGGCCTTCGGCCTGGGCGCCGGCATCTTCGCCGTCGCCTCCGTGATCAGCACGTCGGCAACGGACATCGTGATCCTCGACGTCGCCCGGGGCCTGGCGGGCATCGGCGGTGCCGCGATCTTCTCCTGCGGCAGCGCCATCGTCTCCACCGTCTTCAACGGCCAGGCCCGCACCAGGGCTTTCGCCTTGTTCGGAACGGTGGCGGGAGTCGGCATCTCCTTCGGACCCTCGCTGTCCGGTCTCCTGGTGGATGGCCTCGGGTGGCGCTGGATCTTCGCAGTGCACGCCCTCGCGCTGGGCGGCGTGCTCCTGTTCCTGCGCGCCATGGGCCGCGTCGTCCCAGAGCCGCAGCGGGGCGGCGCGCCTGTCGACGTGCTCGGCAGCGCTCTGTTCATCCTCGCCATGCTGCTGCTGACCTGCGGCATCGTCCAGGGCTCGCAGTGGGAGTGGACCAGCCCGGCGGTTGTGGGCCTCCTGGCCGGGGCCGCCGTCGTGCTCGCCCTCTTCGTCGCCGTCGAACGCCGCCGCGACAACCCCGTGCTCGACCTGAGCCTGCTGGCCAACCGCCGCTTCCTGGCCCTGTCCCTGGTGCCCGTCGCGGGCTCCTTCGGGTTCATCACCATGCTGACGTACCTGCCCACCTACCTCACCACGGTCGGCGGACACAGCGGCAGCATGGCCGGGCTGCTCATGGTGCTGCTCACGGCGCCCATGCTCATCTGCCCGCTGATCGCCGCGAAGCTGGTCTCGCGAGGCGTTCCCGTGCTCGCCGTCATCTACGCCAGCCTCCTTCTGCTGGTCGTCGGCGTGACCTGCTTCACCCTCTTCGGCGCGCACATGCCGGTCGCCGCCGCCGCGCTGCCGATGCTGCTCACCGGCGTCGGCATGGCGCTGACAGCGGGGCTCGTCGACGGCGCCGCGCTGGAGATGGTCGCGCCCGAGAAGGCCGGCATGGCCGCCGGGCTGCTCAACACCCTGCGGCTGGGCAGTGAGGCCGTCGCCGTCGCGGCGTACGGTTCGCTGCTGGCCACGTTCCTGTCCTCGGCCGTCAGCGCCGGTATCGGCGCCTTCGCCGCGACGGGCGATCCGGCCGGCGTGGCAGGCGACGTCGCGGCCGGCGACCTGGACAGCGCCACCCGGGCGGTGGCCCCTCTGCTGCGCGGGCCGTTCACCGGCTTCCTGATCAGCGCCTACGACTCCGCCTTCCACGACGTCGTGTGGGTCCTGGCGGCCATCTGCCTGCTCATCCTGCTGGCCGTGGCAGCGCTGCTGCGCACCGGAGGCCGCCGCACGGAGAAATCCCGTCTGCTCCCTTGAATTGTATAGGAGTATAGACATATGCTCTCCGTCACTTGCTCCTGGAGGGTGCCATGTCACTGCGTACACGCCGATCTGCGCTGACCGTTTCCGCGACGACCGCGCTTCTCTTGCTGGCCGCCTGCGGATCTCCCGGCGCGGGCGGCGCCTCCCCGTCCGGGGCGACCGCCTTCGTCATCGGCTACGCCGGAGGCCTCTCCGGGATGCTGGAGGGCTTCGAGAAGCCCGCGCTCGAAGCGGCCAAGATGGCCGTCGAGGACATCAACCGTGACGGCGGCCTCAACGGCAAGCGCGTCGAGCTGATCACTCAGGACACCAAGTCCGACATCGACCAGGGCGGGCCCGCCGGGCAGGCCCTGCTGGCGAAGGGCGCGGGCGCGCTCCTGGTGACAGCCGACTACAACTTCGGCGGGGGCGCCGCGAGGGCGGCCCAGGCGGCCGGTGTCGTCGCCGTCTCGGTCGGAGCCGGTTCCCCGAAGTTCGGCGTTCAGGGCATCGGCCCGCTCGCCTTCACCATGGGGACATCCGGAGCGGGTGACGGAGCGCTGACCGCCGAATGGGCGTACGAGAAGCGCGCGGCGCGAAGCGCGTACGTCCTGCTCGATGACACCACCGACTACAACAAGGACCAGTGCCGCGGTTTCCAGACGCGCTGGCGGGAACTCGGCGGCGTGCTGGCCGGGCAGGACACGTTCAAGAACGGCGACGCGTCGATCAGCCCGCAGATAACCCGCATGAAGAGCCTGCCCAAGACTCCGGACGTCATCGCGTTCTGCTCGTACGCGCCCGGCGGTGCCGTGGCGCTGGGGCAGTTGCGCTCGGCCGGCATCGACTCCCTGATTCTCACGAACAGCGGCATGGACGGGACCTACTGGTTCGAGAAGTCGATGCCTGAGCTTTCCGGCGTGGCCCTGCCGGTCTCGGCGTCGGTGTGGGGGGACGATCCCGCGGAGGAGGTCCGGCGCTTCGTGGAACGCTACAAGGAGAAGACCGGGAGCCAGCCGCAGAACATGTATCCCGTGCTCGCCTACGCCGCGGTTCAGGCCATCGTCCAGGCCGCCAAGGAGTCCGGTTCGACCAAGGGCGCGGACATGGCCGAAGCGATGAACAAGTTCACCGACAAGCAGCTGCTGATCCCGGTCTCCTTCACCAAGGACACGCACATCGACGTCCGACGGCCCGCGCGGATGCTGGTGCTCGACCAGGGCAAGTGGAAGACCGACGGGCTGCGGAGCCTGAAGAAGGCTCCCCCGCTCTTCGCCGAGTAGGCCGACGGTGCAGTATCTCATCGACGTGCTCAGCCAGGGCAGCCTCTATGCCCTGTGCGCCCTGGGCATCGCCCTGACGTTCGGCGTCATGCGTCTCATCAACTTCGCCCATGGCGAATTCATGATGGTGGGCGGGTACGTCCTGGTCGTCGCCGGCGATATCCCGGTCTGGGCCGCCCTGCTCTCATCGGTGATCATCGTGGGATTCCTGGCCGTCGCCACGGAGCGCATCGCCTTCAGGCCGGTCAGGAATGCCGATCCCGAGACGATGCTCGTGACCTCGTTCGCCGTCAGTTTCCTCCTGCAGAGCCTGGCCGTCCTGCTCTTCGGTTCGCTGGGACGCAGTGTGCGGGTGTTCCCTCCCTCGATCACGGGCGTCATGCACATCGGCGGCCTGAACATCCGATGGCTGGACATCATCACCGTGGCGGTAACCGTCACGCTGCTGGTGAGCCTCATGGCCTTCATGAAGACTCGCCACGGCGTGGAGCTGCGGGCCGCCGCGGAGAACTTCACCGTCGCCCGACTGCTCGGCGTGAAGGCCAATCAGGTGATCGGCACGGCGTTCGCGATCTCCGGCGTGTTCGCCGCCGCGACGAGCATCGTTCTCGCCGCGCAACGGGGACTCGTGGAGCCGACCTTCGGCACGACCACCATGCTGTTCGCGTTCATCGCCGTCATCGTCGGCGGCATGGGCAGTCTTCCCGGAGCCGTGCTCGGCGCCTACGCGCTCGGTCTGATATCCGTCACCTCGCAGGCGCTGCTGCCGCTCGGACTGCGGCAGTTCCGTGACGCCTTCATCTTCCTGGTCGTCGTGCTGATCCTGCTGCTGCGACCGGAGGGAATCCTGCGAGGCCATGCTGCGAGGGTGAGAATCTAATGACTGCCGTCATCAAGCGCGCACGGCCGTCGGTGGCCGCCGATCCTGCGCACTGGTCGACCGTGCCCGCTCTGGCCCTGCTGCTGACGCTGGTCTGCGGGGTGGTCACCCTCGCGCTTCCCCAGTACGCCGCCGTCACCGTTCTGGCGCTCGTCGGAGTCGTCTTCGTGGTGGGCATGCAGAGCTTCGCGGGCAACTCCGGGATCTTCTCGTTCGGCCATGTCGCGTTCATGGCCATCGGGGCGTACACGACGGCCATCACCACCATTCCGGAGGCCACCAAGAAGATCCTCTTCCCGGGAATGCCGGAGATCGCTCTGCCGGCTCCGCTGGCTCTCGTGGCGGGAGGCCTGCTCGCGGCTCTGGTGGCGGCACTGGTCGGCATACCGCTGATGAGACTGAACGGGCTGGCCGCGTCACTGGGCACGTTCGCGCTGCTGAACATCGTCTACAACCTGGCCAACAATCTCGATGCGATCACCGGCGGCTCGACCGGGGTGTCCTCGGTCGCGCAGGGCCTCTCCCTCACACATGCGCTGGCCTGGTCGGCGGTCGCCCTGCTCATCGTGTGGACGTACCAGCAGAGCGGTCATGGGCTCGCCCTGCGCGCCGCTCGGGAGGATGACGTCGCCGCTCAATCGCTGGGGGTCGCCATCGCGCGGGAGCGGCACATCAGCTTCGTGGTGTCGGCCTTCGTGTGCGGGCTCTCAGGCGGCATGTACGCCCAGGCGTCCGGCTCGTTCAGCCCGAGCTCGTTCTTTCTCGTCGCCACGTTCGGATTCGTCACCATGCTGGTCGTCGGCGGACGGCTCAGCTTGACGGGGGCGGTCCTGGGCGTCCTGTCGATCACCCTCCTGCGTGAGGGCCTCAAGGTCGTCGAACAGGCGACCCAATACACCGGCGCGGTCGAGATCGGGATGTCGGCCGCCATGCTTCTCACGTTGCTGCTACGCCCTCTCGGGTTGATGGGGACCGCGGAACTGGTGTTCGCCCGGAGGGGGGAATCCCGGTGACAGAGGACATCCTGAGTGCCACCGGTCTGGTGAGGCGGTTCGCCGGAGTGACCGCGGTCGACGACGTGGACCTGAGCGTGCGGACCGGTGAGATCCTCGGCCTGATCGGACCCAACGGCGCGGGCAAGACGACCTTGGTGAATCTCGTCACCGGCTTCGACCGCCCGGACACAGGGCGGGTCTTCCTCGACGGCCATGACATCACCCGGCTGTCGGCGGCCCAGCGAAGCCGCCGCGGGCTGGTGCGCACCTTTCAGGGCGCCCGGATCTTCGGCAGGCTCACCGTCCGGGAGAACCTGGTCGTCTCGGCGCTGCCCCGGCTGGGCAGCCGGCGACGGGCTGAGAGCCGGGCCGACGAACTGCTCGAGTACGGCGAGGTCACCGCACTGCGCATGACACCGGGTGAACGGCTCTCAGCCGGCACTCAGCGGATCGTCGGGCTCCTTCGCGCCGTGGCCGCGCAGCCGAGCGCCTTGCTGATCGACGAACCCGCCGCCGGCCTCAACGAAGTGGAGTCGGACCAGCTCAGCCGCCTGCTGAGCGCCATCTCCGAGAACATGGAGATCGGCATGATGATCATCGAGCACGACATGAAGGTGATCATGAGCCTGTGCCACAGGGTGCAGGTCCTGAACCATGGCCGCACCATCGCCGTCGGCTCCCCTGACGAGATAAGAAGGGATCCCGCAGTGCTCACCGCATATCTTGGATCGTCGTCCGGGAATGCGCATGCTTGACGTCTCCGGGCTCGTCGCGGGCTATCGCGCGAACTCCGTCCTGCACGGCGTGAGTCTCCAGATACCCGACGGAAAGACGATCGCCGTGGTCGGTCCCAACGGCGCAGGCAAGTCCACCCTGCTGAAAGCCATCATGAACGTGGTGAGGGTCACCGCGGGAACCGTGCGCTTCGGGGCGCGGGACATCCGCGGAATGCCCACCGAACGGATCGCCCGGCTTGGAATCGCCCTGGTGCCGGAGGGCAGGGGCGTTTTCGGCTCACTCACGGTCGCCGAGAATCTGCGGCTGGGCCTGCGAGCCGCCGGCGTGGCCGCCGGGGACGGAGCCTTGTCGAGCGTGCTCGATCGGTTCCCGGTCCTCCGCGCGAGACTCCGCATGTCGGCCGCGGGGCTCTCCGGCGGGGAGCAGCAGCAACTCGTCATCGCGCGTGCGCTGCTCACGGCCCCCCGCCTGCTGATCCTGGACGAGCCCTCTCTCGGTCTCTCCCCACAGATGGTCGACGAGATCTTCGACGTCATCCACGGGCTCCGCGCGGACGGCGTCACCGTGCTGTTGGTGGAGCAGAACGCCACGCGAGCCGTCGACCTGGCCGATCACACGTATGTGCTGGTGTCCGGCCGCATCATCGCGGAGGGAGCGAAGGACCACCTGCTGAGCGGCGACCGTCTCGCCGCGGCCTACTTCGGCGCAGGCCCAACACGTTCGTCCAAGGAGTCACTGTGAACCGCGTTCGCCTGGGTGTGGCCCAGCTCGCCTCCGTCGTGGCGTCGGCTGACGCCGACCCGCGGCCGGCGAACCTCGAGGCCGCCATGCGCGCCATCCGTGTTCTGGCCGCGGAGGGCGCCCAGATCGTCGTGTTCGGCGAGTGCTTTCTGACCGGCTACATGTCAGGTCGTTCAGCGGCACGACACGCGATCGGCGAGTCGATCCACGACCAGTACGTCGCTCGGCTCGCGGTCGCCGCCGCCGATCACGACGTCCACATCGTCATGGGGGCGGTGACCGACAAGGGCCCCTATCCCGGCTCGGTCTACAACAGCGCCCTGCTGATCGGCCCCCACGAGCTCGTGGGCGTCTACAACAAGGTTCACCTCGCCACCGTCGAAACGGAGGCCGGTGTCGCGGCGATCGAGAGAGCGTGGTTCGCGCCCGGGTCGAGCCTTCCCGTGTTCGGCACACCGCACGGAGTCCTCGGGCTGGAGATCTGCTACGACGTGTTCTTCCCCGAGTCGGCCCGGACCCTGGCCATGCAGGGCGCCGAGCTGATCATCAACCTGTCGGCGCCCTACACCGATCCGGCGAACGAGGAGCGCTGGGACCATCTGCTCTACGCGCGGGCGATGGAGAACAGCGTTCCGTACCTGCACGCGTCGATCGTGGGCGATCAAGGCGACGCCAGCTTCTTCGGGGGCAGCCGCCTGGTGGGCCCCACAGGAGCGACCCTGGCCGAAGCGCCTCGCCATGAGGAGGCCCTTGTGGTCATGGAGCTGGATCGCACCCTGATCCGGGCGGCGCGCACCGAGCTGAACCCGTTCGCCAACCGCCGGCCGGAAATCTACAGCCCTTCACTCGATCACCGGTGAAGGCGAGAGCCGAATAGGAAGTGGCATGCCGACAACCATCGCGGAGAACATCGACCGGCTCTGCACGGTCGAGATGCGGGCGGCCTCGGGCAACCTGCCTCGGGGTTACGTCCACCATCTCTACGACGCCGCCAGGACCCAGGCCGGAGAACCGCTGACGTACGCACTCGCCGGCAAATTGCTGGAACACTCGCAGTCCGGCCGTCACGTCGTCATCGTGACCGGAGCCGGTGGCCCGCCCGTCCTGCCCCGCGGAGAGGTGGACGGAATACCCGGGGCGGCCGCACTCGCCAAGGCCCTTCATCTCGGACTGGGCTACCAGGTGATCATCGTCGGGGAGCGGAGGATCGACGACTCCGTCCGGGTCGCTCTGGCGGGCTGTGGTCTCAACTTCCGGCACGAGTCGGAGACCCGCTATCCGCATGCCGTCACGTTCATCCCGTCCACCGAGGATGACGTGGTGTGGGAGGCCGAGTCGGACCGGATCCTGAACGCGTACGAACCCGCCGCTGTGATCGCCATCGAGAAGCTCAGCCCGAACCTGCACGGCGTCATGCATTCGGTGGCCGGAATCGACTGCTCGGCCTCGCACAGCAATCCGGCGCTCATCTTCCAGAAGGCCCGGGAACGGGACATCTTCACGGCCGGGATCGGTGACGGCGGCAATGAGGTCGGCTTCGGCAACATCCAGGGGACCGTGCGCGCCCTGCTCCCTTCCGGCGCCAGGTGCCTCTGCCCCTGTGAAGACGGCATGGCCGCCGCGGTGACGGTCGACGCGCTGGTTGTCGCCGCCATATCCGACTGGGGAGCCTACGGAACGGCCGCCCTGCTCGCCTTCATGGAGCGGCGCCCCGACCTCCTCCTGACGGAGGAGGAGTTGGAGACCACCCTGCGTGCCGTCGTGGCCGCGGGCTCCTTCGACGGCACGACGTCACGCCCCACCCTCAGCGATGACGGCGTGGCCCTCGACGCGCAGCTCGGGTTTCTGCGCATGCTCCACACCATCGTGTCGAACGGTCTTTCCCACGTGGAGTCACCTGGGCACGACAAACGTCATTTCACCGAGGCCGCCCTCCGTTGACTGCCCGGCCATTCCGAACCGTCCGCCAGGGCCATGAAGGGTAGGATGTCGCTGTGTCAGTGATCGATCGTCAGTCGCCCGTGCCGGTTTATTTCCAGATCGCCGGCGATATCGAGCGCAAAATCGAGATGGAGGCCTGGCAGCCGGGGGAGAAACTGCCGAGCGAGATCGCTCTCGCCGAGCTGTACGGGGTCACTCGAATGACCGTCCGGCAGGCACTCGCCCAACTCGCGAAAGACGATCTGATCGAGCTGCGTCGCGGCCGTGGCGCATTCGTCATCGGCCGCAAAATGCCTGTCGTCTGGGACATGAATCTGACCTCTGGCTCGTACGACGTGAACATCAAGTCCCGGGGATTCCAGATTTCCAGCGATGTGCTGTCGGCCGTCACCGACGACCGTCCCAGCGAGCGGATCAGCGATGCTCTCGGCCGGCGCGGGCCGGTTTCGGCTGTCGTCCGGAGGGTTTACATCAACGGGGCGCCCGCGGCGATCTATCGGTCATGGTTCCTGGCCTCGCTCGTTCCCGGCATAGAGGACGCCAAAGGCCTCGACGGGCCGATGAAGCGCTTCCTTGCCGACGGCTACGGCCTGGAGGCCGTCAAGAGCGAGAACACGATCGAGTTCGTCCGCGCGACACCGACCGAGGCCGCGCAGCTGGGAATTCGGGTGGACAGTGGGCTCGCCCTTGTCACGGGCACGTCCTTTACGGCGGAGAACATGCCGTTGGAGCATTTCCAGGTGCTCTGGATCGGGGATCGAGTGCGTTTCCACGTCACCTCTGTCGGCTGACGTTCCGGCGAGTGGAGGGCCGCGCGGCGGCACGGTCGTAGAGTGGACAGGAATTGGTCTGTGTTGTGGCCACCCTGCCGGCTCATCCTGGTTCGCGTATTCCACAGCTCGTGAACCACGAGCCCGACATTCTACGTTCATCGCTAAGGAACCCCGCATGCGTATCGGTTTCGCGGTGCCTCAATACGGCGCCTTCGCCGACCCGGATTTCATCCGCGGCGCCGCCGCGAGCTTGGAGGAGATGGGCTACGACAGTCTGTGGGCGGCGGACCGCATCCTTGCCCCACTGGCACCCAGTGACCCCTATCCCGACGGGGACGGCACGATGCCCCCGGCCTTCGCGACGTTCTTCGACCCGTTGTCGGCGCTGACCCTGGCGGCGACCAGCACGGAAAGGGTCCGGCTGGGGACCAGCACGCTCAACGCCCTGTGGCAGCCGCCCGTCGTGCTCGCCCGCACTCTGGCCTCGCTGGACCTGCTCAGCGGGGGACGGCTGGAGGTGGGCCTCGGGCTGTGCTGGCTGCGGGACGAGTACACGGCGGCCGGGGTGCCCTGGCAAGGGCGGGGCGCCCGGCTGGAGGAGACACTCGACCTGCTGGAAGCCCTCTGGGGCCAGGAGGTGGTGGAACACAAGGGGCCGCTGTGGACGGTCCCCCCTTCCCGCGTCGACCTCAAGCCCGCCCAGCGCCCGCGCCCGCCGATCCTGCTCGCGGGTTTCACCCCGGCGGCGCTCGAACGCGTCGGCAGGCGCGCCGACGGCTGGCTGGGCGTGGCTCTCCCCCCGCCGGACCTGCAGGCGCTCTGGGGCACCGCGCTCAAGTCCGCTGAACAGGCCGGCCGCGACCCATCGGCGCTGCGCATGGTGGTACGGCTCAACCCGGTCATCGTCGGCGAGCCCGCTCCTCCCGCCCACGTGCCCTACGTCGGGACCATGAGCCAGATCATCGACTACCTGCGCGGCCTGGCCGAGTCGGGCGCTCACGAGGCCTTCATCGACGTGCAGGCCACGACACCATCGCAGAGCCAGCTGCTGGACATCGCGCAGTCTCTCATCGCCGGGGTCCGCGCGGGCTGAGCCGCCCGCTCCAACATGCGCGGGCCGGGATCGGCAGCGGAGGGTGAACGAGTGGTTCCGTGGGGTCGACCGGACGGAGATTGAGAGCAGAACGGTCTGGGAAGTGAGAGCTACCCGTGCCTAGGTTCGGCTGCCTCGCCTGCTCCTGTCATATCCATCGGAACAAGGAAAAGATCATGAAGCAAGCTCTGCCGGATGGCACTCGTCCCCCGCTGCCTCGCGCAATGATCGGCGTCGTGAGCGTCGCCCTGGCCACCACGGCCATGGCCTCGCCCGCCGCTGCCTCCGCCCAGATCTCGACCAGCGCCGTCACGTCCGCGACCGCAGCCGCCGCACCACCACCCGGCACTCTCAGCATCCGCAACCGCCGCACGGCCCTCACACTGGAGGTCGGCGACGTCGGCGGCAGCGGTAAGGGCAAGGTGTTCAGCCGCCCCGCGCGCGGCGACAACGACGTCGAGCAGGAGTGGAACTTCATCAACCGCGGCAACCTCGTCAGCAGGAAGCTCGTCCGGGGACAGACCGTGTGCATGGACACCGACAATGCCGATCGGCTGTTCGTGGCCCGGTGCGTGCCTGGCAAGCTGACCCAGAAGTGGGCGTTCAAGCTGGCGGTGAACGCTCCGGGCGCCTTCGACGACATCTTCACCATCCAGAACTTCGCGACGAAGAAGTGCGTGACCAGCGCTCAGGTCAATGCGCGTGGCAACGCCGAGGTGGGCGCCGCCAGTTGCAGGACCGGCAACCTTTTCCAGCAGTGGACCGCCGCACCTTTCGAGCGCGGGTAGGAACCGGTATGTGACGACGGCCGGGACGAAATCTGCGCTGACCCGCCTCGTCAGGCCGACCTGCCTGGTCAAGGGGTGCGCGGCTGCTGAAGCGGCCTGAAGGAAGTCGACGGGATCCCGTCCGATCATCCGGATCGGACGGGATCCCCATGTTCGGACGACCTCCTCGTGGCGGTGCCGCCGTACCCGCGTCAGGGGAGCGGGCGCACGTCCATGCCGTAGCTCTGGCGGTCGATCCACCATGGTCCGCAGCTCGCCATGCTCCACTGGCCGCTGTTGGTCGTGATCCATCCGCCGTCCCTGCGGCCGTTGATGCACTGGACCCACGCGCGGAACTGGTAGGCGGGACCGTTCGTCGCGCATCGGGCGGAGAACGAGTTCTGACCGAGGGCGTACTCACAGTCACCGACTCCCGCCGACGCTGGGCTCAGCACGCCCGACCCGACGGTAATGGCTCCCACCGCGAGCACGGTCGCGGCGAGCGCGCGCAGGGTTCTTCTCATACCCTCTCCTAGTACTGGTGACGGATGTCCGTTTCACGTTCCGTACGCCCGGTTGAGGTCTCACTCCGGGATGTGCAACAGAGAGAATTCTTAGGAAACTTTCCTATGTGAAAGATACGGGCCTTTCGGCGCGCGTCAACCCCGCGTGTACCGACAACCTCGTCCGCCCAGCGGGTGCTGGATGCAGGTGCTCTTAGCCAGCTCTCGGAGCGGCCGACGAGGACGGACAGGACGGCTTGCGACAGGCCCCTCCGGCGGCGTGCGAGATCGATACGTTGGCCGATCTCCCGCCGGGCGTCCATCCGATCTAGTGCTGTGACCGGAAACGATCACCGGGTTCGCGCGTAGGACGCTCCTGCCAGTTGGATGGTGCTGATCACGTTCGATCGGCACTCGGGAGGCCAGGTGACGCAACCGGTCAAGGTCCGCAGGCCGCACAACTGCAGGACGTCCATCACGGCCATGCGATGTGCTGGATCTCGCCTCTACATTTTTGCCCGCTTGGTCATTCCGGAGTGGGGAGACCGGTTGGTGGGCCGAGCGGGGGGTCGTTGGCCAGGTCGAATGCGGCGGCGAGGATGGTGAGGACCTGAATCATGGCCTGAGGTGCCAACTCGTACGCGCCGCGCCGCCGTTGCGTGATCAGCCTGGCGCTCTGCAGCGCGCGCAGGTGGTGATAGAGCTGGCCACTCGTGGTCTGCTCACCGTCTGCGCCGAGGGACCCTTGGAGGTCGGTGGTGGTGCACCGGCCCTGTCGTACGAGCGCGGCGAGCAGCGCCAGCCGAGGCTGGCTGCCCAGGGACTCCAGGATGTCGGCCACCGGTGCCCAATCGGCCGACAGCAACTCGGCGAGAGAATGCTGCCTGTCCCAGAGACTCTCGCCGCCGGCCAGCCGTGCGGCTCCGACGTAGCCCACCGTGCCGAGCTTGTCCTCCTCCTTCGCCTGGCCAAGCATGCTGGTGGCTGCAGTGGTGAGGGTCGGCGACTCCGGAGGGCGTCGCGGCGGGCCAAGGGTGTCGACCCGGCTCTCCAGGTGAGCGATCCGGCGCTCGAGTTCGGCGAACCTGTCCTCGCTCATCGCACTCTCCTACGCTTCTCCATATTTACGAAATAGCGTAGATAGCTGACGTGGGCATGGCAAGGCCTTGGCGAGAAGGTGCTCCGGACCGTTGCCATATGCCCGATCAAGCCGCCAGGGCTCAGCTAGCGAGGGGACTGCCGGGTTCACCCGGCAGGGGAATCGCTTCCCTGATTTGGTTCTTCACTGCCGGGTTCACCCGGCAGGGGAATCGCTTCCCTGATTTGGTTCTTCTGTTCGGAAACGGGCAGGGCTTGTCCGTCGCCTACCTCAATCGAGGAAAGCGAGAAGCCGCTCCCTTCAGGGAGCGGAGTAGTCACGACATCACTCCCGCGGGCCGCGGGTGTCTGGCCCGGTCTCGGCTGTGACTTTGGATACCTGGCCGGACTGGTGTGGGACCGGGGGGTGTGGGGGGCCGGTAGGTCCCCCACCTGGGGCGCAGCCCCCGGGAACGCGTCCGAGCGCAGCGAGGGCCTTGCCCTTAGATGGCCAGGGCGGCTTGGAGGAGGGTGGTGTGGACCTGGCCCTCCGGGAGGTCCATCGTCTGTACGATGCCCCACTGGAGTGCGCCGAGCACGGCCCAGCCGCGGAGGATGGTCTCGGCATCGGGGTCGGGGCCGGTGAGCTTGGCGAAGAGCTCGTCCCTGAACGTTCTGATGGCCTCGCCGGTCGAGCCTGGCGGGGCGTTGTCGGCTCCGCTGATGTCGTCCATGAGCAGGCGGATCACCGCGCGGTGCCGTACCACGAAGCCGACCAGGGCCTCGACGAACGGTCGCCGGCCGTCGAACTCGGCGCCCAGCAGTGTGAGCATATCGTCGGCGCAGGGAGCCAGCAGTTCGGCGGCCAGCTTGTCCTTGGGGTGGAAGTGGTAGGCCACGGCCGTCTTTGTGAGGCCAACGGCCGCCGCGATGTCGGCCAGTGAGGTCGCCGCGTAGCCGCGCTCGGCGAACAGGTCTCTGGCGGCGGACAGGATCCGGCTGCGGGTGTCGTCGGCTGTGGTCATCGTCTCATTTCCGTGCTCGCTACAGCCTTGGGGATGTGTCCCGTTTTATCGTAGGTCCCTGTACGACCGTACAGGACGGGCGTCGAGGAGGGGGCAGGCGATGACGCGCTTACTGGGACGCCTGGGCGGCTGGTGTGCCCGGCACGGGCTCGCGGTGCTCGCGCTGTGGGTGATCGCGGCGGCGGGTCTGATGGGCGGGAGCCTGGCGCTCGGCAGCCCGGTGAGCAACGACGTGTCGATTCCCGGCACCGATGCGCAGCGCGCCCATGACCTGATGCGTTCCGGGTTCGGGCCGGGCTACGCGCAGGGCGGGACCGTCCAGCTCATCCTGTACTCGCCCCAGGGTCCCCTCGTGGAGGAGCGGCGCAAGCAGGCAGTCGAGCGGGCCATGGACCGGATCCGCGAGCTGCCCCACGTGAAGGTGGTCGAGACGCCGTACCGCAAGGGCGGGATCGCCTCCAACCTGCAGATCGGCCTCATCACCGTGCGCATGGAGGGGCACGACACCACGAAGCTCGCCGAGACCACGCAGGCGGTGTCGAAGGCCGCGGATCCGGCGCGGGCGGCCGGGCTGGAGGTCGTGGCCGCGGACGGCTCCTCCCCGGCCGACAAGGAGATCAAGACCGGGCCGAGCGAGATCGCCGGCGTGGTGTGCGCGCTGCTCGTGCTGGTGTTCGCGTTCGGAACGCTCACCGCGGCGCTGGTGCCGGTCTTCACCGCGCTCGTCAGCGTGGCCGCGGGGCTGGGCCTGATCGGGCTGCTCGGGCACGTGGTGGACGTGCCGAAGCAGGCCGGCATCATGGCCACGATGATCGGGCTGGGCGTGGGCATCGACTACGCGCTCTTCCTGCTGTCGCGGCACCGCAGGCTCCTGGCCTCGGGGGTCGGGGTGCAGGAGTCGATCCGGCGTACGGTGGCGAGCTCGGGCGGGGCCGTGGTGTTCGCGGGCGGCACAGTGATCGTCGCGCTGAGCGCGCTCATGCTGGGCGGGTTCCCGCTGCTGCGCACGCTCGGATGGATCACCGGCATCTCGGTCGTGATGGCCGTGCTGACCTCCGTCACGCTCGTGCCCGCCCAGCTCGGGCTGCTCGGGCACCGCGTCAACGCGCTCAAGGTGCCCTTCCTCGGACGGCGGCCGGAGTCCTCCGGCTGGGCAGGGCTCGGGGCCTGGGTGGCGCGGCGCCCGTGGCGGGTGCTGATCGGCAGCGTGGTCGTGCTCGCCGCGCTGGCCGCTCCCGCGCTGGCGTTGAAGCTCGGACCGCTCGACGACGGGTACGCGGCGCAGGACTCGCCGTCCCGGCGGGCCTACGAGCTGATGGCGACGGGTTTCGGCCCGGGCAGCAACGGGCCGATGGTCGTCGTCGCCGAGCTGCCCGCGAAGGTCGCCGACGCCGAGGCGCCGGTCGTGGAGCGGCTCTCGCGCGAGATCGCGGACGTCGACGGCGTGAAGCATGTGACGGAGCCCAAGCTCAACGAGTCGGGGCGTTCGGTGCTGATCCAGGCGATCCCGGAGTACGCGCCCAGCGACGACAGGACCGCCGGCGTGGTCCGGGAGGTCCGCGCGATCTCGGTGCCCGGGGTCCAGGTGCACGTCGGCGGCGAGGTCGCCGCGCTGACCGACGCCGGCGACCGCATGTCCGAGCGGACGCCGCTGGTCATCGGCGTGGTGGTGCTGCTCAGCGCGCTGCTCCTGCTGCTCGCCTTCCGCGCCCCGGTGGTCGCCGTCAAGGCGGCGGTGATGAACCTGGTCTCGCTCGGGGCGGCGTTCGGGGCACTGGCGCTGGTCTTCTCGTTCGGCCTGGGGAGCGGGCTCGTCGGCATGGACGCACCGCTGGGGGCCTCGTACCTGCAGGCGTTCTTCTTCTCGGTGCCGATCGAGAACTACGTGCCGCTGATGCTGTTCGCGGTGCTGTTCGGGCTGTCGATGGACTACGAGGTGTTCCTCCTGACGGCCGTGCGGCAGGCGTACCTGCGGCACGGCGACAACACGCGCGCCGTCGCCGAGGGGCTGGGCTCGACCGGACGGGTGATCACCTCGGCGGCGCTCATCATGGTGTCGGTGTTCGTGGCGTTCATCGCCTACCCCGACCCGATGGTGAAGACGTTCGGCGTGGGGCTGGCGGTGGCCATCGCGGTGGACGCGACGATCATCCGGGGCTTCCTCGTGCCCGCCACGATGGTGCTGCTGGGCCGGGCGAACTGGTGGTGCCCGCGCTGGCTGGACCGCCTGCTTCCGAACCTGTCGGTGGAAGGACACGAGGAGGAGCCTTCCGAGACTCCGAGGCCGGCCCGGCACCTGGCCCGTACCTGACCGCGCCGCACGCGTTCCCGCGGATCGTTGGAGTTGCCTAGAAGACGATCACGGTACGGGCCACCGTGCCCTCGCGCACGTGGGCGACCGCCTCGTTGATCTGGTCCAGCGGCAGCCTTTCCGTGATGAGGCCGTCGAGGTCGAGCCGGCCGCGCAGATACTGGGCGGCGAGCATGGGCAGGTCGCGGTGGGGCCTGGCGTCGCCGCCCTGCGTGCCCACGAGGCGCCGCGACGAGAACAGCAGCGCCGGGTCCAGTTCGACGGGGTGGCCCGCCGGGGGGCTGCCGACCATGACGGTGGTGCCGCCCGGTGCGGTTGAGGCGAACGCCTGGGCCAGGACTCCCGGCACCCCCGTCACGTCGAACGCGTGGTCCACCCCACCGCTGACGATCTCGCCCACCTGGCGCGGCAGGTCCGACGGCACCAGCGTGTGCGTGGCGCCGAAGCGCTCGGCCAGCTTCAGCTTCCGGTCGGCGACGTCGGCCGCGATGATCGTCGTGGCGCCGGCGAGAACCGCCCCCTGGACGACGTTGAGACCGACGCCGCCGCAGCCCACCACCAGGACGGTGGAGCCGGGGGCCGCGCGGGCCACGTTCAGCACGGCGCCGACTCCCGTGACGACGCCGCAGGCCAGCAGGGACATGGCGGCGAAGGGGGCGTCGGGGGCGATCCTCACGCACATGGGCTCGCTGACCACCGCGTACTCGGCGAACGAGCCGATGCCGATGAAGCGGCGGGTCTCCTCGCCGTCCAGCGTGACGCGCGGCGCGCCGCCCATGATGGCCGTCATCCTGGCCGGCCCCGAGCAGAGGTGGAAGCGGCCCGCTCCGCAGTGCCGGCACCTGCCGCACGGGCCGTTCATCGCGATGATGACGTGGTCGCCCGGCCGGACGCCGGTGACGCCCGAGCCGACGCTCTCCACGACGCCCGCGCTCTCGTGGCCCAGGATGAACGGGAGCCGGGAGACGACGGGGCTCTTGCCGTCGATGGCCTTGAGGTCCGAGCCGCACACGCCGGATGCCTTGATCCGCACGCGCACCTCGCCGGGGCCCGGATCGGCGATCTCCACCTCGCGGATCTCCATCGGCTCGTGGAAGCCGGTCAGCACGGCCGCACGCATCAGCATGCGCCCACGCTAGCCCGGCCGCCACATTGCGAGCAAGCGATTGCTCGGGTCACCGGACGGCCGTTGACACCCTTTCCGGGCAAATTTACGCTGACCAAAACCAAGCGAGCGCTAGGCCAAGTCGATGGCCGGGGCGCCTGCCGTACATGAGGTGGGAGGCGTTGGTGCGACGACATCACGGAGTGCCTCGGGGCGCGGCGCCGCTGGCCGCGCTGGTGGCGGCGGCGCTGCTGGCCGGGTGCGCCGCTCAACGGCAGGCCCCAGGCGCGG
>NZ_QNFZ01000250.1 GCF_003313395.1 Nonomuraea lactucae | reverse complement strand
CGCCGCACAGGCCCGCCGCGCCCAGGCCGCCGCCGCGCCGCCGGAGCTCGTGGGCGAGCGTCAGGACGATGCGGGCGCCCGAGGCGCCGATCGGGTGGCCGAGCGCGATGCCGCCGCCGTTGACGTTGACCCTGTCCAGGGGGACGTCCAGCTCCTTCGCCGACTGGAGCGCCACACTGGCGAACGCCTCGTTGATCTCGATCAGGTCGAGGTCGGCGACCGTGAGCCCCTGCTTGAGCAGCGCCTGCTTGATGGCGTTGGCCGGCTGCGACTGCAGCGAGGCGTCGGGGCCCGCCACGTTGCCGTGCCTGCCGATCTCGGCCAGCCACGGCAGGCCGAGCTCCTCGGCCTTGGTCCGCGACATCACGACGACCGCGCACGCGCCGTCGGAGATCTGCGAGGCCGACCCGGCCGTGATGGTGCCGTCGGGCGCGAAGGCGGGACGGAGCCTGGCCAGCGTCTCGGCCGTGGTGTCGCCGCGCACGCCCTCGTCCTCCTCGACGACCACGGGCTCGCCGCGCCGCTGCGGGATCTCCACGGGCACGATCTCGTCCGCGAAGACGCCGTTCTTGGTGGCCGCCGCCGCGAGCTGGTGGGAGCGGGCCGACAGGGCGTCCTGCTCTTCGCGGCCGATGCCGAGGCGGGTGTTGTGCCGCTCGGTGGACTCGCCCATCGCGCACTGGTCGAACGCGCAGAACAGGCCGTCGTGGGCCATCGAGTCGAGCACCTCGGCGCCGCCGTACTTGACGCCCTTGCGCAGGCCGGGCAGCAGGTGGGGCGCGTTGGTCATCGACTCCATGCCACCGGCCACCACGATGTCGAACTCACCCGCCCGGATGAGCTGGTCGGCCAGGGCGATGGCGTCGAGGCCCGACAGGCAGACCTTGTTGATCGTGACGGACGGGACCGTCATCGGGATGCCGGCCTTGACTGCGGCCTGCCGGGAGGGGATCTGGCCCGCGCCCGCCTGGAGCACCTGGCCCATGATCACGTATTCGACGTCCTCGGGCCCGACGCCCGCGCGTTCGAGGGCCGCCTTGATGGCGATGCCACCGAGGTCCACCGCCGCCAGCCCGGACAGGGATCCGAGCAGCCTGCCGATCGGCGTGCGTGCTCCGGCGACGATGACGGAACCAGTCATGGGGCGACCTCCTGTGCGCGGTCCGGGGGCTCTTTGACACCATACCCACGGGCGGAAAGCCGTTGGCCATGGAGGTGGACCACACATGTTCCTGCGCATCGACCACATAGGGATCGCCTGCAACGATCTCGAGGAGAAGATCCGGCTGTTCTCCTCGACGTTCGACCTCACCGTGGTGGCGCGTGAGGTGAACGAGGAGCAGGGCGTGAAGGAGGCCATGCTCCACATCGCCGACGGCGAGGGCGGCGGCTCCTACATCCAGCTTCTCGAACCGCTCTCCCCTGACTCGCCCGTCGGCAAGTTCCTGGCCAAGCGTGGGGAGGGCGTCCACCACGTGGCGTTCGGCGTGCCCGACGTGGCGCGGGCAATGGAAGAAATCGGGACAAAAGGCGTACGACTCCTCGACGAGCGCCCGAGACACGGATCAATGGGCTCAGAGATCGCGTTTCTGCACCCCAAGGACGTGGGAGGAATGCTCACGGAGCTGGTACAGGCTCCGACACCGCAGTAAACACAAAAAACGTTCATATGTAACTAGTCACGCAGAAACTTGGACGGGGCTTCAGACTCGGCAGCAGCGGAGTACGCTGGCTTTCCACCGGACATGGGAGCCTGCCGCGAGGCACAGGCTCCCGGCTCGGCTGCCCCGAACCCTCCGTCCGGCCCCGTGTAGCCGTCTCGACAACCCAGGATCGAGCCTCCATGCAGTCCGACATCGACGCCCAGCTCAACAACTTCTTCGAGGACGCCCCCGCACGCGAGTTCGACGTGGTCCTCCGTGGCTATGACCGCCACCAGGTGCACGATCATCTGAAGCAGCTCGACTCCGACCTGCGCCAGGCCCGCGAGCAGGCCACCGCCCTGCAGCGCGATCTGTCCGACTCCCAGCGGCAGCTCCAGGAGCAGGAGCGTCCGACCTACTCCGGTCTCGGCGCCCGCATCGAGCAGTTGCTCCGGCTGGCCGAGGAGCAGGCCACCGAGCTCGTCCAGGCCGCCCGGTCCGAGGCCAACGAGATCAAGGCGGCCGCCAAGGTTGATGCCGCCGACATGCGGGCCGCCGCCGAGGCCGAGGCCGCCGAGAAGCGGGCGCAGGCGACGCGCGAGAGCGATGAGATGCGCACCACGGCCGAGCGGGAGGCCGACGAGATCCGCTCGACCGCCCGCCGCGAGGCCGACGAGCTGACCAGCACCACCGAGCGCGAGGTCGCCAAGCTGCGCGCCACCGCCGACCACGAGGTGGCCGAGAAGCGGGCCGACGCCGAGCGCGAGATCGCCAAGCTCCGCACCACGACCGAGCGCGAGGTGGCGCAGCTGCGCGCCTCGACCAAGCGCGAGCGCGACGAGGTGCTGACCACCGCCAAGCGGCAGGCCGACGAGATGCGGGCGCAGGCGCAGCGGGTGCTGGAGGAGTCCGAGGCCAAGCGGGCGCAGGACGAGGCGGAGTTCGAGATCCAGCTGGCTTCCCGGCGCGAGGAGGCGGAGCGCCAGGAGGCGGAGCGCCACGCCACCGCGCAGGCGGCGACGCAGAAGCTGGTCGCCGAGGCCGAGCAGCGCGCGGCCACGGCCGAGTCCAGGGCCACCAAGGCCACGCAGCAGGCCGAGCAGACCCGCCGCGAGGCCGACCTGCACGCCAAGCAGCTGGTCGCCAACGCCCGCAAGAACTCCGAGCAGATCGTGGCCGAGGCCAAGTCCAGCGCGGAGACGATCGTCACCGAGGCGAAGAACGAGGCCGAGCGCACCCGTACGTCGATGCAGCGTCAGGTCGACGAGCTCACCCGCCAGCGCGACAGCATCACCAGCCACCTGGCCCAGCTGCGCCAGCTGCTCGGCGGCGCCGCGCTGCCGGGCATGGAGCCTGAGCCCGCGGTGGTCGCGGCCCCGGCGAAGCCGGCGCTCGCCGCGCCCGCCAGTGAGAAGCCGGCGGTGCCCGCGCCGACGCCCGCGCCCTCGTCCACACCGGCACCCGCCAAGCAGCAGGCGAAGTCCGAGGACGACGCGGAGTGGTGGCAGGAGTAGCCGCCGCACTGGGGCTGCATGACGGCTGAGGAGAGCCTGGCGACCACATGGTCGCTAGGCTCTCTTTCTGTTCCCGGCATCTCGTCCGGACTTGTCGGCCCCGCCCCCCTTTCTGATCCAGACCTTCCAGGAGCCCCCCGTGTCCGCAGAAGTCACGTCCGCTGCCCCGGAGGACACCACCCCCGAAGCGCGCCCCGCGGGCGGGGAAGGGGGCGGCGCGCAGCCGTACGGGCTGCCCGGGAAGCCGCTGGCGCGCGGGCCCTTCCTGTTCGGGCTGGTCGGCGGGCTGGGGGTGCTGACGGCGATCGCGATCGCGCAGATGGTCATCGCCTCGCTGAGCGTGATCATCCTGGTCGTGGTGGCGATGTTCCTGGCCGTCGGGCTGAACCCGGCGGTCGAGGCGCTGCAGCGGCGCGGGCTGGGCAGGCGGGGAGCGATCTCGATCGTGTTCGCCGGGGTGATCGTGGCGTTCGCGCTGTTCGGGCTGGCGGTGGTGCCGCCGGTGAGCAAGCAGCTGGCCGAGTTCGTGGCCGCCGTGCCCGGTTACGTCACCGAGCTGGGCAACCATCCGACGCTGCGCCGGCTCGACGCCGACTACCAGATCCTGCCGAAGCTGGCCTCGTTCGTCACCGGGACGCTCGGGCCCTCCCTGGCGTCCGGGGTGGTCGGAGCGGGTCTGGTGGTGCTCGACGGGGTGTTCACCACGGTGACGCTGCTCGTGCTCATGCTCTACTTCCTGGGCTCACTGCACACGATCAAGGAGTATCTCCTCAAGCTGGTCCCGGCCTCGCGACGCGAGCGGACCGGCGCGATCTCCGAGGAGATCCTGGCCGGCATCGGCGGCTACGTCGCCGGAAACGTGCTCATCTCCGTCATCGCCGGCGTGCTGAGCTGGATCTTCCTGTCGATCATGGGCGTGAAGTACGCGCTGGCGCTGGCGCTCGTGGTGGCGCTCACCGACCTCATCCCCCTGGTGGGCGCCACACTCGGCGCGGTGCTGGTGACCGGGGTGGCGCTGCTCCAGTCGGTGCCCGCCGGCATCGCGTGCGCGGTCTTCTTCATCGTCTACCAGCAGGTCGAGAACTACCTCATCTACCCACGCGTCATGAAGCGCTCGGTGGACGTGACACCGGCCGTGACGGTCATCGCCGCCCTGTTCGGCGGGGCGCTGCTCGGCATCGTCGGCGCGCTGCTGGCCATCCCGGTCGCCGCCGCCATCGCGCTGATCATCCGCGAGATCGTGCTGCCCCGGCAAGCTCAGACCTGAGGAACTCCGACACCGCCGTGTTGAACGCCTCGGGCTGCTCGACCGCGCTCAGGTGACCGGCCTTCGGGATGATCTCCACCTTGCCCTCGGGTACGGCCCGTGCCATCGCCTCGGCATCGGCCGGGGTCGTGAGCTCGTCCTCCTCCCCCACGACGACAAGCAGCGGCACCTTGAGCCCGGCCAGCGTCTCGAACGAGTCGGGCCTGCCCGCCATGGCGCGCTGGGCCCAGGCCACCGCCCCGGGCGGCGCCGACTGCACGAGACCCTTGACCCGCCCGTGCACCATGGCCCTGCGCTCCTTGGTGGTCGGCCCGATCAGCGCGGGCAGCACGTCGGTGACGAGCACGCCGCTGCCGCCGGACAGCACCGCCTGCGCGATGCTCTCGCGCTTGTCGCGCACCGGCTGCGGGTCGGGGCCGGCCTTCGTGTCGGCGAGGATCACGCCCAGGAGCCGGTCGGGGTGGCGGCGGCAGAACGCCATCGTCACATAGCCGCCCATGGACAGCCCGCCGATAACCGCCCTGTCGACCCCCTCCCCGTCCAGCAGCCGGGCGACGTCGTCGGCCATCAGATCGACCGACGGCTCCTCCTCGCCCAGCCGCGAGCCCCCGAACCCGCGCAGATCAGGCGTGATCACCCGGCACATCGGCGCGAGACCCTCGCGCTGCGCCAGCCACATGGCCGAGGAGAGCGGGAACGCGTGAAGCAGTACGACCGGGAGCCCCGTCCCGGCTGATCTCGAGTAGAGCTGCACGATCACACGGTAGACCTGTTCGCCGCGACAAGCACTCCAGGACGGATACCGATATCCGCCCTTAACACCACCAGTCCCCACCGCCCGCCCCGCCTCCCCACCGGCACCCCGCTGAGACGACGGGGCACCCCCGGCCGCGGAGCCACCCGATCCCGTGGACAAGGAGCCGCCCGACCCCCCGGCGCCCTCGCGGATCGGCGCCGTGGGACCGGCACCCTCAGACCGGCGCCCTCAGACCGGCGCCCTCAGACCGGCGCCGTGGGACCGCTGTCCTGAGGCGGGCGGGACCAGCGGAGCCGGGGCCGGGATGTCACGCGCCGCCGATGGCGGTGGCGCCGCCGTCGATGAACAGGACCTGGCCGGTCATGTACCTCGACGCCTCGCCGGCCAGGAAGACGGCCGGGTAGGCCATGTCCTCGGGCGTGCCCCAGCGCCGCATGGGCACCCCCGACAGCGTCGCGCGGCTGGCCGCCTCGTCCTGCCAGAGGTTGCGGTTGAGGTCGGTGGCCGTCCACCCCGGGCAGAGGGCGTTGACCCGTACGCCGGCAGGCGCCCACTCGGCGGCCAGCGTCTTGGTCAGCGCGACCACGCCCGCCTTGGCCGCCGCGTAGGGGGCGAGGAACGGCGCGCCCAGCGCGGCGACGGACGCGACGTTGATCACCGCCGCGCCGCCCCGGTCGAGCAGGTGCGGCGCGACCGCGTGGCACACGGCCATGGCCGAGTCGAGGTTGAGCCGCATGAGCTTGTCCCAGCCGGACAGCCGCAGGTCCTTGAACTCGGTCATGAAGTTGGACCCTCCGGCGTTGTTCACCACGATGTCGAGGTGCCCGAGCTCCTCGATGGCCGCGTGGACCGCGCCGGTGGCGGCGTCGCGGTCGGTCAGGTCGGCGGGGATCACCGCGGCCCGCCTGCCCAGGGCCTCGACCTCCTTGGCCACCTCGGCGAGGGAGCCGGCCGAGCGCGAGACGAGCGCCACGTCGGCTCCGGCCTCGGCATAGGCGAGCGCGATGGCCCGCCCGATCCCCTTCGACGCCCCGGTGACCACGGCCTTCTTCCCGCTGAGATCGAACGCGCCCACGCTGCCTCCTCCGACTGGAACCGAATAAGATTCTACTGACTGGCGGACCCCTGGCGC
The DNA here is from genome assembly GCF_003313395.1 of Nonomuraea lactucae. Classification (GTDB taxonomy): domain Bacteria; phylum Actinomycetota; class Actinomycetes; order Streptosporangiales; family Streptosporangiaceae; genus Nonomuraea; species Nonomuraea lactucae. Next base: position 29,523 of record NZ_QNFZ01000250.1, on the reverse strand, counting down.
CATGCCCGTACGCGGCGGGCCCGTACGCGGCGGCCCCGTACGCGGCGGGCCCGGCGGTGCACTGGCCGCGTGTCCACGATCCGCCGGTCACCCACCCGTCAGACGTGCGTGGGAAGGGGGTGGGCAGTGGGGTTGACCCGCTTGACGATCTCGTTCAGCACGATGCGCACGTACGGCTCCCCCACCCACAGGTGCTTGGCGCCCTCCACCCCGATGACCTCCGCCTGCGGCACCCGGGCGAAGCGGGCGCGGGCCTCGTCGGGCCTGAGGTAGTCGTCGAACTCCGGCACCAGCGCCACCAGCGGGCGGCCGAACCGGGCCCAGGCGTCGAGGTCGTCGTCGGTGGCCCGGTGGAGCGGCGGCGAGAGCAGGATGGCGCCCTCCACCAGCGGGTCGTGGGCCCACTTGAGCGCCAGCTCGGTCCCGAAGGACCAGCCGACCACCCAGACGCGGGGCAGGTCATGGTAGTCGGCGTACTCCAGGGCCGCCGCCACGTCGAACCGCTCCCCCTCGCCGCCGTCGAACGCGCCCTCGGAGGTGCCCCGCTCCGAGGACGTGCCCCGGGTGTTGAAGCGGAGCACCGCCAGGTCGGCGAGCGCGGGCAGGCGATTGGCGGCCTTCTTGTAGACGTGGCTGTCCATGAAGCCGCCGTGCGTGGGCAGGGGGTGCAGGGTGACCAGCGTGGCCACCGGCGGCCGATCGAGTGGCAGAGCCAGCTCGCCGACCAGGGTCAGGCCGTCACCGGTGTGCAGCTCGATCGGCTCTCGCCTGGCCGGCAGCACGGTCGCCGCGCGAATCTCCACCTTCGGTCCCTTTCGATCATCGGGGGTCGCCGCGCCGTCTAGTAGCGGCTGCGGCCCGGGCCGCGGTCAAGTCTCTTGCGCCAGCACGCCGGGTGCCAGTGGCGGCGCTCCTCGTCGCCTCCCGGCCAGTTGGGCCAGCTGACGAGGTGCGGCCGGCCGCCGTGGATCTCCTGGTCGCAGCCGGGGCAGCGGTAGCTCTTGGCCGAGGAGCCGCCCGTCAGCATGCGGACCTTCCACTCGCCGTCCGGCCACTCCTCGACCCGGTCGACGCCCCGGGGGGACCCCATGGGGCGCGGGTCGTCCCTGCGACGCGCGCGGCGCGGGCTCATGGCCGTGGGAAGGCGCTCAGGCCGGCAGTGACCAGGTGGTCGAGCAGCGGAGCGGGCGCGAACGACGGCTCGCGGTATTCGGCGTAGAGGGCTCTCAGGCCGTCGCGGACCCGACGCAGCCCGATGGACTCGAGCATCTCGAACGGCCCGGCCGGGTAGCCGCAGCCCAGCCGCATGGCGGCGTCGATGTCGGCGATCGAGGCGTAGCCGGAGTCGTGCATCCTGACCGCGTCGTTGAGGTAGGGGTAGAGCAGCGCGTCCACCACGAAACCGGCCCGGTCCTTGCACGGCACCGGCGTGCGCCCGATGACCTTCATCAGGTCCCTGGCCGCCGCGACGGCCGCGGGCGAGGTGAGCGCCGTGGAGGCCACCTCGGCCACCCTGTCGCCGACGAGGTGGACGCCCACCATGGCCGAGGGGGTCGGCAGGCGTACGGCGTGCTCGATCACGGGCCGGTCGGCCAGCCGGAGCACCACGTCGGGCTCGTCGGACGTCTTGAACCCGGCCCGCAGCAGCTGCTCGACGATCGGGCCGGCGTCGTCGCCCTCGACGCCGAACGTGATGAACTCGGCCCTGTCGCGCTCGCGGTGCGCCGTCTCCTCGCCGTGGAAGCCGCGGCCTGTCTTGCGGCCGAGCAGCCCCGCCGTGACCAGCTCCCGCAGCAGCGGCGAGGGGGCGTGGCGCCGGTCGCGGGTCTCGTCGAACAGCACGCACATCACCTCATAGGCGGTGTCGAGCCCGATGAGGTCGAGCAGCGCGAACGGCCCCATGGGCAGTCCCGCGCCGAGCGCCATGGCCGCGTCGATGTCGTCGCGCCCGGCCACGCCGAGGTCCAGCAGCACGGCGGCATGGTTGAGGTAGGGCAGGAGCAGCCGGTTGACGACGAACCCGGCCCGGTCTCCTACCGCCACGCACGTCTTGCCCAGCCGCGCCGACAGGTCGGCGATGCCGGACACGACGTCGGGGGCGGTCACCACCGTGCCGACCACCTCGACCAGCCGCATCACCGGGGCCGGGTTGAAGAAGTGCATGCCGACCACCCGGCCGGGGCGGCCGGTCGCGGTGGCGACAGCGGTGACCGAGAGCGAGGAGGTGTTGGTGGCCAGCACGGTCTCGGGCTTGCAGATCCGGTCGAGATCCTTGAACAGCGCCACCTTGTAGTCGAGGATCTCGGGGATCGCCTCCACCACGAGGTCGGCGTCGCTCAGGTCGTCGCGCGAGGTGGTGAGCGTGATCCGGCCGAGGATCTCCGCGCGCTCGCGCTCGTTCAGCTTGCCCCGGTCGACCGCGCGGCCGGTCGACCTCTCCACGTGCCCGCGCCCCCTCGCCAGCGCCTCGGCGTCGGCCTCGACGCCGATCACCCGTAGTCCCGCCCGCGCGAAGACCTCCGCGATGCCGGCCCCCATCGTGCCGAGGCCGACGACTCCCACCCTCTCGAACGCCATGCGTCCAGTTTTCCAGAACCGCTAAGGTGTACCGTCATGCGGCTGGTCATCGCGCGATGCAGCGTGGATTACATCGGACGGCTCACGGCTCACCTGCCGATGGCGCCGAGGCTCGTGCTCATCAAGGCCGACGGCAGCGTCTCCATCCATGCCGACGACCGCGCGTTCAAGCCGCTCAACTGGATGAACCCGCCGTGCAAGCTCAAGGAGGACGGCGGGACCTGGACGGTCACCCATGGCAAGACGGGCGAGAAGCTCGTGCTGACCATGGACGAGATCCTGCACGACTCCAGCCACGAGCTCGGCGTCGACCCCGGCCTGATCAAGGACGGCGTGGAGGCGCACCTTCAGGAGCTGCTGGCCGAGCACATCACGACGCTCGGCGACGGCTTCTCTCTCGTCCGGCGCGAATACATGACGGCGATCGGCCCGGTCGACATCCTCTGCCGCGACGCGACGGGCGCCACGGTGGCCGTCGAGATCAAGCGGCGCGGCGAGATCGACGGCGTCGAGCAGCTCACCCGCTACCTGGAGCTGCTCAACCGCGACCCGCTGCTCGCCCCGGTCCGCGGCGTCTTCGCCGCGCAGGAGATCAAGCCGCAGGCTCGCGTGCTGGCCTCCGACCGCGGCATCGACTGCGTCACCCTCGACTACGACGCCCTGCGCGGCATCGAGCCGGAGAACCCGACGCTGTTCTGACGCGCCGGGGGCCCATGCCGGGTGATGGCCCACGGTCTATGGTGACGCCATGACGACGCTGACGTTCGACTCCCTGAACCCGGCCACCGGCGAGGTCGTCGGCACTCATCCCAAGCAGGGCCCCGAGGCGGTGCGCGAGGCGGTCGGCCGCGCCGAGCGAGCCGCCGTCTGGTGGGCGGAGCTGGCCCCGGCCGAGCGCAGGCTGCGGCTGCTCGACTACAAGGCGGTCCTCACGCGGGAGCTGCGCGAGCTGGCCGCCCTGGTGCACGCCGAGAACGGCAAGCCCGCCGGCGACGCCACGCTGGAGATCGCGACGACGATCGCGCACGTCGACTGGGCCGCCCGCAACGCCGAGAAGGTCCTGCGGCGGCGGCGCGTGCCGACCGGGTTCATGGGCGTCAACCTGGCTGCCACGCTCGAGTACTTGCCGCTGGGCGTCGTCGGGGTGATCGGGCCGTGGAACTACCCGGTGTTCACGCCGATGGGCTCCATCGCGTACGCGCTCGCGGCGGGCAACGCGGTCGTGTTCAAGCCCTCGGAGCTGACTCCCGGCGTCGGAGTGCGGCTGGCGGAGCTGTTCGCCGAGTCGGTGCCGGAGGAGCCGGTCTTCCAGACCGTGACCGGGCTGGGCGAGACGGGCGCCGCCCTGGCGTCGGACCCGCGCGTCGGGAAGGTGGCCTTCACCGGCTCGACCGCCACGGCCAAGCGGGTCATGGCGGCGTGCGCGGAGAACCTCACCCCGATCGTGGCCGAGTGCGGCGGCAAGGACGCGTTCATCGTGGACGCCGACGCCGACCTGCCGGCCGCCGCGGACGCGTGCCTGTGGGGCGCGATGTCCAACGCCGGGCAGACGTGCACGGGCGTGGAGCGGGTGTACGTGGTGGACGCCGTCTACGAGCCGTTCATGCGGGAGCTGTCGGAGCGGGCCGCGCGGGTCAAGGCCGGTGAGCACTACGGGCCGATCACCATGCCGGGGCAGCTCGACGTCATCAGGCGGCACATCGACGACGCCACCAAGTCGGGGAAGGTCGTGACGGGCGGGCCCGGGTCGGTCCGCCCGCCGTACGTGGACCCGGTGATCGTGGAGGACGTGCCCGAGGACTCCCCCGCGGTGCGGGAGGAGACGTTCGGGCCGACCGTCACCGTGCGCCGCACCCGCGACGCGCGGGAGGCGCTGGAGCTGGCCAACGCCTCGGCGTACGGGCTGGCCGGCACCGTGTTCGCGCGCGACAGGCGCAGGGCGATGGAGCTGGCCCGACTGATGCGCACCGGGATGACGGCCGTCAACTCGATCATCTCGTTCGCCGGGGTGCCCGCCCTGCCGTTCGGCGGAGTCGGCGACTCGGGCTTCGGTCGCATCCACGGCGCCGACGGCCTGCGGGAGTTCGCCCGCGCCAAGGCGATCTCCCGCAGGCGCTTCGCGCTGCCCGGGATGAACCTGACCTCCTTCGCGCGCACAGGTGACGAGCTTGAGCGACTGATCAGGATTGTCACGTTCTTGCACGGCCGACGTAAGAGGTAAAGTTCCCGCCCTTTCCCAGAGCCGATCATCCGTCCATAATTGTGTGCTCTGGGGGCCACGATCATGTTGGACGGGTGGATTGTGAACCGGTCTTACCGGGGAATGTCGGCTGAGCAAAGGCTGGCGGACAGACGGGAGCGGCTGATGACAGCCGCGTACACGCTATACGCGAAGCCCGGTTTCGCCTCGACGACCATCGAAAGGCTGTGCTCGGAGGCACGGATCTCCAACCGCGCGTTCTACGAATGTTTCGGCGGGCGTGAGGAGCTCCTCCAGGCTCTGCACGAGAGGTGCGTCGACGAGAGCCTCGCCTTCGTGACCAAGGCGCTGCAGGAGGCGCCGGACAGCCTCGACGGCCGGGTGGAGGCGGGCATCCGGGCGTATGTCGACTTCGCGACGGCCGACTGGCGGCGGGCGCGCATCATGCACCTGGAGGTGCGCAGGTCGGGCGACGTCCTGACCGCCTCGCGCCAGCGCGCGATCAGCTCCTTCGCCCGGCTCGTGGAGGAGTCCTCGGCTGATTTCCCGTCCATCGTCCCGCCCAATCGGCGGCTGGTGGCGCTCGGCGCGATTGGAGCGCTACAAGAGTTGCTCATCGAATGGCTGCTGGCCGAGGACCCGCCGCCCAAGGACGAACTCGTCGAGGTGGCCGCGCACATCTTCCGCCGGTCTCTGGGCGGAAGATGAGGACGCCCACCCAGCAACAGGGGTGAATCACCATAAATCGCTATTTCGGGGGAATTCAGAATCTCCAGTTGAAGGCTCAACATTGACCGCGTGCGAGAATTGGCACCCTCCCGTGCCCGCCACCGTCCCGTCAGGCCACGGCGGCCTCGCTCGACTCGACGCGAAGCACCCGGTTCAGCCGGGTCACCGCGAGAATCCGCATGATCCGCGGTGGCACTCCGCGCAGCACCAGGCGGCGCTCCGCGGTGAGCGCACGCCGATGCGTGCCCACGAGAACGCCCAGGCCGGTGGCGTCGATGACCTCCAGCCGCGAGACGTCGAGGATCAGATCACCCTTTCCGGAGTCGACCGCGTCGTGCAGCTGGGACCGCGCCCCAGCCGACGTGCCCGCGTCGAGCCGCGCGCCGATCTGCACCACCTGGGCCTTCGGATTGCCCCGGACGCGCATGCCACCTCCTCAAGTCACTCCCGCGCGAACGCACGCGCGGTATGGTCATGCCCTCCCACAGGGATGTCCGCTGGAACCGCCGACACTCCCCCACTACCCAGGAATCGGCAGTGACACGACAGCGTTCAGCGCGAACTGGCCCTCCCCGACCGGATGGGCGGTCAGCTCGCCGCCCACCGCGGCCATCCGCTCCCGCATGCCGGACAGCCCGCTGCCCAGGTCGGCCAGCTGGCGGCGGACCACTCCGTCGTTGCGCACCTCCAGCTCGGCCTCCTCAGAGGTGAAGCGGATCGTGATGTCGCAGAAGGTCGCCGAGCTGTGCTTGAGCACGTTGGTCACCGCCTCACGCACCGCGTACGCGAACACCGGGCCCACCCCCTCGGGCAGGTCACGATGGGGCAGGCGCAGCTCGCATCGCACCCCCGCCGCCACGAGCACGCTTTTCACACTGGCCAGCTCGGCGGACAGGTCCAGCTCCCGGTAGCCGCGCACGGCCTGCCGCAGCTCGCGCAGGGCATGCCTGGTCAGCGTGTTCACCTCGGCCATCTCGGCCCTGGCCGCCCGCACGTCGGCGTCCGACAGCCGTACGGCCAGCTCGGTCTTGACCGCGATGGCGGAGAGCTGGTGCCCGACGAGGTCGTGCAGGTCCCTGGCGAAGCGCAGCCGCTCCTCGGCCACCGCCAGCCGCGTGTGCGCCTCCCGCCCGTCATGGGCCTGTACGGCGAGCTGGTAGATCCACACCCAGAGCCGGTTGGACAGCGGCAGGCTCGCGCAGAGCGTCGCGTAGAGCATGGCGCCCATCACGAGAGCGGCACCGGGCTCACCCATGTCGCGGGCCATGAGGCTGCGGCCGGCCCAGATGTTGACGGCGTTCACGGCCACGGCCACCGCGAACGTCGCCGCGGACAGCGCGACCGCCCTCCGCCGCGAGACGCCCACCGCCGCCACGGACAGCCAGATCGGCAGGATGATCCCCCAGCCGAACGGATCGCCACCGCCCAGCCCGGCCGCGCACAGCGCGAGCGCCCCCGCCGCCACGACCGGCCGCGCGGCGTACCGGAACTCGATCACGGCCGTGACGAGGCGGGAGAAGACCCAGGTGAAGCCGGCCGCGGCCGCCAGCGCGAGCGGGAGGAACAGCCACCGGGCCCGCCCTCCGGAGACGTCACCCATGGTCACCAGCGAGAGCAGGACCCACATCGTCACCGGGTAGGCCAGGAACGTCCACCGGCACAGCCGCCGCGCCCGCGCGATCGCGTCCATCCGTGGAGCGCTACTTCGCCCGCAGCACGTCGCCGAGCCTGACCCGGGCACCGGTGCGCAGCACGGCCCGCTCGTAGACCTTCGCGCCCAGGGCGAGCACCCCCGCCACCGCGGCCACCATGAGGACCATCGACAGCCCGACCTCCCACATCGGCACCCCGGCGGCGGCCATCCGCACCGGCATGACCATCGCGGAGAACGGCGGGACGAGCGAGACGACGGTGGCCAGCGTGCCCGTCGGCTCGGAGGCCGCGTAGAAGGCGACGAAGTAGGTCACCATGAGGAGCATGGTAAGGGGTGTCATCACGTTGCTGACCTCCTCCTGCCGGGAGACCAGCGAGGCCAGCGAGGCCGACAGCGTGGCGTAGAAGGCGTAGCCGAGCACGAACCAGACCAGCACCCCGGCCACGACACCCGGCATGCCCGGCGGGAAGTCCACCGCCAAGCCCGAGGCGACCGCGGCGCCGAGGCCCACCACGAGCATCGTCACAAGATTGATGAACCCGAGCACTCCCAGGCCGATGATCTTACCGCCGAGCAGCTGCCAGGGGCGGACCGAGGTGAGCAGGATCTCCACGATCCTGCTGCCCTTCTCCTCCACGACTCCCATGGCGACCATCATGACCTGTCCGATGATCAGCATGAAGAGCAGGACGGTGAGCACCACGGCCATCCCGGTGCGGGCGCTTTGATAGCGCGTGTCCGCGCCCACCGACTGCATCAGCAACGGCTCGATCCGCACGCCCGAGGCGCCCAGCTTCACCTCCCTGTGCGTGCTCTGCAACAGCACGCCCAGTTCGGAGTCGATCTCGCCGTCGGTGAGCACCTTGGCGCCGTCCACCAGCACCGCGTCCACGTCACCGGCGAGCAGCGCCTTCCTCGCGGCCCCCTCGTCGGGGAACGCGCTCCACTCGACCCGCGCGTCGGGCGCCGCCGCCTGGAGCGGCAACTGCCGCGAGTTCACGGTGCCCAGCTTGTACTCGTCCGGCCCGCCCATCAGCTTCGGCGCGAACGCCGCGGCGCCCACCAGCAGGGCGGTGACGATCAGCCCGATGATGAACGTCTTGGACCTGATCTGCGTGGTGATCTCCCGGCGCGCCACCAGGGTCAGCCCGTTCACGCCACGGCCTCCTTGAAGATCTCGGTGAGGGTCGGCTGCTCGAAGCCGAAGTGCTCGACCTGGCCCGCCTTCATGGCGCGGCGCAGGATCTCCTGGTCGTCGCCCCCGGACAAGACCAGCGCGTGGCGGTCGCCCTTGACGGTGATCTCGCCGGGCAGCCCGTCGGCCCAGCCGGGGGCCGGATCGCGCACCACGACCCGGAGCGTGCGGCCCACGGCGGCGCGCAGGTCGCCGACGGCGCCGCTGGCCACCATCCGGCCCGACGACACGATGCCGACGGAATCGCACAGCCGCTCGACCAGGTCGAGCTGGTGGCTGGAGAAGATCACCGGCACCCCGCCCCGGCACCGCTCCTGCAGGGCCGCGGCCAGCGCTTCGACCGCGAGCGGGTCGAGCCCCGAGAACGGCTCGTCCAGGATCAGCACCTCCGGGTCGTGCACCAGCGCCACCGCGAGCTGCACCCGCTGCTGGTTGCCCAGCGACAGCGACTCGACCGCGTCGCCCCTGCGCTCCCCCAGGCCGAGCCGTTCGATCAGGTCTCCGGTCGCCTTCCCGGCCGCGACCGCGCTCAGCCCGTGCAGGCGGCCGAAATACTCGATCTGCTCGGCCACCCGCATCTTCTGGTAGAGGCCGCGCTCCTCCGGCATGTAGCCGAACCGCCGCCGGCCCGCGTACGTCAGCGGCTCGCCCTGCCAGGTCACCGAGCCGGAGTCGGCCTGGAGCACCCCCATGACGATCCGCATCGTCGTCGTCTTGCCCGCGCCGTTCGCGCCGACGAACCCGTACATCTCGCCCTGCCGGACGGTGAAGCCGATCCCGTCCAGGGCGAGCTTGCCGTCCGGCGACTCGGGGCCGCCCGCGAAGTGCTTGCGCAGCTCGGTGATCTCGAGCATCAGGTCCTCTCCTTCATCATGCGCTCATCGTGGCGCGCACTCCGTCCGCCTGCCAGTCGCCGAAATCACCACCCCCTGGTGCGACCCGCGTCCCTTTCGGATGACATTTGTCATTACGCTGAGGCCATGACGCGCCAGGACCGCCCGAACAGAGACCAGCCGGTCGTCCTCTCCCGCATCTACACCCGCTCCGGCGACGACGGGACGACGGCTCTCAGCGACATGAGCCGCACCTCGAAGACCGACCCCCGGCTGGCCGCCTACGCCGACGTCGAGGAGGCCAACGCCCACCTCGGCGTCGCCCTGTCGCACGGCACGCTGCCCGACGCCCTCGTCCCGGTGCTGACGCGCGTGCAGAACGAGCTGTTCGACCTGGGCGCCGACCTGGCCACGCCCGTGGTGGCCGAACCGGAGTTCCCGCCGCTGCGGGTGGAGCAGTCCTACATCGACCGGCTGGAGGAGCAGTGCGACCGGTTCAACGCCGGCCTCAAGCCGCTGCGCAGCTTCATCCTGCCGGGCGGGGACCCGGCGACGGCCGCGCTCCACGTGGCCCGGGTGACGGTCCGCCGCGCCGAACGCACCACCTGGACGGCATTGCACGCGCACGACGACATGAACCCGCTGACGGCCACCTATCTCAACCGGCTGTCGGATCTGCTGTTCATCGCCTGCCGCGTCGCCCACGCGGGCAACGAGATCCTCTGGAAGCCCGGCGGCACGCGCTGACACCGACCACACCTCTGCGCCACCGCCATCCGCCCTCCAGCGCAGCGCTGGCGGTCAGCAGGACCACCCCTTGGATGGTCGACATGACGCCGTGACGGCGGCCCGCCGTCATCCGGTCAGCGGGCGTCTTCCTGGAGGCCCTCAGCCACGTGCGGCGGGTGGCGGCCTAGTTGGCCGTGCCGTAACCCCACAAAAAGGACCCCGTCACGCGACGTCGAGGTAGGCGCTCGGGGGGGCGGATTCGAGCCAGGCGAGGAAGCCGGTCAGGGCGTCGGCGCTCATGGCGAGGGAGATGTCGCGGGTGGTGCCGCCGCAGTCGATCGCGTACAGCCCGTTGTCGAGCTCGCGCCGGGACGAAACGACGAGGCCGCGCCTCGCGATCGCGTGGCGCGGCCTCAGTCGCACACCTATGAGCGGGATCCAATGGAGCTCCCCGTCGGCGTAGCGGGCTACGCCGCTCCGCCAGCCGTGGCCCCCCACCCGCAGCCGACAGGGGACGCTGCCGCGCGAGCGGGCGAGTACGAAGCCCCGCAGGACCACCAGGGCAGCGGCCAATAGCACGCAGATGAGTACCGTCGCCACCATGCCGCCCCCTTGGCTCGTGTTCGGTCAGACGTCTTCGCCCGCCGCGCGCAGCCTGGCCCTGGCACGCTTGGCCTCGACCGCCGCGTCGGCGTCCTCCTGGTTGGCCTCGATCGAGGCCTGCGCGCGCTCAAGCGCGTCGCGGGCGGCCGCGACGTCGACCTCGGAACCGAGCTCGGCCACCTCGGCGAGCACGGACACCTCGTCGTCGGCCACGGAGATGAACCCGCCGTGCACCGCCGCGACGAGGTCACCCTCGCCCTCCCGCTTCACGCGCAGCACGCCGCCCTCGACCAGGACGCCGAGCACCGGCGCGTGTTGCGGCATGATGCCGATCTCGCCGTCCACGGTCTTGGCAATCACCATGTCGGCCTCGCCCGACCAGATCTCACGCTCGGGTGAGACCACCCCTACGCGTAGCTTCGCCACTTGTGTAGGTTCCTTTCCGATCAGGTGGTGGCACGGCCCGCGGCCGTGCCACCACCGTATCCTCGGGCTCGCAGAGCTCGCCCGTTAGCCGGGGCGATTTAGCGCTCGAGTTCCTTGGCCTTGGCGATGGCCTGGTCGATGCCGCCGACCATGAAGAACGCCTGCTCGGGCAGGTGGTCGTACTCGCCGGCGCACAGGCCCTTGAAGGAGGCGATGGTCTCGTCGAGCGGCACGGTCTCGCCCGGCTGGCCGGTGAAGGCCTCGGCCGCGTACATCGGGTGCGACAGGAAGCGCTCGATGCGGCGGGCCCGCTGGACGGTGACCTTGTCCTCCTCGGAGAGCTCGTCGATGCCGAGGATGGCGATGATGTCCTGCAGCTCGCGGTACTTCTGCAGGATCCGCTTGGTCTCCTGGGCCACCCGGTAGTGCTCCTCGCCGACGATCTGCGGGTCGAGGATCCGGGAGGAGGAGTCGAGCGGGTCCACCGCCGGGTAGATGCCCTTCTCCGAGATCGGCCGCGAGAGCACGGTCTGCGCGTCGAGGTGCGCGAACGCGTTGTGCGGCGCCGGGTCGGTGATGTCGTCGGCGGGCACGTAGATCGCCTGCATGGAGGTGATCGAGTGACCGCGCGTCGAGGTGATGCGCTCCTGGAGCACACCCATCTCGTCGGCCAGCGTGGGCTGGTAGCCCACCGCGGACGGCATGCGGCCGAGCAGCGTGGAGACCTCGGAGCCGGCCTGCGTGAAGCGGAAGATGTTGTCGATGAAGAGCAGCACGTCCTGCTTCTGGACGTCGCGGAAGTATTCGGCCATGGTCAGCGCCGACAGGGCGACCCGCAGACGGGTGCCCGGCGGCTCGTCCATCTGGCCGAACACCAGCGCGGTGTCCTTGAGGACGTCGGCCTCCTCCATCTCCAGCCAGAGGTCGTTGCCCTCACGGGTGCGCTCGCCCACACCGGCGAAGCACGAGGTGCCGCCGAAGTTGCGGGCGACGCGGCGGATCATCTCCTGGATCAGCACGGTCTTGCCGACACCGGCGCCACCGAACAGACCGATCTTGCCACCCTGCACGTACGGGGTGAGCAGGTCGATGACCTTGATGCCGGTGACCAGCAGCTCCGTGCGGGACTCCAGCTGGTCGAAGGGCGGCGACGGCCGGTGGATGCCCCAGCGCTCGTCGATCTTGAGCGACGAGGTCGGCACGTCGAGCGTCTCGCCCAGCGCGTTCCACACGTGGCCCTTGACGACGTCGCCGACCGGCACCGAGATCGGGCTGCCGGTGTCGGTCACGGCCTGACCGCGGACGAGGCCGTCGGTCGGCTGCATGGAGATGGCCCGGACGAGGTTGTCACCCAGGTGCTGGGCGACCTCGAGGGTCAGGGTCTTGTCCTCGCCGCCGAGGGTCACCTCGACCTTGAGCGCGTTATAGATGTCGGGCATCGCCTCGGAGGGGAACTCCACGTCGACGACGGCGCCGGTGACGCGCGCGACGCGGCCTGTGCCGGCCGCGGCACTCTCTACAGTCTCTACAGCCTCTGCAGTCATTTCACTCTTTCCCCGCTGCGGCGTCAGCGAGCGCGTTGGCGCCACCGACGATCTCGCTGATTTCCTGGGTGATCTCGGCCTGGCGAGCTTGGTTCATCTGCTGGGTCAGCACCCGCATCAGCTCGTTGGCGTTGTCGGTAGCGGACTTCATCGCGCGCCGCCGCGCGGCCTCCTCCGAGGCCGCGGACTGCAGCAGCGCCGTGAAGATGCGCGACTCCACGTAGCGCGGCAGCAGCGACTCGAGCACGTCACCCGCGGTCGGCTCGAACTCGAAGTACGGCGGGATCGCGGTCGACTCGCTGACCTCGGTCTCCTCGACCTCCAGCGGCAGGATCCGCCTGACGACGACGTTCTGCGAGAGCATCGAGACGAACTCGGTCGACACGATGTGGATCTCGTCGATGCCGTTGTCGTCCTTGAACGACTCGATCAGCGTGTCCGCGATCTCCTTGGCGTCGGCGTAGGAGGGCTTCCGGGAGAAGCCCACCCAGTTGCCGCCCATCTCGCGCTGGCGGAAGGTGTGCCAGGTGACACCCTTGCGCCCGGTGACGAACGGCACCACGTTGAGGCCGCGGCTCTCCAGCAGTCCGCGCAGGGCCTCGGCCTCGCGCAGGGCGTTGGCGTTGAAGCCGCCGCAGAAGCCGCTGTCGCTGGTGACGATGAGCACGCCCGCCTTGGTGGGGTTCTCCTTCGCCACGGTCAGCGGATGGTCGACGCTCGCGGCGTTGCTGACGACGCCGGTGACGGCGCGAATGATCTCGCGCTCGTACGGCAGCGCCGCCTGCATCCGCTGCTGCGCCCTCACGATCCGCGAGGAGGCGATGAGCTCCTGGGCGCGCGTGATCTTCGCGGTCGACTTGACCGAGTTGATCCGCCGCCGCAGCAGCCTTAGCTGGGCACCCATGGCCTACTTCTTCTCCGCCGGGCGGACGACCTTCTGGATCTTCTCCTGGCCGACCTCGTCGGCGCCGAGCGGCGCCACCGGCTCGTCCTTGACGAGCAGCTCGCCCGAGGAGGTGGTGAAGCCCTTCTTGAACTCCGTGATGGCGTCCTTGAGAGCGGTCACCGTGTCGTCGGACAGCTCCTTGGTCTCGCGGATGCTGTCGAAGATGCCCTTGCGCGAGCTCTGCAGGTAGTCGAGGAACTCCGCCTCGAACCGGCGGATGTCCTCGACCGGCACCTCGTCCAGCTCACCGGTGGTGCCGGACCACACCGACACGACCTGCTTCTCGACGGGGAACGGGGAGTACTGCGGCTGCTTGAGCAGCTCGACCAGGCGCTGGCCGCGCTCGAGCTGGGCACGGGAGGCGGCGTCGAGGTCGGACGCGAACGCGGCGAACGCCTCGAGGTCGCGGTACTGCGACAGCGACAGCTTCAGCGTGCCCGCGACCTTCCTCATCGCCTTGACCTGCGCCGAGCCGCCGACTCGGGAGACCGAGATGCCGACGTTGATGGCCGGGCGCACACCGGCGTTGAACAGGTCGGTCTCGAGGAAGCACTGTCCGTCGGTGATGGAGATGACGTTGGTCGGGATGAACGCCGAGACGTCGTTGCCCTTGGTCTCGATGATCGGCAGGCCGGTCATCGAGCCGCCGCCCATGTCGTTGGAGAGCTTGGCGCAGCGCTCCAGCAGACGCGAGTGGAGGTAGAACACGTCGCCGGGGAAGGCCTCGCGGCCCGGCGGGCGGCGCAGCAGCAGGGAGACGGCGCGGTAGGCGTCGGCCTGCTTGGTGAGGTCGTCGAAGACGATCAGGACGTGCTTGCCCTGGTACATCCAGTGCTGACCGATGGCCGAGCCGGTGTAGGGGGCGATGTACTTGTAGCCGGCCGGGTCGGAGGCCGGCGCGGCGACGATGGTCGTGTACTCCAGCGCGCCCGCCTCCTCCAGGCGGGCCCTGACCTGCGCGATCGTCGAGCCCTTCTGGCCGACCGCGACGTAGACGCAGCGGACCTGCTTGGCGGGGTCGCCGGTGGCCCAGTTCTCGCGCTGGTTGAGGATGGTGTCCACGGCGATCGCGGTCTTGCCGGTGCCACGGTCACCGATGATCAGCTGGCGCTGGCCGCGGCCGATCGGCGTCATGGCGTCGATGGCCTTGATGCCGGTCTGCAGCGGCTCCTTCACCGGCTGGCGCTGGACGACCGAGGGGGCCTGCAGTTCGAGGGCGCGCACGCCCTCGGACTCGATGGCGCCCTTGCCGTCGAGCGGGTTGCCCAGCGGGTCGACCACGCGGCCGAGGAAGCCGTCGCCGACGGGCACGGACAGGACCTCGCCCGTCCGGCGGACCGTCTGGCCCTCCTCGATCTTGCTGAAGTCGCCCAGGATGACGACACCGATCTCACGGGTGTCGAGGTTCAGTGCCAGGCCGCGCGTGCCGTCCTCGAACTCGAGCAGCTCGTTCGCCATCGCCGAGGGAAGGCCGGAGACATGGGCGATGCCGTCGCCACAGTCGACGACGGTCCCGATCTCCTCGCGCGCGGCGCCTTCCGGTTCGTACGCCTGGACGAAGCGCTCAAGCGCGTCCCGGATCTCGTCCGGCCGGATCGTAAGCTCCGCCATCTCTACTCTGTCTCCCTCTTCGCCTAGCCGGCCAACCGGCGGCGGACTTCTTCGATTCGTCCCACAATGGTGGTGTCGATGATCTCGTCGCCGATGCGGACCGAGAACCCACCGAGCACTCGCGGATCCACCTCGACGTTCAGGTGCACGTCGCGACCGTAGGAGGTGCGCAGCCAGGTCGCCAGACGCTGCTTCTGCTGCTCGGTCAGCTCGACGGCGCTGCGCACCACAGCGACGAAGCGCTGGCGCTGCTGCGCCACCAGCTGGCCGAACTCCTCCAGACCTGTCTCCAGGCTACGTCCTCGCGAATGAACTGCCACCTGCGTGATGAGGCGCAGGCTGGTCGGCGCCACCTTGCCGCCGAGCAGGTCGCGCAGCAGCTGCCGCTTGGCCTCCTCGGGGACGGCGGGGTCGGACAGCGCGCGGCGCAGGTCGGCGTTGGCGGCGATGACGCGGCTGAAGCGGAAGAGCTCGTCCTCCACCTCGTCGAGGGTGCCCTGGCTCTCGGCCTCGGCGGCAGCGGCGACGACGCCGAGCCGTTCGAGCACGTCGGGCAGGTCACCCGCGCGCGACCACCGGGCCGACACCGCGGCCTCGGCGGTGGCGATCGTGGCCTCGCTGACCTTGCCCTCGAGCAGCGCCCGCACGGTGCGGGCCTTCAGCTCGGCGAGCCTGGCCGGGTCGGACAGGGCACGGCGCAGGCCGTGCTCCCGGTCGAGCAGGTCCGCGATCGCGAACAGCTCGTCGGAGAGCGTGCCGAGGTCGGCGCTTCCCGCGACCGCGTTGAAGCGCTCCTCGACCTCTCGCAGCGAGCTTCTGCTCAGCCCTCTCATTAGCGCACCGCCTGCGCGCTGGAGCTTTCGAGCTCGTCGAGGAACCGGTCGACAGTGCGACGCCGCCTGGCCTCGTCCTCCAGGGCCTCGCCGACGATGCGACCGGCCAGGTCGGTGGACAGGCGGCCGATCTCCGCGCGGAGCTGGGTGAACGCCTGCTGACGGTCCGCCTCGATCTGGGCGTGCGCGGCCTCGATGAGGCGGCGGGCCTCGGCCTGTGCCTCCTCGCGGAGTTCCGCCTTGATCTGAGCGGCCTGCTCGCGGGCCTCCTCACGGAGCCGAGCCGCGTCCTGCCTGGCCTCGGCCAGCTGGTCGCGGTACTGCTGCTGCAGCGCCTGCGCCTCGGCCTGGGCCTCCTCCGCCCTCTTGATGCCGCCCTCGATCGCGTCGGTGCGCTCGGCCAGCGTCTTCTGGATCCGCGGGACGAGCATCCTGCCGACGACGAAGAAGACGACCGCGAAAGCGAAGATACCGACGACGAGCTCGTAGGTGTGCGGGATCAGAGGGTTGGCGCCCTCTTCCGACGCCAGGAGCGTAGCTGCCGTTGTCATGGATGCAGCCTTTCGTCAGGGATTCTTTCTGGTCGTCAGATGGCCTGGAAGATGAACGGTGCGACCAGACCGAGCAGGGCCAGGGCCTCGGTGAGGACGAAGCCCAGGAGCATGTTCTGGCGGATCAGGCCGTAGGCCTCGGGCTGGCGCGCGATGGCCTGCACGCCCTGACCGAAGATGATGCCGACGCCGATGCCGGGGCCGATGGCGGCAAGGCCGTAACCGATGGCGGTGACGTTGCCGGAGACCTCAGCGAGAACGCTCATTGGTGTTTTCCTTTACTGACGGCCGGTGAAGCGGAGTCTCACCGGTCTGGACTGGTCGGGGTCTGTGGTTCTCAGTGCTCTGCGTGCAGCGAACCGCCGATGTACATCGAGGCCAGCATGGCGAAGAGGAACGCCTGCAGGAACTGGATGAACATCTCGAAGGCGGTGAAGATGATGGTCATGACGACGCCGATGACGCCGATGGGGGCTCCGAGCGGGGTCAGGTGCTCGAACAGGAACCAGAAGCCCACCATGCTGAAGAACGCCAGCAGCATGTGGCCGGCGAACATGTTGGCGAACAGTCGGACGGCGTGCGTGAAGGGCGCGATGATCAGGTTGGAGAGGAACTCGATCGGGGAGAGCAGGATGTAGATCGGCTTGGGCAGCCCCGGCGGGAACATCATGTTCTTGAAGTAGCCGATCGGGCCCTGGTGCCTGACGCCGAGGTAGACCTTGAGCACGTAGATCGAGATGGCGAGCACGGCCGGGAACGCGATGTGCGAGGCCACCGGGAACTGGGCGAACGGGATGACGCCCATGATGTTCCACGCGAACACCAGGAAGAAGAGGCTGAGCAGCAGGCCCATCCACCGGTCGGCGTCCTTGCCCAGGAAGGGCCGGGCGACCTGGTCGCGGACGAACATGTAGCCCACCTCGGCGGCGTTCTGCACGCCCCTGGGGACGATCTTCGGGCTGGCGAAGGCGGCCCAGAAGAAACCGATCACAATGACCGCGCTGAGGAGAGCGAGGAGGACCGGCTTGGTGAACCAGTCGACCCCCGGGATGATCGGGGGCAGGTTGAACAGCTCGTCAGGCGTCGGCGCCTTGAACTGATCTTGAGGATTGAGGACCGTCAGCGCGTTCACGCGGCGTTCCCTTCAACGTCGTAGTGGATCAAAAGGGTTTCCTCAGCGAAGCGATCGCCGCGCCGGGCTAGCGACCGTACTTCCGGTAGACCAGGTAGACGGACAGCACGATCCCCAGGACGATGCCTATGGGGAAGAACGCGGACGTGTCGAGCCAGCGGTCCAGCAACCAGCCCCCACCGCCGTAGATCGCCATCCCGGCGAGCAGATAGCTGGGGATCGACCAAGCGGCGCTGGCGAAGTCCTGACCGTCGTCCTCCGGCCGGCGTTCCTGTTCGCTCATCGCGCGCCCGACGATAGCAGGCGAGCGGAGGACTAGTCATATCGGACCCGCCCTGTCGATCGGCCTCATCAGTCGCCCTTCCCGGGGACCGTGGCCTCGGGGTCCACGTAAAGGATCTTGGTCTTGATGAAGGCGCGGACCTCGAAACCCGTCCAGACGATCGTGCAGACCACGACGGACCAGGCGAACGCCTTGGAGTTCCACGCCGTGGTGTCGCCGAACGTGGCCAGCATCACCATGATGACGACCACCTTGACGAGGTAGCTGCCCATGGCCGCCATCGCCATGACCTGGGGTGACACCTTGGCGGCGTAGCTCACGGCCACCACGCTGACGCTGAAGAAGACCGCCACCAGCAGCACGCCGATCGCGGCGCCGAGCGCGCCCTTGCCTCCGGCGGTCAGGAGCGAAACGGCCACGGCGAACGCCCCCACCACGAGGGTGGGCAGCGCGGCGCTCTTGAGGACGCGCACGTCGTTGGCCTGCATCGGTGCTCCCCTAGAAAGTTGTCAAGCGAGCGTTTGCTACCCCCAGAGCGCGTGCAATGGGGGCCCCTGCTCGTGAAAGATATCACAAGCTCACGGAAGACCGCTTTTACCTGCCGTTTCTAGTTCGCGATCATGAACGGCTCGGATAGGCGGGAATGACCGGTTTTCCCTCGGCGCTCGCGCGCTCCTGCGGCGGCTCGTGCACGGGGTCCGCCACGGGCTTGACCTCGGATTCCGGCAGGATCGGCGGCATCGGGCCGGTGGGCGGGCCGTCGTCGTCGCTCGGCTGTCTGCCGCGCGAGTGCGCGCCGCCGCGACCGCGCCAGCGCGGCGCCGCCATCAGCACGAGCACGCCGATGGCGAGCAGGATCACAACGGGGAACAGCAGCACCGGCACGCCGATCGTGGACATCGCGACCAGGCCGAACGCGAAGATGAACGCCCAGGCGTACATGATGAGGACGGAACGCCGGTGCGAATGGCCGATGTCCATCAGCCGGTGGTGGAGATGGCCGCGGTCGGGCGCGAACGGCGACATGCCGTAGGAGGTGCGCCGCACCACGGCGGTGATCAGGTCGACCAGCGGCAGCACCAGCACCGCCGCCGGCAGCAGCAGCGGCAGCAGCACCGGGACCTTGTTCATGTCCTCGATGACGGCGGGATCGAGCGGCGTCACCGTGACGATCGAGGAGGCGAGCACCAGGCCGATCAGCATCGCGCCCGTGTCGCCCATGAAGATCTTCGCCGGGTGGAAGTTGTGCGGCAGGAAGCCCAGGCAGGTGCCGATGAGAATGGCCGCGATGCCGGCCGTGGTGGTGATGTTGTCGCCGCTGATGCTCTTGGACAGGAAGATGGAGTAGGCCCAGGTGGCCATGGCCGCGATGCACACGATCCCGGCGGCCAGGCCGTCGAGCCCGTCGACGAAGTTGACCGCGTTGATCGTGACGACCACCACCATGATGGTGATGATCGTGCTCAGGGTGTAGTCGAGGCTGGTGGAGCCGCCCCAGTCCTTGGGCAGCGGGATGTAGACCAGCCGCAGATCGTAGTAGACGAGCACCCCCGCCGCGGCGATCTGACCGGCCAGCTTGATGAAGGCGTCCATGCCCCACCAGTCGTCGAGGAAGCCGGTGAGGGTGATGAGGCCGCCGGCGATGAGCAGGGCGGTCACCGGATGGCCGTCGGCGTCCCTGAGCGCCTCACCGGTGTAGGCCAGCTCGCTGGCCACCAGCAGGCCCGCCACCAGCCCGCCGTACATCGCCAGTCCGCCCAGCCGCGGCGTCGGCGTGGTGTGCACGTCCCGCTCGCGGATCTCCGGAGCGGCCCCGATGCGGATGGCGAAGCGGCGAACCAGCGGGACGAGGAGGTACGTCACCGCCGCCGCAACGAGCGCCATGAACAGGTATTCGCGCACGGACCTAGTTTCCCGGATGCTCCGGCCCAGTGTGACCGGAAAACGACACAGACCAGCTTAATATTCGCTGAGATATGGCTGATGGATGGTCAGCAACGCCGACACGCGCTCGCGCACGCCGGCCACCGAGCCGGGACGCAGCACGGCCTGGGCCACCAGCATCCCGACCTCCTTCAGCTCCTCCGGCCCCATCCCCTGGGTCGTGACACACGGCGTGCCGACACGGATCCCAGAAGTGATCACCGGAGGCTCCGGATCATACGGGATCGCGTTGCGGTTGAGCGTTATCCCCGCCGCCGCGCAGCGCGTTTCGGCCTCGGCGCCCGACACGCCGAGTCCGCGCAGGTCGATCAGTGCCAGATGCGTGTCGGTGCCGCCCGCGACCGGCCGCATGCCCTCGGCGGCCAGCGCGTCGCACAGCGCCCGCGCGTTGCCCACCACCTTCTTCGCGTAACCGGCGAACTCCGGCCGCATCGCCTCGCCGAACGCCACCGCCTTCGCCGCCACCGCGTGCATGAGCGGCCCTCCCTGCACGAACGGGAACACCGCCCGGTCGATCCTGGCGGCCAGCTCCGCCGTGCACAGGATGCCGCCGCCGCGCGGGCCGCGCAGCGCCTTGTGCGTCGTGAACGTCACGACGTCGGCGTACGGCACCGCCGACGGGATCGCGCCACCGGCCATCAGCCCGATCGGGTGCGCCACGTCGGCGAGCAGCCACGCCCCCACCTCGTCGGCGATGCCGCGGAACGCGGTGAAGTCGAGCAGCCTCGGGTACGACGTGGCACCACAGACGATCAGCTTCGGCTGGTGCCGCAGCGCCAGGTCCCGCACCTCGTCGTAGTCGATGAGTTCGGTGTCGCGACGCACGCCGTACGACACGACGTCGAACCATCTTCCTGAAAAGTTCACCTTGGAGCCGTGGGTGAGGTGGCCGCCGTGCTGCAACTCCATCGCGAGCATCGTGTCGCCCGGCTGCAGCAGCGCCGCGTAGGCGGCGAGATTGGCCGACGCGCCGGAGTGCGGCTGGACGTTGGCGTGCTCGGCGCCGAACAGCTTGCGGGCCCGGTCGATCGCCAGCCGCTCGGCCCGGTCCACGACCTCGCAGCCGCCGTAGTAGCGCCTGCCCGGGTAGCCCTCGGCGTACTTGTTGGTGAGCGTGGATCCCAGCGCGGCCAGGACGGCGGGCGAGGTGAAGTTCTCGCTGGCGATCAGTTGCAGCCCGCCGCGCACCCGCTCCAGCTCGTCGAGAAGCACCTGGGCCATCTCGGGGTCCTGCCGCTGAAGCAGGCCGAAATCGGGGCCATAGTACGGCTGTGGACCCATTTCTCCACTCTAAAGGCGAGTGTCCGTTTTGCCCACATGCCCGCCCAGAGCGACGCTCCCAGGCACCTGGATGAGCACACGAGCCTGGGAGGAGGCGTCAGGAGCGCTGGAGGCCGCTTCAGAGGACGGCCAGGAGCCTCCCGGACCTGGGTCGGGAAGCCCCCGGTGGTGGTGGTGTGGGGTGCGTCAGGAGAAGGCGTGGGGCGCGCCGGCCGCGCTGGGGATCCAGCGGGGCGTGTCGGCGGCCTCGTCGCTGATCGAGGTGAGCACGGCCTGGCGGTAGAGGGCCAGCCTGGTGCGCCACTCGGCGATGTCCTCCACGTAGCGCTTGCCCACGGGCGCGTCCCACGTCTGCGGGCTCCTGGCCTGCCGGTACGCCTTGTCGAGGGCTGTCGTGAGGTTCTCCAGCAGGGGCATGACGGTCTGCCAGGCGGTGACCAGTCGCTGGTACTCGGGATTGAACTCCCACGCCCTCGGCTGGGGATCCAGCGGGTTGGCCCCGGGTGCCGCGGGCGGCGTCTCACCGGGACGCATGGGCTGGGGGGCGGGCGGGTCCACGTACATCACGCGCTCCTTCCGGGGCCGACACTGCCGGGCGGGCCGTCAGGTCTCACGTCCATGGGCGCCCACTCCCCCTCGCCGTACTCGCCGGGCGGCACCTCGACCGTCGGCATCTCGAGCGGCCGCACGTCCCGTACGTTGTCGATCAGGCCCCCGAGGGCACCGAGATCGACCGGCCCCGCCTCCGCGGACACCACGTCCCCGCCCCCGCCGCCGGCGACACCCAGAGGACCGTCCGCCCGGGCATCCGTCGCCGAGCGGCCGTCCGAGCCTGCCTGGGTGTCCGTGGCTGCGCGGCCGTCCGAGCCTGCCAGGGTGTCCGGGGCTGAGCGGCCGTCCGCGTCCACCCGGGTGTCCGGGGCTGAGCGGCCGTCCGCGTCCACAGGGCCTACGGCGCCCGCGTGACCGTCCGTCCAGGTGTCCGCGCCCGTTCCCGCCACCGAGCCGGCCGTCGTGGTCGGCGCGGCTCCGGCGCCGGCCGGCGGTGTGGGGTCGATGACCACGGGCGCCCCCTGGTCGGGGCCGGTGTCGGGGCCGGTGTCGGGGGCGGTGTCGGGGGCGGTGTCGGGGCCGGTGTCGGGGGCGGTGTCGGGGGCGGTGTCGGGGCCGGTGTCGGGGGCGGTGTCGGGAGAACGGTCCGCCCGCGGGTCGGTGTTCGCGGGCGCGTCACGGCCTGGAACCGGATCCGCGCCACCTCGTGGGTCGCGCTCGACACCTCCCCATGGGTCGCGATCCGGGACCGGGTCCGTACCCCCTCTGGGGTCGCGATCCGCACCTCCTCTGGGGTCGCGATCCGGGACGGGGTCGGCACCTCCCCGGGCGTCGCGGTCGGGGGTGGCGTCGCCGGGGCAGGGGTCCTGGCGTGGTCCCGGTTCGGCATGGGCGCCGGACGTGGAGTCCGGCCACTGCCCCTTGCCGTGGTCGCCCGGCGGAACGTCCACAGTCGGCATGTCGATCGGCTGGATGTGGCGCGCGTTGTCGGCCACGGCCCTCAGCGCGGCGGGATCGGTCGGGCCGGCGTCAGCGGAGACCACGTCGCTGCCGTCAGCGGCCCAGGGGTTGACGTCCGTGCCGTTGTTCCCGCCCACCGACTGGCCCGGGGTGCCTATCGGCCGGTCCGGAGCAGCGCCTATCGGCCGGTCCGGGGTAGCGCCTATCGGGCGGTCCGTCGTGGTGTCGCCCGGGTCTCGGGGCAGGGTGTCGGACGGGTGGCCGTCGCCGGTGGGGTTGGGCATCTCGATGGGCTGGACCTTGTCGAGGTTGTCGAGCAGGTCGCCCAGTTGCTCGGCTGTGGGCGGGTCGATCGGCACCTGGAGCACCTTCACCCCGTCGACCACGACCACTCGTGGCCGCTGCGGGTCCTGGTCGTCCGGGTGGTCCTTGGCCGGGGTGTCCACGGGCCGATCCCGCCCGGGGTCGGAATCGCGAGGCTGGTCCTGGCCCTGCTCCGCACCGCGGTCGCGTCTGCTGTCGCGGTCGTCGTCCTTCGGCTCGCCTCGCGTGTCCGTATTGTCGCCGGTCCGGGGGTCTTGGTCACCGGTCCGGGGGGCCGTGTCGCCGGTCCGGGGGTCTTCGCCCGTCTTGCTGCCCTCGCAGCGGGGCTTGCCGTCGTCACCGGTCCTGCCGTCGTCGCCCCTCCTGCCGTCGTCGCCCCTCCTGCCGTCGTCGCCGGTCCTGCCGTCGTCGCCGGTCCTGGGGGCGTCGCCAGTCTTGGGGTCGTCGTCCTTGGACGGTCGGTCCCTGGACGGCCGGTCGTTGTCGTCGTCCCTCGACCGTCTGTCGTTGTCGTCCCTGGACGGCCGGTCGTCGTCGCGGGGGCGGGGATCGTCGCCTCCCGTCCTCGCGTCGGGCTTGCCGCCCGGCGTGCCGTCCGGCTTCGAGTCGGGCTTGGTGTCCGGCTTGGTGTCGGCTCGCGGGTCTTCGGTCTTGGGGGTGTCGGCGTCGCGCCGTGGTTTGGGGTCGCCGCCGTTCCCGCTGTCGGAGCCGACCCCGGCACCCGGGTCGCGGGGCGGGTCGGCGCGCTTCTCCAGCAGGCCGAGTCTGGCCCGTACGTCCTTGGTCATGGCCGCGGCGGCGTCGGCCACCTGGACCGGCCGGTGCGTGGTCTTGACGGACAGGCCCGCCCGGCTCATGACCTGCGCGACGCGTCCCTCCGTGGCGCGCAACTGGGCGGCGGCCCGTTCGAGCTCGGCCAGCAGGTCACGCACAAGCTGGGGATCCATGCCGTCGAACTTGCCCATGGGCTACTCCCGGACGTCGTGGCCGCTCCGGAAGTCACCGTAGACATGACTCTACGGCCACCGCAGCCGGGATAAGCAGACGGTATGGCGTCAGTCGTCGGTCGCGACGTAGCCGATGATGCCGCGTAGCTTCTCCACGGGGATGGCCCCGCGCCGCAGCAGCCGCGGCACAGCCGTGGTGAGGTCGAGGATGGTGGAGGGCGTGTTGTCGGTGGTGCTGCCCCCGTCGAGGTAGACGGCCACCGCGTCGCCGAGCTGCTCCTCGGCTTCCTGGGCGGTGACGGCCGCGGGCGAGCCGGAGCGGTTGGCGCTGGAGACGGCCATCGGGCCCGTCTCCTTGAGCAGGTCGAGCGCGACCGGGTGGAGCGGCATGCGCACCGCCACCGTGCCCTTGGTGTCGCCGAGGTCCCACGACAGCGCCCTGTTGGCCTTGCACACCAGCGTGAGCGGTCCCGGCCAGAAGGCGTCGATCAGGTCCTGCCCGTACGGTCCGAGGTCCTCGACGAGCGCGCCGGCGGCCCGGACTGTGCCGACGAGGACGGGCGGCGGCATCTCGCGGCCCCTCCCCTTGGCGTCGAGCAGGGCGGTGACCGCCGAGGGGGTGAACGCGTCGGCGCCGATGCCGTACACGGTGTCGGTCGGGAGCACCACCAGCTCGCCGCGGCGCACGGCGGCGGCGGCCTCGGTCAGGCCCTCGGCGCGTTGTTCGAGGTCCGTGCAGTCAAAGCGTCTTCCCACGGCGTGCATCCTAGTCCTGCTGGTCGTGGCCTAGCCTGGCGGTGACGTAGCGGTCCCTGCGGGTCAGGTCCTGCCGCAGCCGTACGTCTCGCCAGCCGTTGTCCTCGGGGAACGTCAGGTAGACAGCCCGGCCCTGCTCGTCGGCGTGCTCGACGGCGACCCAGCCGCCGGGGCGCAGCAGGCGGCGGGCGGTGCGCTCGACCGCGCGGACCTCGCCGAGACCGTCGTCGCCGCTGCCGTAGAGCGCCCGGGACGGGTCGTACTCGCGCACCTCGGGGTCTCGCGGGATCGCGCCGGGCGGGATGTAGGGCGGGTTGGAGATGACCAGGTCGACCGTGCCGTTGAGCTCGGGCAGGGCCTCGGTCAGGTCGTCGGGGTGCAGGTGGACGCGGCCCTGGCCGTGCTCGGAGATGTTGCG
The DNA here is from genome assembly GCF_003313395.1 of Nonomuraea lactucae. Lineage (GTDB taxonomy): Bacteria > Actinomycetota > Actinomycetes > Streptosporangiales > Streptosporangiaceae > Nonomuraea > Nonomuraea lactucae. The sequence continues at coordinate 4,495 of NZ_QNFZ01000250.1, read as the reverse complement.
CTTGGCCCAGGTGTAGGCGTCGGGGTCGACCTCTACGGCGTGCACCTCGGCGAGGGCGACCTCCTGGGCGATCGACAGCGCGATCGCGCCCGAGCCGGTGCCGAGGTCGACGACCAGGGGGGCGGCGACGTCCATGGCGCGTAGGGTCTCGATGGCCCAGCCGGCCATGACCTCGGTCTCGGGACGCGGCACGAACACCCCGGGCCCCACCTCCAGCTCCAGGTACCGGAAGTAGGCGTGGCCGGTGATGTGCTGCAGCGGCTCGCGGGCCTCCCGCCTGGCGACGCCCTCCCAGAAGAGCGCGTCGAAGTCGGCGTCCATGACCGTGTGCAGCTCGCTCCTGCGCACGCCGTGAACGAATGCCGCGATCTCCTCCGCGTCCGTGCGCGGCGAGGGCACACCTGCCTCGGCCAGCCGGGCGGTGGCGAGCGCGATCTCGTCCAGCAGAAATGTCATGAGTGTTGTGCGAGCTTCTCCGCCATCTCGGCGTCGATGAGTGCCTGTGTGACGGCGTTGAGCTCGCCGCCGAGGACCTGGTCGAGGTTATACGCCTTGAAGCCGACGCGGTGGTCGGAGATGCGGTTCTCGGGGAAATTGTAGGTGCGGACGCGCTCGGAGCGGTCGACCGTGCGGACCTGGGACTTGCGCTCGGCCTGGGCGGCGGCGTCGGCCTGCTCCTGGGCGATGGCCAGCAGCCTGGCGCGCAGGATGCGCAGCGCCGACTCCTTGTTCTGCAGCTGGCTCTTCTCGTTCTGGCAGGAGACCACGGTGCCGGTCGGCAGATGGGTGATGCGGACCGCGGAGTCGGTGGTGTTGACGCTCTGGCCGCCGGGGCCGCTGGAGCGGTAGACGTCGATGCGCAGGTCGTTGGGGTCGATGTGGACGTCGACCTCCTCGGCCTCCGGGTAGACGAGCACGCCGGCGGCGCTGGTGTGGATGCGGCCCTGCGACTCGGTGACGGGCACCCGCTGCACGCGGTGGACGCCGCCTTCGTACTTGAGCCGGGACCACACGCCCTCGTCGCCCTTGGCCCTGATGCCCACGGTGACGTCCTTGTAGCCGCCCAGGTCGGAGGGCTGACTGTCGATGACCTCGGTCTTCCAGCCGAGCCTCTCGGCGTAGCGGAGGTACATGCGCAGCAGGTCGCCGGCGAACAGCGCGGACTCCTCGCCGCCCTCGCCCGCCTTGATCTCCATGATGATGTCCTTGTCATCATTGGGATCGCGCGGGATCAGCAGGTGCTTGAGCCGCTCCTCCAGCTGCGGGATCCGCTCCTCGATCTCGGCCGCCTCGGCCGCGAACGCCTCGTCCTCGCCCGCCAGCTCCCTGGCGGCGGTCAGGTCGTCGCGGGCGGACCCGAGCTCGCGGTAGGTGGCGACGATCGGCGTGAGCTGGGAGTAGCGCCTGCCGAGCGTGCGGGCCTGGTGCTGGTCGGCGTGCACGGCGGGGTCGGCGAGCCGCAACTCCAGCTCGGAATACTCCTTGAGCAACTCGTCGAGGTTCACCGTGGGTCCTTCTGCGTCGGGTGTTTCCGGCCGTTTCACCAACAACGCCGACCCGGCGCGCTCTGATGGCGCATCCGGGCCGGCGTCGGTGAAGCTACTTGCCCGAGGGCTTCTTGCCGAACCGCTTCTCGAAGCGGGCCACCCGGCCACCGGTGTCGAGGATCTTCTGCTTGCCCGTGTAGAACGGGTGGCAGGCCGAGCACACGTCGGCGTGGATCACGCCGTTCTTGGCGGTGCTGCGGGTGGTGAAGCTGTTGCCGCAGGTGCAGGTCACCTGGGTGACGTGGTATTCGGGGTGGATGTCGGGCTTCATCGCTGTCCTTTCGGGGTGCGGTCGCCGGGTCGCCTCAAGGTGCGTCTCGCGCGCGGCGGGAGCCGGAACCGCTACGGGTCAGCTACCAGTGTGCCAGAAGGTTCAACCTCCCCAGGCCATGAGGCATTCCCGCGATCCTTATGACGCAGTCACATCCGTCACAATAGGCTGCCCGCGCACAAACCGTGCTTTCCCCTCAAAAGGACTGCGATCATGATGAAGAGGATGCGGCTGTTCCTGGCAGCCGCAACGGGGGCCGTGCTTCTCGTGGGAGGTGCGCACCTCCCGGCCGCGAACGCGGCCACAGCGGGTCCTGACTTCAGCGGCGCCGCGTCGTCGGACGCGTTCATCCCGCTCGACAAGGACATCCAGGTCAGCGTCACGCTCACGCTCAGGGACCCGGGGACCGTCACGTCCATCGCCGGCCACATCACGCCGCCCGGCGGCTCCCAACGCGCCGTGACGTTCGACTTCGCGCCGTCAACGGCGGCGGAAGCCGTCGTCACCGGGCGCTTCGGCATCGGCAAGGACGACGCCGCCGGCGAGTGGCGGATGAGCGTCCAGGTCGCCCGCGGCGGCGCCCCGCGGAGCAACGCCTTCGTGATCAACGTGTCGGCCAGGCAGGGCATCAGCGACGCCGGCGTGTCGCCGAACCCGGTGCGCCTGGTCAAGGGCAAGGACGTCAAGGTCTCGGTGAAAGCGGGGGTCACCGACGCCGGATCCGTCTCGGCCAAGCTGGTCAGCCAGGAGTCGGACGAGTCGTTCGACCTCGGAGACCTGGAGCAGGGCACCGACGGCTACTTCCGCGGGATCACGTACTTCAGCGACGACACCACGACCGGTGACTGGAAGCTGGAGGTGTACGCGACCCGCGGCGGCCAGTCGCTCAAGGGCGTGGCCTCGTTCACCGTGGAGGCCCCGGCGCGGGGCACCTCGAAGAAGGCCAGGGCCAGGGTGACGATCGACGCCCCGGCCAAGGTGAAGAAGGGCGCGCCGGTCAAGGTCAGCGGCAAGGTCTACCGGGGCGCCAAGAAGTACCCGAACAAGAGGCTGGAGGTCTACTTCAAGGCCAAGGGCACCTCCGCGTACAAGCTGCTCGGCTTCGTCAAGAGCAACTCGGCCGGCAGGTACGCCAAGTCGTACCAGGCGAAGAAGGACGGCTACTTCCGCGTCAAGTCGCCGGGCACGGCCAGGACCCGCAGCGCGCTGTCGCCGCAGGAGTTCGTGGACGTCAGGCCGTAGCGGCCCGGGAACGGCGGAGGGGCGGCCGGGAGAACCCGGCCGCCCCTCCTTACGCGCGCGATCAGTCGCGGTCGTTGCTCACCGTGGTCTTCTGGACCTGCAGGAGGAACTCGGCGTTGGACTTGGTCTCCTTCATCTTCTCCAGGAGAAGCTCCAGAGCCTGCTGCATGTCCAGCGCGTGGAGGACCCGGCGGAGCTTCCAGACGATCTGGAGCTCCTCCTTGGCCATGAGGATCTCCTCCTTACGGGTGCCGGACGCGTCGACGTCCACCGCGGGGAAGATGCGCTTGTCGGCCAGGGAACGGTTGAGCTTGAGCTCGGCGTTGCCGGTGCCCTTGAACTCCTCGAAGATGACCTCGTCCATCTTGGACCCGGTCTCGACCAGGGCCGTGGCGAGGATCGTCAGCGAGCCGCCGTTCTCGATGTTGCGGGCGGCGCCGAAGAAGCGCTTGGGCGGATAGAGAGCCGTGGAGTCGACACCACCCGACAGGATGCGACCGGACGCCGGGGCCGCCAGGTTGTAGGCGCGGCCGAGGCGGGTGATCGAGTCGAGCAGGACGACCACGTCGTGGCCGAGCTCCACCAGGCGCTTGGCCCGCTCGATGGCGAGCTCGGCGACCGTGGTGTGGTCCTCGGCGGGACGGTCGAAGGTCGAGTGGATGACCTCGCCCTTGACCGAGCGCTGCATGTCGGTGACCTCTTCGGGCCGCTCGTCCACGAGCACGACCATGAGGTGGCACTCGGGGTTGTTGCGGGTGATCGCGTTGGCGATCGCCTGGAGCACCATCGTCTTACCGGCCTTGGGCGGCGAGACGATGAGGCCGCGCTGGCCCTTGCCGATCGGGGAGACGAGGTCGATGATCCTGGTGGTCAGGATGTTCGGCTCGGTCTCCAGGCGCAGGCGCTCCTGCGGGTAGAGCGGCGTCAGCTTGTTGAAGTCGGGCCGGTTGCGGGCCTGCTCCGGGTCCATGCCGTTGACGGTGTCGAGGCGGACCAGGGCGTTGAACTTCTCGCGGCGCTCACCGTCGCGCGGCTGCCGGACGGCGCCGGTGATGACGTCGCCCTTGCGCAGGCCGTTGCGGCGGATCTGGGCGAGCGAGACGTAGACGTCGTTGCTGCCGGGCAGGTAGCCGCTCGTGCGGACGAACGCGTAGTTGTCGAGGATGTCGAGGATGCCGGCGATCGGGATGAGCACGTCGTCGTCGCCGATGACGGGCTCGCCGCCCTCGAAACGGTCGCGGCCGCGGCCGCGGTTGCGCTCCCTGAACCGGCCGCGCCGCCCGCGCCCGCCACGCTCGTCGTCGTCGGCCCGGGAGTCGGCCCGGGAGTCGACCCGGGAGTCGCCGCGCTGGTCGCCACGCTGGTCACCGCGGTCGTTGCGGTCGCCGCGGTCGTTGCGGTCGCCGCGCTGGTCGTTGCGGCCACCGGCGTCGGC
>NZ_QNFZ01000247.1 GCF_003313395.1 Nonomuraea lactucae | reverse complement strand
GGCACCGGCAGCACCGGCGGCTCGGTCGGCACGGGCGGCTCGGTCGGCTCGGTCGGCACCGGCGGCTCGGGTGACTCGGGCGGCACGGGCGGCTCGGTGCTCGTCGCACTGGCCGCGGGCGCCGGATTCGGCGGCTTCTTCGTCCTTCTCGCCATGGCGCCCGCCGGTTCCGGCCTGTGGCCGCTGGTGGGCGCCCGGCTGTCGTCGATGGGCCTCGTGGCGCTGATCGCCGTCGTCACGCGCCGCACCCTGCGGCCCGGCCGGGGAGCGCTGCCCGTCATCATCGGCGCGGGCGTGCTCGACATGACCGCGAACGTCCTCTACCTGCTCGCGCAGCGCCAGGGCATGATCAGTCTGGTGGCCGTGCTGGTGTCGCTCTACCCGGCCAGCACGCTGCTCCTGGCCAGGCGGGTGCTGGGCGAACGGCTGCGCCCGATCCAGGTGACCGGCGTGGCATGCGCGCTGGGTGCGGTGGCGCTCATAGCCGTTGCGTGAGGGTCAAGCGCTTGCTACGTTTCGCCCGTGCGCCCTGGCCGGCCTCGACCCGACGGCGAGCCGTTGCGGCACGTCGCGGTGCCGTACGACTCGGACGAGGACTTCCTGCTGCTGGTGCTGCCGGAGGTTCGCCGGGCCCTGGCCGGCGGCAGGCGCGTGCTGGTGGTGACGTGCACGGCCAACCTGCGCCTGCTGTCCGACGCGCTCGGCCGCGACGCGGGCCGGATCGACAGCCGGATCTCCGCCTCCTGGTACGCGCACCCGCACCGCACGCTGGCCGCGTACCACGAGTACACCGTTGGCCGGCGCACACTGATCGTCGGCGAGGCCACCTGGGCGGGCCGGGGCGAGCGGGAGATCCGCGAGTGGATCCGCTACGAGTCGGTGCTCAACGCGGCGCTGGGCGGCACGGCGGCCCGGATGCTCTGCCCGTACGACCGGCGCAAGGTCCCGGAGGAGGTGATCGCGCAGGTCGCCGTCACCCACCCGGTCACACTGGGCATGGCCGGCGAGGCGGCGAGCGGCGCGTTCGTGCAGCCCCACGAGCTGGTGCTCAACGGCGACCACGCCCCGCTGCCCGACCCGAGCGGGAACGTGGAGTCGGTCCGGTTCACGGCGCCCGAGCTGAAACGGCTCAGGCACACGGTCGGCGACTACGCCAGGGCCGCCGGCATGGAGCGCGACCTGATCGCCTCGCTGGTGCTGAGCGTCTCGGAGATCGCCGCCAACAGCGTCGAGCACGGCGCGGGGCACGGGCTGATCAGGATGTGGGTGAACGGGAGAGAACTGGTCTGCGAGATCGCCGAGCCGGGCGGGGCGCTGGACGACCCGTTGCCCGGCTACATACCACCGGAGCCCGAATCCTCGCGGGGATACGGGCTCTGGATCAGCCGCCAGCTCTGCGACCACGTCGAGCTGCGGGCGGAGGACGGGACGCTGCGCGTGCGCCTGCACATGCGGCTCGGCGGATGAACGGGCCGCCGGCCGGCAGAGCTGGGCCGGGCAGAGGTTAGGACGGGCAGAGGTTAGAACGGGCAGGGCTAGGCCGCGCTCTGCGCCGGCACCCGGATGGCGCCCTCCTCGCGGGCGTACGGCTCCAGCATGCCGCGCAGCTGGCGACGGCCGCGGTGCAGGCGGGACATCACGGTGCCGATCGGGGTGCCCATCCGCTCGGCGATCTCCTTGTAGGGGAAGCCCTCGACGTCCGCCAGGTAGACGGCGACGCGGAAGTCCTCGGGGAGGGAGCGCAGCGCGTTCATCACGACGCTGTCGGGCAGCCGGTCGAGCGCCTCGGTCTCAGCGGACTTCAGCCCCGTGGAGGTGTGCGACTCCGCGGCGTGCAGCTGCCAGTCCTCGATGTCCTCGGCGGCGGACAGTTTGGGCGAGCGCTGCCTCTTGCGGTAGTCGTTGATGAAGTTGTTGGTCAGGATCCGGTGGAGCCACGCCTTCAGGTTGGTGCCCTCGCGGAACTGGTGGTAAGACGTGTACGCCTTGGCCACCGTCTCCTGCACGAGGTCCTCCGCGTCGGCGGTGTTGCGGGTAAGGCGCATCGCGGAGGCGAAAAGCTGCGACGTCACGGGCACGACATCGCGCTCGAACCAATCCTGACGCTGCTCATCGGTCATAGTGATCAAGTCATTCCCCCTAGCGCTATATCCCCATCCCGGCACAGATCACCCAAGTGAATCCATGGTGGCAACACCCACGTAAGGACCGCGTTAACGGTTACGCCTGGTCAGGGAGGTAACAGTCCATCTGCTCGCGGCGTGCGTTATCACGTCCACGGCTGGACTTGTCTCATTACCATAACACTGTCCCTCCAATTTCCCGGAAAAAGTGGCGAGGGTCACAGGAGATAGCGTATGACCATGGACTTCGTCGATCGTCACGACACGGGCGCGCGCCACTGGGTGACGGAGGCCATCCGCATGGTGGAGGCCGACGCCAACCGTAGCTGCGACACGCACCTTCATGTGTTCCCGCTACCCTCGCATTGGGAAGTAAAGCTCTACTTGAAAGACGAGTCGGTGCACCCCACCGGTTCACTCAAGCACCGCCTGGCGCGCTCGCTCTTCCTGTACGGCCTGGCCAACGGCTGGATCGGCCCCACCACGACGATCGTCGAGGCGTCCAGCGGATCCACGGCGGTGAGCGAGGCCTACTTCGCCCGGCTGCTGGGCCTGCCGTTCATCGCGGTGATGCCCGCCTCCACGTCACCGGAGAAGTGCCACCTGATCGAGTTCCACGGCGGCAAGTGTCACCTCGTCGACGATCCCACCAGGATCTACGCGGAGTCGCGCCGCCTTGCCGCCGAGACGGGCGGCCACTTCATGGACCAGTTCACCTACGCCGAGCGGGCGACCGACTGGCGCGGCAACAACAACATCGCCGAGTCCATCTACGCGCAGATGGACCTCGAACCTCACCCCGTGCCCGCGTGGATCGTCGTCGGCGCGGGCACCGGCGGCACCTCCTCCACGATCGGCCGCTACATCCGCTACCGTCGCCACCCCACGCGCCTGGCCGTGGCCGATCCGGAGGGCTCCGCCTTCTACCCGAGCTGGGTCTCTGGTGACGACTCCGTCACGGCCCCCGGCTCCCGCATCGAGGGCATCGGGCGGCCCCGGGTGGAGCCGTCCTTCCAGCCGGCGGTGATCGACCGCATGCTGGCCGTACCCGATGCCCGGTCGATCGCCGCCATGCACTGGGTGCGCGAGGTCACCGGCCGCGACGTGGGCGGGTCCACGGGCACCAACGTGGCCGCCTGCGTGGAGCTGATCAAGGAGATGCGCGAGGCGGGCGAGCGGGGCAGTGTCGTGACCCTCATCTGCGACGGCGGTGAGAGGTACCGGGGCACGTACTGGGACCCCGGCTGGCTCGCCGCGCAGGGGCTGGACATCCATCCGCACCTGGCCGACCTGCGCGCCTTCCTGGCCGGGTGACCCGGAGGTTACGAGGCGACCTTGGCGGGGTCCACCTCGAAGAGCTTGGCCACGTCGTCGAGCATCGCGTGCGCCCCCTGGATGCCGACCGCGGTCATCCACGTCTGGTCACTCACCTCGTGCTTGGCGCCCTTGAGCCTGCCCCAGAGCGGGTTGTCGACGAACTTCGCCTTCGGCCCGTCACTGGAGGGGTCGGGGTAGGTCGCGACGAAGATGTGCTCGGCGTCCAGGTCCGCGATGCGCTCCTGGCTGACGTCCACCACGATCGAGTCCTCGGTCGTGGGCTGGCCCTCGGGGCGCGGGAAGCCGACGTCCTTCATGACCAGGCCGGAGTAGGACTTCTCGACGTACAGACGGACCGTCGGCTCGCCGGCGAAGCGGACGATGGAGATGGCCGGCAGCTTGCCGCCCTGCTTCTCCTTGATCGCGCCGCCGATCTTGGCGGCACGGGCCTCGTACTCCTTGAGCTTGGCGTCGGCGAGCTGCTCCTTGCCGAGCGCCTGACCGACGAGCCGGAGGTTCTCCTTCCAGATCGCGCCGGTGGTCTCGCTGAAGACGGTCGGAGCGATCTTGGCGAGCTTGCCGTACAGCGCCTCGTGGCGGACCTTGGCCGAGACGATCAGGTCGGGCTTGAGCGCCGCGATCTTCTCCAGGCTCGGCTCCTCCAGCGTGCCGACCGGGGTCGCCTCCTTGCCGTGCGCGGCGGCGACCGCGCCGAGGTAGTCGGGGAGCTTGGACTCGATGGACCGGTAGGTGGTGTAGCCGACCACCGGCGTCTCCAGGGTCAGGACCGCGTCGACGAAGCTCTGGTCGAGCGCGACGACCCGCTTGGGCTGGGCCGGGATGACCGTCTCGCCCATCGCGTGCTTGACGGTGCGGAACGGCCCGCCGCTCTGCTGCCCGGTGGCCTGCCCCGCCTGCCCCGTGGCCCCGGGCGTCGTGGAGCCGGTCGAGCCGCAGGCGGCCAGCCCGGCCACCAGCGCCACCGCGCCCACCATCGGACCCATCAGCGCGCGCAACGGTCTCATCGAAATCCCTCTCCCTCACGGAATTTAGGTAACCCTTATTTAGGGTAGCCATGCCTAAGCTGGCATACTTCACCACGATCGGGCAAACACGCTGGGAGGAACACGTGACCGCCGCCCCCGCCGTCGCGCCGCGCCTCCGGGGCATCCGCCGGCGACGGGGCCTCGTGCTGGCCGCGCTCCTCGCGGCCCTGGGCGTGGCCGTGCTGCTCAGCATCACCGTCGGCGCCAAGGCGGTGCCCCTGGCCGACGCCTGGCAGGCGCTGACCGCCCCGACCGGCACCGAGAACGACATCGTCATCCGCTCCCTCCGCCTGCCCAGGACGGCGCTCGGCGTGCTTGCCGGGCTGGCGCTCGGCGTCGCCGGAGCGCTCATGCAGGGCCACACCCGCAACCCGCTCGCCGACCCGGGCCTGCTCGGCGTCACCCAGGGCGCGGCGTTCGCGATGGTGGCCGCGATCATCCTGCTCGGCGCGCAGAGCCTGCTCGCCTACATCTGGTTCGGCCTGGCCGGCGCCCTGATCGCGAGCGTCGGCGTGTTCGCGCTCGGCATGGTGGGCGGCCGGGGCGGGCCCACCCCGGTCACGCTGGCGCTCGCGGGCACCGCCGTCAGCGCCTTCCTGTACGCGCTGACCTCGGCCATCGTGCTCCTGGACGAGCAGGCCATGGACGTCTTCAGGTTCTGGCAGGCCGGCTCGATCGCCGCCCGGGGCGCGGACGTGCTCTGGCAGGTGCTGCCGTTCATCGTGACCGGGCTCGTGCTGGCCATGGCCAACGCCCCCGGCCTCAACGCGCTGTCGCTCGGCGAGGACGTGGCCCGCGGCCTCGGCCAGAACATCGCCCTCACCCGGGGCGTCGGCGTCGCCGCCGTCACGCTGCTCTCCGGGGCCTCGGTGGCCGCGTGCGGGGCGCTCGCGTTCGTGGGGCTGCTGGTGCCCCACGTGACCCGGCCGCTGTGCGGCACCGACCACCGCTGGCTCCTGCCGTACTCGGGGCTGGTCGGCGCGGCGCTGCTGCTGCTGGCCGACGTCATCGGCCGGGTCGTGGCCCCACCGGGGGAACTGGAGGTGGGAGTGGTGCTCGCCCTGTTAGGCGCTCCGTTCTTCGTCGCGCTGGTGCGGCGCAGGAAGCCGGTGCGGCTGTGATGACCGCCCTGCCCCTGCGCGTGGCCGGCCTGTCCTGGCAGGTACGGCCGCGCGGCACCGCCGTCACGCTCGGCGGGCTGCTGCTGCTCGCCCTGCTCATGGCCCTGAACATGCGCCTCGGCGACATCCCGATGAGCGTCGCCGAGGTCCTGCGGGCCACGTTCGACCCGGCCGACGCCGGCCACTTCGTCGTCATGGAGCTGCGCCTGCCCCGGGCGCTGACCGGCGCGCTGGTCGGCGGGGCGCTCGCCCTGTCCGGCGCGATCATCCAGTCCATCGCCCGCAACCCGCTGGCCAGCCCCGAGATCCTCGGCGTCACCACCGGCGCCTCGGTGACGGTCGTGGCCGGCGTGGTGCTCAGCGGCAGCGCGTACGGCGGCGCCAGCGGGCTGTTCTCGGCTCTCGGCATCCCGGCGCTCGCCCTGCTCGGCGGGCTGGCCGGGGCGGTGACGGTCTACGCGCTGGCCTGGCGGCGCGGGCTGGACGGCTACCGGCTGGTCCTGGTCGGCATCGGCGTGGCCGCCGTGTTCACGAACGTGAAGTACTGGCTGCTGACCGTCGGCGACGTCAACGACACCGGCAGGGCCATGGTCTGGATCACCGGCTCGCTCAACGGGCGCGGCTGGGAGCACGTCGTACCGGTGGGCCTGGCCCTGGCCGCGCTCGTCCCGCTGACGCTGCTGGGCACCCGGTCACTGGCCGCGCTGCGCTTCGGCGACGACACTGTCACCGCGCTGGGCGTGCGGACCAACCTGGCGCGCGCTCTGATGATCCTCGCCGCCGTGCTGCTGGCCGCGGTGGCCACCGCCTCGGCCGGCCCCATCGCGTTCGTCGCGCTCGCCGCGCCGCAGATCGCGCTCCGGCTGGCCCGCTGCCCGCAACCGCCGCTGCTGTCGTCGGCCGTGGTGGGCGCGGTGCTGACGACGGGCGCCGACCTGATCGCGCGCACCGCCTTCTCGCCGCTCGAACTCCCCGTCGGCGTCGTCACCGCGGTGCTCGGCGCGCCATACCTGATTCACCTGATCTGGAGGGCACGTAAATGAGGCTCCAGGCGGCCGGGGTCAAGCTCGGGTACGGCGACCGCACCGTCGTCGAGAACCTCGACCTCGGCGTACAGGCCGGCACGGTGACCACGATCATCGGCCCGAACGGCTGCGGCAAGTCCACGCTGCTGCGCGCCCTCGGCCGGCTGCTGAAGCCGCAGGGCGGCCAGGTGCTGCTCGACGGCAAGCGCATCGACCGCACGCCGACCCGCGAGGTGGCCAGGGTGCTCGGCGTGCTGCCGCAGGCGCCGACCGCACCCGAGGGGCTGACCGTGTCCGACCTGGTCGCCCGGGGCCGTCACCCGCACCAGACCTGGTACCGGCAGTGGTCGTCGGACGACGAGGCCGCGGTGGTCCGGGCGCTGGAGATGACCGGGCTGGCCGACCTGGCCGAGCGGCCACTGGACGAGCTGTCCGGCGGGCAGCGTCAGCGGGCCTGGATCTCCATGGCCCTGGCCCAGGGCACCGACCTGCTGCTGCTCGACGAGCCCACCACGTTCCTCGACCTGGCCCACCAGGTGGAGGTGCTGGAGCTCGTACGGCACCTGCACCGCGAGGCGGGCCGCACGATCGTGATGGTGCTGCACGACCTCAACCTGGCAGCCCGATACGCGGACCGGCTGGTGGCCATGCGCGAGGGCCAGGTGATCGCCGCCGGCGACCCGCACGAGGTGCTCACGGAGGACCTGCTGCGCGAGGTGTTCGACCTGGACGCCAAGGTCATCCCCGACCCGGTGGCGGGCACCCCTCTGGTCGTGCCGATCGGGCCGCGCTCGCGCCCCTGAGGGCTCTCGTCCGCCTTCCTGCCACGCCGACGCCCTCAGCCTCTGCCGGCGAGCTCCCGCCGGATGTCCGGGTCGTCCGGGGCCAGCTCCGCGGCCCTGAGCAGGTCGCGGCGCGCCTCCTCCTCGCGCCCCGCCGCCCGGTAGGCCATGGCGCGGTTGTACGCCAGGTCGGCCGTCTCCGCGAGCTTGAGCGCCCTGGTCAGGTCGTCCAGGGCGGCGGCGTGGTCGCCCGCCTCGAACGCCAGCGCGCCCCGGCTCGCCCACGCGGCCACCAGGTCGGGGTCGAGCTCCAGGGCCGCGTCGTACGCCGCCACGGCCTCCGCCTGCCTGCCCTGCGCCGCCTCCACCTGGCCGAGGACGCACATCAGGTAGGGGTTGCGCCGGTCGAGCGCCAGCCCGCGCTCCACGTCCCGCCGAGCCCCGTCGTGGTCGCCGGCCGCAGCGCGGATGCCGGACCTGTTGACGTACGCGGGGACGAACTCCGGGTCCAGCTCCAGCGTGTGGTCCAGGTCGGCGCGGGCGCCGTCGAGGTCACCCGTGGCGAAGCGGACCTCGGCCTGGTTGTAGTAGGCCTCGGGGAACGGCGGGCTGAGGCGGATCGCGGCCTCGTAGTCGTCCAGCGCCTCCCGGTGCCGGCCCAGCTTGTGGAGCAGGTTGCCGCGGTCGAGGTAGTAGTCGGGGTAGACCGGGTCGGCGCCGATGGCGACCGCGTAGTCGTCCAGCGCCTCCTGTGGGCGGCCCGTCTGGGCGAGGAGCTGGGCCCTGTTGCCGCGCAGCACGAGCCGGTGGATCGGGTGCTCGCCGGGCAGGTCGCGCTCGGCCAGCCCGATGGCCTCCTCCACCAGGGCCAGCGCGGCGCTCGGGCGGCCCCGGCGGAGCTCCACCAGGGCCTTGCCGTTCAGGTCGAACCCCAGGTGGAAGGCGCGCTCGCGGGGGTCGGGCAGCAGCGAGGCGATCGTGACGGCCTCGTTGATCCAGGCCATGGCCTGTTCGGGGTCGCGGCGGCCGTGGTCGTGGTGGCGCACCAGGAGCATGGCGGTGCCGTACGCGATCGTGGCCCGGTGCCTCGGCTCGGTGCTCGCCCTGCGGGCCCTGTCGTACAGGGCGCGGGCCTCCTCCTCGCGCTCGACGGCCTCCAGCGCCGCCGCCACCCGTTGGACGAGCACCCGCCAGCCCTCCGGGTCGGCCTCGTACGCCATGCCGCGCAGCGCCTCCAGGCCCGCCTCGGCCATGGCGTGGTGGAAGCCCTCGTCGCGGAATCGGTCGAAGTCGGCCCGGAGCGGGCCGGTGCGCGGCGCCGAACGGCCGGGGCCGATCCGCAGCAGCTCCGGGCCGAGCCGTCTCCGCAGCACCTCGACCAGCTCGGCGTCGGTCGGATCGGCCTCGTCGAGGTTGTCCACCGTGACGGCGAGCGGGCCGCTCCTGTCCAGGTGGCCGCGGACGAACTCGGCCAGCCCGTTGGCGATCCTGAGCGTGCGGCGAGGGCCGGGGATCAGGACACGCTGCGCCCTGGGCAGGCGTTCGGCCAGCGAACGCCTGCGCGCCGGGACCGGCAGGCAGGGAGCGGCGGCGCGGATCTCGATGTCGTGCGCGGCCACCAGGTCGGGCCAGCGGTCCAGCGCCTCGGGAACGAGCCGGCGCAGCAGAGCGGCCCCCAGGGTGTAGGGGCCGTGCAGCCTGCGGTCCGCGTCCAGAACGATCGTGTCCATCCGGCCCCTCTCCCGTGATCCGACCCCGGCCCCGCTCCGGCCGGCGTCCCTGACGGGGACGCCGGAGACCGGGTCAGGCGCCGTGTCGCGGCGCGGCGGCGCCGGAGGGCTTCACGGTTCCGGCCTGGTGAACGACGATCTTCTTCATCGAACCCTCTCACGTTCAAGCATGACGAGACCGTGTTGGACCGATCTCGCAGATGACCGGTTCATGTGAACACACGCAAACTCGGCGATCAAGGCTTGTCTCGGTAAGAGGGATTTCCCATACCTTTCGGACGGAGAGGTCAGTCGCCCAGAATCGCGTCCACGAACACCTCGGGGTCGAACGGCGCGAGATCGTCGGGGCCCTCGCCGAGGCCCGCCAGCTTGACCGGGACGCCCAGCTCGCGCTGGACCGAGATGACGATGCCGCCCTTGGCCGTGCCGTCGAGCTTGGTCAGCGCGATGCCTGTGATGTTGACCACTTCGGCGAACACCTGCGCCTGACGCATGCCGTTCTGGCCGGTGGTGGCGTCGAGCACCAGCAGCACCTCGTCGACCGTGGCCTTCTTCTCGATGACGCGCTTGACCTTGCCCAGCTCGTCCATGAGACCGGTCTTGGTGTGCAGGCGGCCCGCGGTGTCGACGATGACGACGTCGACCTTGTCGGCGATGCCCTTGGCGGTGGCGTCGAAGGCCACCGAGGCCGGGTCGCCGCCCTCGGGCCCGCGGACGACCTCCGCGCCGACGCGGTCGCCCCACGTCTGCAACTGGTCGGCCGCCGCCGCGCGGAACGTGTCGGCGGCGCCGAGCACGACCGTCTTGCCGTCGCCGATGAGCGAGCGGGCCAGCTTGCCCGTGGTGGTCGTCTTGCCGGTGCCGTTGACCCCGACGACGAGCACCACCGCGCACCTCTCACCGTGCCTGCGCACCTGCAGCGTGCGGTCGAGATCGGGGTTGACCTGCGCCAGCAACTGCTCGCGCAGCAGCCCGCGCACCTCCTCCGGAGTGCGGCTGCCGAGCACCTTGACCCTGGTGCGCAACTCCTCGACGACGGCCCGGGTCGGCGCGACCCCGACGTCGGCCGTCAGCAGGAGCTCCTCGATCTCGTCCCACACCTCGTCGTCGAGCCGGTCGCGGGAGAGCAGGTCGAGCAGGCCGCGGCCGAGCGCGCTCTGCGAGCGGGCCAGCCTCGAACGCAGCCGCACCATCCGGCCGGCGGACGGCGGCGGCACCTCCACCTCGGGCACGACGACCATCGGCTCGGCCGGCTTGACCGGAGGCGGGAGGATGGTGGTCGCTCCCTCGCCCTCCTCGCCCGCCGGGCGCTTCTCCTTCTCCTCGGGAAGCGGAACCGTCTCGGGCGGCTCGACCGGCGGTGGCGCGGCCTTGCCGCCCGGCCTGAGAAGCAGGAACAGGCCACCCGCCGCCAGCAGCGCGACGAGGGCCACGATCACGATGACACCGAGGTACCCATCCACAAGATGTCAGTTTTCCAGATAGAGCTCCATGGTCAGGCCCGGGGCCACGTGGATCGCACCGGTTCGCGACGGGTCAGGCCGGCTCGCGCTCGCGCAGGCGCTGGCTCACGACCTGGGTCACGCCGTCGCCGCGCATCGACACGCCGTAGAGCGCGTCGGCGATCTCCATCGTCCGCTTGTTGTGGGTGATGACGATCAGCTGAGAGCTCTGCCTCAGCTCCTCGAAGAGCGTCAGCAGCCGCTGTGTGTTGGTGTCGTCGAGCGCCGCCTCGACCTCGTCCATGACGTAGAACGGCGAGGGCCGCGCCTTGAAGATGGAGATCAGGAACGCCACCGCGGTCAGCGACCGCTCGCCGCCGGACAGCAGCGAGAGCCGCTTGACCTTCTTGCCCGGCGGCCTGGCCTCGACCTCGATGCCGGTGGTCAGCATGTCGGCCGGGTCGGTCAGCACCAGCTTCCCGTCGCCGCCGGGGAAGACCCGGGTGAAGATCTGCTCGAACTCGCGCGCCACGTCCTCGTACGCCGAGGCGAACATCTGCTCCACCCGGTCGTCGACCTCCTTGACCACGGTCAGCAGGTCACGCCTGGTCTTCTTGAGGTCCTCGAGCTGCGAGTTGAGGAACGCGTGGCGCTCCTCCAGGGCGGCGAACTCCTCCAGCGCCAGCGGGTTGACCTTGCCGAGCTGCTGCATCTGCCGCTCGGCGACGCGGGCCCGCTTCTCCTGCTCCTCGCGCACGTACGGCGTGGGCGGGTCGCCCGGGACCTGCGCCCCCGGCCCGTACTCGGAGATCAGCGCCTCGGCCTCGACGCCGAACTCGTCCATCGCGCGCTGCTCCATCTGCTCCAGGCGCAGTCGCTGCTCGGTGCGGGCCACCTCGCTGCCGTGCACGCGGTTGACCAGCTTGTCGAGCTCCTGGCCCAGCTCGCGGACGCGGACCCGCACCTGCTTGAGCTCGGCGTCGATCGCGACCCGCGCCAGGTCGGCGTCGTCGCGCTCCCTGGCGGCGAGCTGGATGGACGCCGCCAGGGCCGCCAGGACCTGCTTGGCGCCCTTGCTGACGGCCTCGGCCACCTCAGCCTGCCGCCTGCGCCTGGCGCGCTGGGCGGCGGCCTGGGCGCGTTCGTGGCGTTCGCGCTGGGCGGCGCGGACGAGGCCGTCGGCCCTGCCTTCGATGCCCTTGGCGCGTTCCTCCGCCGTACGCACCTGCAGGCGGGCCTCGACCTCGCGCTGCCTGGAGCGCTGGCAGGCGTCCGCCAGGTCGTCGCGGGCCTCGGTGGTGGGCTCGGTCTCCAGTTCCTGGGCATACTCGGCCTCGGCCAGCCGGACCTCCAGCTCGGCCAGCTCCTCCAGGCCCTCGGCGCGCGCCTCCTCGGCGGCGGTGGCGCTGCGGGCGAGGCGTTCGGCCTCGTCGTGCGCGGCCTTGGCGGCGGCTTCGAGCTGGGCCAGGCGCCTGGCCGCGGCGGCGTGGCG
>NZ_QNFZ01000258.1 GCF_003313395.1 Nonomuraea lactucae | reverse complement strand
CGAGGGCCGCGGCGGCGGCGCTCGGCGGCGCGCTGCCGGAGCGCAACTGGACCGCCGGCGGCTCCGTACGGGACGCCCGCGTCGTGCTGGGCGCGCTGAGCACGGCGGCGACGCTGCTCGAACGGTCGGACACCGACACGTTCGCGCGGGGTGACACGCTGGCTTCGGTCGCCAGGGATGTGGCGCAGGCTGCCGGGAAGCGCGCCGACCTGCAGGCGCTGGCGGACCAGGAGCTGGCCGCCGGCAACCTCCGGAAGGCGGTGGACCTCCTGACCCAGGCCGCCCGATGAGGTGACCCACGAGAGGAGGACCGGGCCCTCGGACCTCGCGGTGCCGTACGAGCGCCGCGCCCGGCCGGGGGCCCGGTCCTCCTCTCCGAGCTCACGGCCGGCACAGGCAGAAAGGATGCCCCGCCGGATCCAGGAAGACCCGGAAGCTGTCCTTCTCGCTCGGCTGGTGGTCGTGCTTGGTCGCGCCCAGCTCGAGCACCGCCTTCTCCGCCTGGTCCATGTCCTCGACCAGCACGTCGATGTGCAGTTGCTGGGGCCGTTCCGAGCGGGGCCAGATCGGCGGCCGGTAGTCCTCGATCTTCTGGAACGCCAGCCGCTTCGGCGAACCGCCGTCGCTGATGACCACCCACCCGTCGTCCGCCGACTCGACGGGCCAGCCGAGCAGTCGCGAGTAGAACTCGCCGAGTCTGCGGGGGTTCGCACAGTCGAGCACGGTCGAGTGGTACTCCACGATGCCCTTCACCACATACACCTCCGAAGCGGTTGCGACGGCGCCGACCGGCGACAATGGAATGCATGGCTGCCAACTCGTTCATGGTCCCGCTCGGCACACCCGCGCCCGCCTTCGACCTGACCGCCGTCGACGGGGGCAACGTCGCGCTCACGGACTTCAAGGGCTCTCCCGCCACCCTCGTGGTGTTCCTGTCGAACCACTGCCCCTACGTCCGTCACCTCGAGGCCGGCCTCGGGGCCCTTGCCGCCGACTACGGCTCCAGGCTGTCGGTCGTCGCCATCTGCAGCAACGACAGCGTGAACTACCCAGACGACGACGCCACACACCTGGCCGAGCAGGCCGCCAGGGCCGGCTTCTCGTTCCCGTACCTGCTGGACGACACGCAGGAGATCGCCAAGGCCTACCGTGCGGCGTGCACGCCCGACTTCTTCCTGTACGACTCGGGGCTGCGGCTTGCCTACCGAGGGCAGTTCGACGACTCGCGGCCGGGCAACGACATCCCGGTCACGGGTTCGTCGCTCCGGGCCGCCATCGACGCCCTGCTGGACGGCGAGCCGGTCGCCGACCCGCAGCACCCGTCGATCGGCTGCAGCATCAAGTGGAAGCCGGGCAACGCCCCCGTCTGACCTTCTCCGTCACGGAGCTTCACCGTCACGGAGCTTCACCGTCACGGAGCTTCACCGGCGTGCTGCGCCGACGCGGTCATCGCCGCGGGGATCGCGAGCAGCAGCTCGTACGGCTCGCCGCCCTGCCAGCCGCGGACGAGGCGGACGCCCTCGGGCCCCGGGTCGAAGTCGTCGCACCCGTCCGGTCCGAAGCAGCCCGCCTCGTCCAGCATCCGGACGAGCGCGTCCTCGTCCGTGAGCCCGTCCGCGTACAGGGCGGCGTCGAGGAGAGCCAGGGCCGTGCGCGCGTTGCGTCCGGCGTCGTTGGACTCCACGCGGTCTAGTTGGCGCCGGGCCTGGATACGGAGATACGCGGCGAGCGATTCGGACCTACTCACGACAACCTTCTTCGATCACACACTCTGGGCTACGACATCATCACGCAAAGTCAGCGATGATGGTGGGACGTTCGCCGATTCGCGCCTGTCGCCACCCCGGAAACGTCCACGAAACGGGCATGCGGGAGTATCTGTCCATGAGTGCGTTCGACGACGTCATTGCCGCCAACGCGGACTACGCCCGAGACTTCGGCAACTACGGCCTCACCGGCCGGGCAGGACGCGGCCTCGCCGTGGTCACCTGCATGGACTCCCGCATCGACCCCCTCGGACTGCTGGGCCTGAAGGCCGGCGACGCCAAGATCCTGCGGAACGCCGGCGCCCGCGTCACCGACGACGTCCTGCGCACTCTGGTCCTGGCCGTCTACCTGCTAGGCGTCGAACGGGTCCTGGTGATGCCGCACACCGACTGCGGCATGGCCAAGGTCACGGACGCCGACGTCCACGACATCGCCAAGTCGAACGGGGTCGACACGCGCAGCCTGGAGTTCCACACGGTCCCCGACCAGGACGCGGCCCTGCGCCACGACCTCACGCGCATCCGCACGAGCCCGTTCCTCCCCGATGACCTGCCGGTGGGCGGCGCCATCTACGACGTCCACACCGGCCGCCTCCTCCCGGTAGCCTGCTAGGGCCCCTTAGCGACGAGGACTTTGACTGTTTGGCAGCGTTTCATGCTGCTGCGGGGAGACGGGCCTGGGCCATGCGCTGGTCCAGGCGTAGTTCGATGGCGGCGGCGAGTTCGGGCGGCGCCGGTCTCCACAACGGGCGTGTTGATGGTGGCGTCCATGATGCCCCCTTTCAAGGGTCATTCGCCGTGGGATGGCGATGATCGCGCCGGCTGCGAGCACGGCGTCGCGTCCATCGGGCCACCCGACACGTGCCGATCGGCCATCGCTCGGCCGGCCTCCTGGCCCCTTGCATGGTCACGTTGTACGGGCGCGCCGGGTTCCTTCCGGCATCACGGCTGCTTCACCATTCGTGGACCACGGCGACAGGGCACGGCGAGTGGTGCACCATGGCCTGGCTGACGGATCCGAGGAGCAGCCCGCGGCCGTAGCCCACCACCACGCCGAGATCGTCCTCGTTCATCGTCGCCTCCACCCGTTCGGTCTCCTTCACGCTCTCCTGACCAGGCAAGTGTCGTTCAGAGGCGTCCCTCTCGTTCTGGGAGGACATTGGTCCTCTTGTGCGAGCCCGGCCGCTTCAGATCACGCCCAGGTCCACTCACGGATCTCGGGCGCGTCCTCGCCGCGTTCGCGGGTGTGGGCGCGGTCCCGCAGCCGCTCGTCGGCCATCTGCTGGCGCAGCTGCGCCTGGGTCGCACCCAGGCCCGGGACGCGGTCAATGAGCCGCGGCAGGTGCTCGCGGAGGATGGCGGCGGCGGCCAGCGTCTCCAGGGTGGGCACGTCGCCGGCGCAGGCCGGCACCACGGCGGGCTCGACGCCGGCGTCGTGGAGGCCCAGGGCAGGATGCCGAGACCGCGGGTGCAGTGGGCGATGGCGTCCTCCATGGTGAACAGGTCCAGCACGGACTGCTTCCCAGCCACGATCACGTTGACGTAGTCGCGCGAGCGCATGCAGTGGTCGCCGACCGAGAGCAGCGTGTTGGCGTCCGGCGGGAGGTAGAGGTAGGCGCGCACGACCTCGGCCTTCTTGTTGACCACGATGTCGAGGAAGCCGGGGTCCTGGTGGCTGAAGCCGTTGTGGTCCTGGCGCCAGACGTGGGAGGAGAGCAGGTAGGTGAGCGAGGCGACGGGCCGCCGCCACGGGATCTTCTTCGACGCCTGCAGCTACTTGGCGTGCTGGTTGAACATGGCGGTCGATGATGTGGACGAACGCCTCGTAGCAGTTGAACAGCCCGTGCCGACCGGTCAGCAGGTAGCCCTCCAGCCAGCCCTGGCACAGGTGTTCGCTCAGCACCTCCATCACCCGGCCGCCAAGTGCTCGTCCGTGGGTTCGGTCTCGGCGTTCCAGGCGCGTGTCGTGGTCTCGAAGACGGCCTGCAGCCGGTTGGAGGCGGTCTCGTCCGGCCCCATCAGCCGGAAGGTGTGCGGGTTGGCGGCGATCACGTCCCGCAGGAACGCGCCCAGGACGCGAGTGGGCTCGCTTGACTGGACGGCGGGCGCCTTCACCTCCACCGCGTACCCGCGGAAGTCCGGCAGGGCCAGTGGCGCCAGCAGTTCGCCGCCGTTGGCGTGCCGGCTCGCGCTCATCCGCCGCGGCCCCTCCGGCACCGCCTGCAAGACAGCGGGCACCGGCCGCCCGTCGGGGTCGAACAGCTCCTCCGGCCGGTACGACCGCATCCACGCCTCCAGCATCGCCAGATGCCCGGCGTTGTCGCGGACCCCGGACAGCGGCACCTGGTGGGCCCGCCAGGTCCCCTCGACCGGCAGCCCATCAACCTCACGCGGCCCGGTCCCCTTCGGCGTCCGTAGGATGATCATGGTGATGGGGGCCGCGCGGCCGCCCTTGTAGGCGGCGATCTGGTCGAACACCACGTCCAGCGTCGCGGCCATCTGCTCGTGGTCAGGGCCGACGACGTGGGGACGGTAACCGTAGCCCTCCATGAGCTTGAGCAGCTCCGTCTCGGGGATACGGGCCAGCACCGTCGGGTTTGCGATCTTGTAGCCATTCAGGTGCAGGATCGGCAGGACCACGCCGTCGCGATAGGGGTCGAGCAGCTTGTTGGAGTGCCAGCTTGTGGCGAGGGGGCCGGTCTCGACCTCGCCGTCCGCGACCACACAGGCCACGACCAGCCGCGGGTTGTCGAACGCCGCCCCGTAGGCGTGGGCGAGCGAGTAACCGAGCTCGCCGCCCTCGTGGATCGAGCCGGGCGTCTCGGGCGCCACGTGGCTGGGGACGCCGCTGGGGAAGGAGAACTGCCGGACGTTGGTCCCTGGCTCACGGGCCCAACCTCACAGAGGGATCTGCCAGCTCAGCCGCGTCCCACCCTGGTCGGGGGACTCCAACTCCGCAGTGCCGCCCAACCGGCCGGCCCGTTCCTCGATGTTGCGCAGGCCGCTGCGGCGTCCCCCCTCGCCCAGACCGACGCCGTTGTCCGTGACCACCAGCGTGAGGCCGATGTCGGTGACCTCGACGGACACATCGGCGCGGGTCGCGTGGGAATGGCGGACCACGTTGGACAGCGCCTCGCGCAGCACCGCCACCAGGTGCTCGACGGCGGGCTCGGGCACCAGGGTGTCGATCTGCCCTTCCATTCGCAGGCCCGGCATGAACCCCAGATGGCTGGCCGCGCCCTCCATCAGCTCCACTATCTGCCCGCGCAGACTCGGCGCGGTATCGTCGTGCGAGCCCTGCAGGGCGAAGATGGACGAGCGAATCTGCCGGATCGTCTCATCCAGTTCGTCGATCGCGTGCTGCAGCCGCTTGCCCGCCTCCGGCCGCTCCACGAGCCGGAGCGTGCTCATCAACGTCATCGCGGTCGCGAACAGCCGCTGGATGACCACGTCGTGCAGGTCCCTGGCGATCCGGTCCCGGTCCTCCAGAAGCCCCAGCCGCTCGGCGTCCCGCCGCGTCTCGGCCAACTCCAGCGCGATCGCCGCCTGCCCGGCGAACGCCTGCAGCACCTGCTGGGTCGTCCCGCTGAAGGGCAGCCGCCCGCTGTGCTTGGCCAGCACCAGCACCCCGCGCACGGCCGGCGCGGTGCCCAGCGGGACAACGAGCCCCGGGCCGTAGCCGAGCCGCCGCAGCGGCGAACCCGGGTAGGGGGCGCTCTTCATGTCCGCGTTGGACATAGGCTCTCCTTGGGTGAACGCGTCGCCCGCGAGCGTGGTCGCCATCTCGACAACGGTCCCCAGCAGGTCCTCCGCGCCCTCGCCCTCAGCGACCTCCACCACGAGCGACCGCTCCGCCGCATCCGGTAACAGCACCTGGACCAGGTCGGCGTCGCTCATCTGGCGGGCGCGTGCGGCCACCACGGACAGCACCTCGCGCGGGTCCGCGCCGGACAACAGACTCGTGGTCACCTCCGATGAGGCCTGCAACCAGGTCTCACGGCTGCGCGACTCCTCGTACAGGCGGGCGTTCTCCACGGCGACGCCGGCGGCCGTGGCAAGCGCGATCACCACGGCCTCGTCCTCCTCGTCGAACTCACCGCCACCGCGCTTCTCCGTCAGGTACAGGTTGCCGAACACCTCATCGCGCACCCGGACCGGCACCCCGAGGAAGGTGCCCATCGGCGGATGGCCGGGCGGGAAGCCGTACGACTCCGGGTGATCGGAGATGCGCTTCAGCCGCAGCGGCCGGGCGTCCCTGATGAGCAGACCGAGCAGCCCCAGCCCGTGCGGCCAGTGCTCGATCTTGGCGATCTCCTCCTCGGTGAGGCCGACGGGGATGAACTGCAGAAGGGTGTTCTCCTGCCCTACCACGCCGAGCGCGCCGTAGCTGGCGTCCACCAGCGTGGTCGCGGTCTCCACGATGCGGCGCAGCACCGTCGCCAGGTCGAGATCGCTGCCCACCGACACGACGGCCTCCAGCAGCGCGTGCACGCGGTCCCGGGTGGCGAGCACGGCGTCCAGCCGAACCTGCAACTCCGCCAGCAGCTCATCGAGCCGCATCTGCGGCATCAGCGGACTGTGCTCACCTTCCACGCCGACCAGTGTCGCATCTGGACAGCGGCACGCCCAGGCACGATCAAGCAGTGCGATGACGTCCTTGTCCCGCTGGCCTCCGGCACCTCCTACGGCCGACACTCGCGGCGCGAGCGCGCTCTGCCTCGTGACGGCTGACTTCGACCCCAACGTTCACGTGCTCCCGCGGACGAACTCGCCGTGCCAGGTGTGGTACCAGACCGCCCCTGAGTACGCGTGCACCGACAGCATTCCCGCGACCTCGCCGTTTCGCATGGTGTGCAGCGTGTAGTAACCCGGGAAGGCCTCGGCCTCCCCTGCACGCAGGGTGGGGCCGTGTTCGCTCAGCCACGCGTCGGCGATCCGGCGTCCCTCCTCCGGACCGATCGCGGCCTCCTGCCGCCCGGTCGCGTGCATCCCGAAAACGGTGTTCCACATCATCGCCGGGCCCCATTCCACCTGGGCCGAGCCGTCGACGGGATCAACGAGGACCTCGGTGGCGCCCTCGCCGGCGCCGTCCACGAGTTCGGCGTAGTAGCCGTTGCTGAACTGCATGACTTCACCGACGCGCAGGCTCCACTGATCGGCGAACTCCTGGGCGGCGGACCAGGACCGCGAGCGGCAGCCACCGCGCGCGCAGCCACGTCGTCATCGTGACCGCACAGCCCTGAGTCGGTCCCGAGCGGCCTCGTAGGCCGCTGCGTCGATCTCGCCGCTGGCGAACCTGCGGGCCAGGATCTCCTCCGGGGACTCCTGGCCGCGGTCCGTGCTCGACGAGGTCTGCGCGATCCGGACGGCCACCCAGACGACCGCGCCGACGAGCGCGATCAGATGATGGTGATCAGTATCATCCAGCCCATTCCCGGGCCGTAGCCGTACATCATCATGACCCTCCTTTACCTCTCAGTCTTCGCCCTGCATGGGGCGGACGGGAGGGACTTAGGTCATCCGGTGGACAGCCTTAGGACAGGGCTGTCGCAGCGTGTTCGAGCTCTCTGCCGGCCAGGTACGGGCATGCCGGGCAGGGGCACGGGTGTCAACATCAGCTCGCCACGATTTCGGAGCCGGAGACCTCGCGTTCTGACGAGCCAGGTGTGACGACCACGTCCCGGAGGCGGGCGGCCCTGGGCCGCTGGGTCCGAAGGCCGGAGACGAACGCCTCCAGCTCCCCGGTTGGGCGGGTGAAGACGCGCAACACGTCCCCCTGGTGCAGGGTGCCGACGACACACCCAGTGACCACGTCGATCACAGGCAACTGCTTGATGTGCTGGGCGTGCATCAGCCGGGCCGCGTCGCGCACGCTTGTGCCCGGGGTGACAGTGATCGCCGGGGAGGTCATCAATTGAGACGCCGTGACTCCCGGCGGCCTTTTCGTGCTCGCGCCGCTGGCTGCGGAACTCGAACATCGACGCCGACCGCGAACCGCCTCATCGCGGCCATGATGTCGGAGAACGACCCGTCCGCCAGCACGGCGATGGCCACACGTCCCATGACGTCCTTGACTTCGATCGACATGATGTCCACCTCGCTTTCACGTCCCACGCTCGCGTATCGTGGCCCGCGGTCAGCGGCGAACGTCCCGCATGACCAGGCCGCCGGTCACGCCTTTCAGGCGCGGACCACGGCCACCGGGCAGCGGGCGTGATGCAGCACGCCCCGGCCGACCGAGCCGAGCAGCGCGAAGGCGTGCACCGGAAGCTGCCAGGCGTGCACGACCCTGAGCTGAACCCGCCGAGGCCACGGCTGCCGATCACCCACCAGCTCCACAGCGTCCTTGGCCTTCTCGCGCAACACCACGGCGGGCACGCCCTCCACCTCCTGCGTGGTGACATCGAGGGATGGCTGGCTCTGGCGGACGAGGGCCTCCGCCTCGCGCAGCACTCGCCGGCCCGCGCGCCACAGCGTGTCCGGCATGACGGCATCGGGGCGCTTGCCGGCCTGGTACCACGAGAGACCTTCGGCCTCTTCCTCGTGCGTCATGGAGCCGTGACGGGGAACGACGCCGCCAAGCTCTCGCCCCACCGCCTGGCCCGCTCCAGCTCGCCCGCCACCAGCGGCCCTTCCGTCCCGATGACGTAGAAGCTCTGCGCCGGGGCCGCAGCCTTGATGCCGAGGCGGCGCAGCCGCTTGGCAATGCCGCGAGCGGCCGAGCCGAGCATACGCGGCTTGGCGACGCGGGTGTCGAAGGCGGCCGAGGTGAGCGTGGCCGAGGCCGTGCCCAGAGCGGCCAGCCACTCACGCACGCCGTTCCCGGTCGAGACGAGCGGCCTGGTGGCCTGCTGGGCGGCGGACCTGCGGGTGGAGGCCCGGCTCATGGAGAAGGCGTGAGTCGGCCCGCCCACCACGAGCAGCCCGACTTCAGGCCCCACCTTGCCGGGCGTGGAGCCGACCTCGACCATCTCGGTCCGCAGCCGGGTGGCCAGCCCTTCGGCCACCGCCTCGGCAATCTGCTTGGTGTTGCCGTACATGGACTCGTACACGACCAGCGCGTCCATCACGCGCCTCCTATCAATGCTCGTGGGGCAGGACGGGTTCGAACTGGAACATCCCGGTGACCACTCGCCGGGCTCTTCGACGGGCCTGGCGGGGCCGCCCGACCAGGACGCGGCTCATCACCTGCCCGGCGGTCATCATCGGGCGCCCTCGACGATGCGTGCGTCCGGTCCTGGGAAGAGGAGGGTTTCGCGTCCCGTCTCCAGCCAGCGCACCAGTTAAGGGGGCGTGCCGTCGGCGTGCTCCACGCCCACGATGAAGCCCTCCCGGCGCGGGTTGCCGCCGTACGTGCCCTCCACGATCAGCCGGTCACCCACGGTCGCCTTCATGATGAGCTCCTCAGCTTCGATGTCTCCGATGCGAGCGGGGATGGCTTTCATCCCGTTTCCACCCTTCGGCGCAAGGCTCGCATGCGGCAGTGCCGTAGGTCTTCGAATCCCGGGGGCCTTCGTCCTCGCGCCCACGCCTCCTCGCACGTCGGCGTGCTTTCCAACCGGAAAAGGACCTTGGTCCCGCCCCGCGAATGTCCTTGGACCGATGTGACCGCACGTCCGGCGGGCAAGAGTGAAGGCGCACTCCAATGCGACAAGGAGAACGATGACCGCTACGGAAGCCGAGCTCGAAGCCTGGCGTGGATTCCACGGGGTGACCTGGCAGCAGGCCGTGGACGTGCGGGCCTTCATCCAGGCGAACTACAAGCCGTACGAGGGCGACGACCTCTTCCTGGCCGGGCCGACGGAGCGTACGCGTGCGGTGTGGGGGAAGGTCTCGGCGCTGTTCCCCGAGGAGCGGCGGCGCGGGATCCTCGACGCCGACACCGTGACCCCGTCCTCGATCGCCTCCCATCGGCCGGGCTACATCGACCGGGAGCGCGAGCTGATCGTGGGCCTGCAGACCGACGCACCGCTGAAGCGGGCGATCATGCCAGCGGGTGGGCTACGCATGGTGGAGAACAGCCTTGCCGCCTACGGGTACAAGCTCGACCCGTCGGTGAAGGAGATCTTCACCAAGTACCGCAAGACCCACAACGACGGCGTATTCGATGCCTACACCCCCGAGATCGTGGCCGCCCGCCGCTCGGGCATCGTCACCGGTTTGCCGGACGCCTACGGCCGCGGCCGCATCATCGGCGACTACCGCCGCGTGCCCCTCTACGGGGTGGACCGGCTGCTCGCGGCCAAGCGCGCCGAGTTGCGCTCCCTGGACGGCGGGCCCGCCACGGACGCCGTGATCCGGGACAGGGAGGAGCTGTCGGAGCAGCTCAAGGCGCTGGCGGAGCTGAAGGAGATGGCCGCCTCCTACGGCCACGACGTCGGTCGCCCGGCCGCCACCGCGCAGGAGGCGATCCAGTGGCTGTACTTCGCCTATCTGGCCGCGGTCAAGGAGCAGAACGGCGCCGCCATGTCGCTGGGCCGCACGTCCACCTTCATCGACGTCTACCTGGAGCGCGACCTCGCCGAAGGGCGCATCACCGAGGAGCGCGCGCAGGAGCTCGTCGACGACTTCGTCATCAAACTGCGCCTCGTCCGCTTCCTGCGCACCCCCGAGTACGACCAGCTCTTCTCCGGCGACCCCACCTGGGTGACCGAGTCGATCGGCGGCATCGGCGCCGACGGCCGCGCCCTCGTGACCCGGACGAGCTTCCGCTACCTGCAGACGCTGCGCAACCTCGGCCCGGCTCCGGAGCCGAACCTCACCGTCTTCTGGTCACCGCGGCTGCCCGAGCCGTTCAAGAGATTCTGCGCCGCGCTGTCGATCGAGACCAGCGCCATCCAGTACGAGAGCGACGAGCTGATGCGCCCCCGCTTCGGCGACGACACCGCCATCGCCTGCTGCGTGTCGGCCGCCCCGGTGGGTCGGCAGATGCAGTTCTTTGGCGCCCGCGTGAATCTGGCCAAGACCCTGCTGTACGCGATCAACGGCGGCCGCGACGAGCGCACCGGCGCCCAGGTCGGCCCGGCCTACCCGCCGGTGACCGGTGAGGTCCTCGACTACGAGCAAGTCGCCGCCGCCTTCGACCGGATGATGGACTGGCTGGCCGCCACGTACGTCGACGCACTCAACATCATCCACTACATGCATGACAAGTACGCCTACGAGCGCCTCGAAATGGCCCTGCACGACTACCCGGTCAAGCGCACCCTTGCCTGCGGCATCGCCGGCCTGTCCGTCACCGCCGACGGTCTCTCGGCCATCAAGCACGCCCGCGTCAAGGTGATCCGTGACGAGACCGGCCTCGCCGTCGACTACGAGGTCGACGGCGACTACCCGGCCTACGGCAACAACGACGACCGTGCCGACGCCATCGCGGTCGAGCTGGTGCGCTCGTTCATGGACAAGATCCGCCGCCACCCCGCCTACCGTGACGCCGAGCACACCCAATCCGTGCTCACCATCACCTCCAACGTCGTCTACGGCAAGCACACCGGCAACACCCCCGACGGCCGCCGTGCCGGCGAGCCGTTCGCTCCTGGAGCGAACCCGATGAACGGCCGCGACCGCCACGGCATGATCGCCTCCGCTCTGTCGGTCAGCAAACTTCCTTACGACCAGGCCCTCGACGGCATCTCCCTCACCAACACCGTCACCCCCGACGGTCTCGGCCGCACGCCGGAGGAACGCGTCCGCAACCTGGTCGGCGTGCTCGACGGCTACTTCGACGCCGACGGCTTTCACATGAACGTCAACGTCCTCACCCGCGCTGTCCTCCTGGACGCCATGGAACACCCCGACCGCTACCCGCAACTGACCATCCGCGTCTCCGGATACGCGGTCAACTTCGTCCGCCTCACCTCCGACCAGCAACGCGACGTGATCAACCGCACCTTCCACGGGTCGTTGTGAACGGCGTCATCACCTCCTGGGACCTGTCGGTCGGTGTGGACGGCCCCGGCACCAGGTTCGTCCTGTTCACCGCCGGCTGCCCGCTGCGCTGCCAGTACTGCCAGAACCCGGAGACCTGGCGGATGCGCGACGGCCGCCAGCTCACCGCCGACGAGATCATGGACGAGATCGGCACGTACCGGCGCTTCATCTCCGTCGCGGGCGGCGGGGTGACCATCAGCGGCGGCGAGCCGCTGCTCCAGCCCCGCTTCACCGCCGAGCTGCTGCGCCGCAGCCACGACAGCGGCCTGCACACCGCCCTGGACACCTCCGGCCTGCTCGGCGCCCGCGCCACCGACGCCATGCTGGCCGACACCGACCTGGTGCTGCTCGACATCAAATCCTTCGACCCGGCCACCTACCGCCGGGTCACCGGTGGGCCCGTCGAGCCCACCCTGCGCTTCGCCCGCCGCCTCGCCGGGCTAGGCCGGCCCACATGGGTGCGATTCGTGCTGGTCCCCGGGCTCACCGACGCCGTCGAGAACGTGGGCGCCCTGGCCCGCTTCGTGGCGAGCCTGGGCAACGTGGAACGGGTCGACGTCCTGCCCTTCCACCGCATGGCCACCGGCAAGTACGCACGCCTCGGCCTGACCTTCCCGCTTGCCGACGTCGCACCGCCCGACCAGGCCCTGCTGGACCGCGTGCACCGCCAGTTCCGGGTTCACGGCCTGGCCACGACATAAGGCTCGGCACTCGGCCCGGAACTCTCTGTGCCGGGAGTACTCGTAGGCGGCCAGACGATCCCGGCGTGGGCAACTAGTGGCGACTCCGTCGCCTGCCTGCCGGGCTTAAGAGACGTTCTGATGGACATAACCGAGCCGCCGGTGTGCAGCCAGCTGCCCGCCATGGCCGCATGCTATGGAGGACCGAGCGCGGGACTTTCGTCCCTGGTGCCGGCGGCGTCGATGGCATGGGCTGAAGGTGTCAGGCTCCGCTGGAATGGAGGCCGCCATGGACTGGCCCCTCGCGATCGTTATCATCTCAGTGGTCTTCGCTGTCACGGTAGTCGTCACGTCGTTCATCGCCCGCCCCAAGAGGTAGCGCGGGCGGTTCCTGAGCGGGACGCACGGGCGCTCAGCGCCCGTGCGTCCATCGCGTCGTGGTCTGCAGGGCGGTACATGGGCGCCGGGGCGCAGGCCGGTGAGGCTCTGGAGTCACGGCAGCCGTACGTAGCCGTGCCGGGACTTCCACAGGAAATACTTTTCGAACATGAGCTTCGCGGCGTGCGACTGCGGCCCGGGGATCATGACGCCGAACTTGCGTGGCGGGAGCATCCGGTCGGCCAGGATCATCACCCCGTTGTTGCCGGCGTCCATCACGCAGATGGCGGGGATGGCGCCGAACTCCTTGTGCGCCATCGGCTCCTCCCCCCGGATCCGGGCGGCGATGTTGGCCGCCGCGACGCGGGCCTGGACCTCGGTGGGGAAGCCGGTCTTCGGCACGCCCACCGGGATGGCCGTGGTCCACGGCACCTGCACCGCGGCCGCCACGCCCACCGCGTAGACGTCGGGCTCGGCCACCGACTGGTAGGTGTCGCGCACGGGCACGAAACCCCTGTCGTCGGCGAGCCGCGGCACCGCGCGCACGACGTCCTGGCCGGTGAAGGGAGGCACGATCATCGCGTACGCGTAGCCGAGATTCCGGCCGTCGGCGAGCCTGAGCTTGCCGGGCGCGATCTCGTCCATCGCCACGCCTGTGACGGTCTCGATGCCTTCCTTCTTGCAGAACAGCTTGAGCAGCTTCTCGCCTCCCGGCAGGCCGCCGATGCCGAAGTGGCCGAGGAACGGCTCGGCGGTCACGTAGGTGAGCGGCACCCGCCCACGCAGGCCCGCCTTCTTCAGCTGGTAAGCGGTGTTGAACAGGAACTCGTAGGCGGCCCCGAAGCAACCCGCGCCCTGCGTGGCGCCGATCACGACCGGGCCGGGGTCGTCGAGGAAGCGCCTCCACCCCTCCCCCGCGCGCACGGCGTCGTCCAGCGTGGTGATCGTGTGGGCCCCGTCCGCCGTCTCGAACCCCGGCAGCACGTCGAAGGCATTGCGGTAGCCGGTGGCGATGACCAGGTAGTCGTAACTGTGGACGCCCTCGGTCGTGTGGACGACATGCGCCTTGGGATCGATCACGGTGGCCGTGCCGTGCACGAAGTCCACGTCGTGCACGCCGAACGTCGGCGCCAGCGGGAAGGTGATGTCGGCCGGGCGGCGCT
This sequence comes from Nonomuraea lactucae, assembly GCF_003313395.1. GTDB lineage: Bacteria > Actinomycetota > Actinomycetes > Streptosporangiales > Streptosporangiaceae > Nonomuraea > Nonomuraea lactucae. The sequence continues at coordinate 7,995 of NZ_QNFZ01000258.1, read as the reverse complement.
TGCCGAACGGCAGCCAGATGAGCGACGGGTTGAACAGGAACCGGTCGGACTGCGACACGACCGTGACGTCCACGTCCCCCTGCACTTCGTGCTTGACGCCGAGCGCGGCGTTCAGTCCGCCGAAGTTGCCGCCGAGAACCAGCACTTTGCTCAGCATGGGAATCACCTTCCGCCTCTCTTCCTGTCTTCAGGCTGACCGGCAGGAGGGGGCCGCGGATGAGGCGAAGGTCCCGCTCACTGCGGCGTTGGTCCGCGCTGCGGGGCGGGACCTCCAGCGGGACTTCCGGCCCTGACGGCTTCCTGCCCCACAGGGCCAGCGTCGATGGCAGGGAGGTGCGTCATGACTACTGCACACACCGTCGATCTCGCGGTCAGGCGGCTCCTCGTGGCGGCCGGACAGGCGCCTTCGATGCTCAACACCCAGCCGTGGCGGTTCAGGGTGCGCCATGGCCCCGTCATAGAGTTGCTGGCCGACTGGGACCGCTGGCTGCCGGTGAGCGACCCGCGCGGGCGCTCGCTGCACGTCAGCTGCGGCGCCGCGCTGTACAACCTGCGCATCGCGGCCCGCGCGGCCGGCCGCAGACCTGCCGTCCGCCTGCTGCCCGATGTTCAGCGGGCGCCGGAGGTGCTGGCCTGCGTCGACATCGACGTACGTGGGCCGGCCACGGCCGAGGCCCGGCAGTTGTACGAGCTGATCCCCTATCGACGGACCAACAGGGCTCCGTTCGACGAACGCGGCATCCCAGCACGAGTGCTGGCCGACATGCGCGCCGCCGCCTCGACCGAGCGCGCCCGACTCCTCTTCCTGGACCGGCGCAGCGCCACCGACCTGCTCGACTACGCCGCCATCGCGCAGGATCAGCTGGCCGGCAACGGCGACTACCTCATCGAACTCGCGGCCTGGACCACCGGTCACGGCGTGCCGGCGCACGTACAAGGACCCCGGGCGATCGGCGACGTAGACCCGATCCGCGACTTCGGCCACCGCACCGGCAAGGCCCGCTTCGAGCCGCACCCTCGATTGGCCGTGCTCACCACTGCCGGCGACGAGCCGATCGACTGGCTCCGCGCCGGGCAGGCGCTGCAACACATGCTCCTGGCGGCCACCGGACACGGGGTCTCGGCCTCCTTCCTCAACCAGCCTCTCGACCTGCGCGACATGCGGCGCCGCACCGACCCGCACCATCGATGCGGCCACCCACAGATGATCATGCGGCTCGGCTACGGCCCGGCGGTCCCCCGCGCCCCGCGCCGCCCCATCACCGAACTCCTGGCCTGACCAGCGGCACTCGGGCAGCGAGACCTCCGCCCCTATCCCCGCCGACGCGTCCGCGATGCGATGGAGGCACGATTCGCACGAGGAGCACGATGCACGTCACCGTCAACGAGGTCATGACCCGCGAGGTCGTCGCCGAGGCGACGGGTTCGTGCTTCGCGCCGGAAGACCCCTAAGAAAGGGACGTTCGCCGGTGTCGTACCGCGGTGGCCGGGTGCACGCTTCGATCAGGAGCACTCATGGGAAAAGAGATGATCACCATGCTCCCGATCCGCCCCCTCATCGCCACCGCGATGGTGGCCACCTCCACCGGCGTGCTCGCCGTACCGGCGCATGCGACCCAGCACTCCGGCACACCCACGCTGGTCGGCATCCGGGCCGCGCACCACCAGGGACTGGACCGGCTGGTCTTCGAGTTTCGCGGTCGGGTGCCCGCCCAGCGCGACGTGCGCTACGTGTCCAAGCTCACCGCCGACGGATCCGGCCGCACCGTGAACGTGGTGGGCGCCGCCCTGCTGCGGATCCGCTTCGATCAGGCCGACGGCCACGACCGCCACGGTCACGTCACCTATGGGCCGGCACGCAGGACGTACGGGCTGCCCGGCGTTATCCAGGTCGTCAACGCTGGCGACTTCGAGGCGACGCTGACCTTCGGCGTCGGGCTGGCCAAGCGGGTGCCCTATCGGATCCACACGCTCACCCGGCCGAGCCGCGTCGTCGTCGACATTGCCACCCCCTACCGGACCGTTCCGGTGCGCGACTACTTCCTCAACACCGCCAACTACGACGCCGGCCGCACGCCGTACACCACGGCCGTGCAGCGGCCGGTGATCCCACCGGCCACCGCGTACGGGGCACTGCAGCGCCTGTTCGCCGGACCCACCCAGGCCGAGACAGCCCAAGGGCTGCGCTTCGTCAGCTCCAAGGCCACCGGCTTCAGCAAGTTCACCGTCAAGAAGGGAAGCGCCAGGGTCTATCTGACCGGACGCGTCACCGGCGGAGGATCGACGTTCACCATCGCCGACGAGATCAAGCCGACGCTCAAGCAGTTCCCGTCGATCAAGTGGGTGAAGGTCTACGACGCCCGCGGACACACCCAGCAGCCTTACGGCCCGTCCGACTCCGTCCCGTGGTCACTGGAGCCATGAGTACCGGGAGCGCAGCCAGCCGGTCGATGAACCGCTACGTGTGATCGGAGTACGGTTCGGGAGGTAGGGGCTCGTCCTCTGTGAGGACGTCCAGACTGTCCGGGCCGTACCCGGCGGGTCGCACAACGGCGGGCCGGCGGTGTTCTACCGCGTCGCCCAACTCCAGCCGGGCGCGATCGTTCAGGTTCCGCGCCAGGACGGCCGTGTGGCGACCTTCCCCGTGTACGGCGTCGAGCGCTACCCCAAAAGCGAATTCCCCACCGACCGCGTCTACGCCGACACCAGCAGGCCGGAGATCAGGCTCATCACCTGCGGAGGCTCCTTCGACCCCGCCAAGGGTTCCTACCGCGACAACATCGTCGCCTACGGCGTCCTCACCGCCGTGGCATGAACGCATGCGGCTCGCGCTTCCAGACGGAGCCGCGTGGGGCTCGACCGCGCCCGGTGACAAGTCCGCTCACGGGCGCAAAGACCGAGGAATCGGTGGGATCCATGGCCACGTCCGTCCGAATCGCGTGTTGGAGTCGCCCCCGCACTGCTCAAGGTGCCGGACATGTGAGAGGAGCACCCGATGACCGAGACGCGGGACGAGCCGCCTCAGCGGCTCCTGGGAAGGACTCGGTCACATGCACTCTTCCGGCTGGGGTACGGATGAGCGGGCGCGTAGCGCCTTGTGTACGGCGTCCGCGCCGATGACCGCCGGGATCGCCAGGGCAGCCAGGGCCCACCCCGCCGGCGGCGGGAACGTCCCGCCCAGGAGAGCGGCCAGCGGTGGGAAGCCGAGGAAACCCATGAGCATGACCATCTCGGTCGCCACCGCCCACAGCAGGAGCCGGTTGCCGCCGAACGGGAGCCGCCCGGCCCAGCGGGTCTCGCTGCGGCAGGCGAAGGCGTTGGCGAGTTGCCCGAGAACCACAGCGGAGAATGCGGTCCCCGAGGCGGCCCCCAGCAGAGCCGCGGACGGCGTGACGCCCAAAGCCCACCCACCCAGCATGAGCACAGCGGCGAAGGCGGCCATCTCCACAGCGGCCTCGGCGGGGCCGAGCACGACGAAGACGCGGTGGAGCAGCCGCCGATCGAGCAGCGCCCCGGTGCGTGCCGGGCCCTGCATGGTGCGGGGGTTGGCGGGTTCGGCGCCGAGAGCGAGGGCGGGCAGCAGGTCGGTGCCGATGTCGAGGGCGAGCACCTGCAGCACGCTCAGCGCCAGGGTGGCGAAGTGGTCGTCGAGCAGCACCAGGTCGGCGGCTTCTCGGGCGACGTCGGTGCCGGAGGCGCCCATGGCGATGCCGATGTCGGCCTCGCGCAGCGCGGGGCCGTCGTTGACGCCGTCGCCGGTCATCGCCACGACGTGGCCGCGCGAGCGCAGGGCGCGGGCGATGCGCAGCTTGTCCTCGGGCGTCACCCGGGCGACCACAGCGCCGTCGCGGTCGAGCAGCGCGCCGAGGGCGGTGTCGTCCTGTGGCAGGTCGGCGCCGGTGAGTACCAGCCGTTCGGGGCCCAGCAGGCCCACCTTCTCCGCGATCGCGCGGGCCGTGCCCGGGTGGTCACCAGTGATCATGGCGAGCTTGATCCCGGCGCGCCGGCAGGTGGCGATCGCCCGGGCGACGTCCTCCCGGGGCGGGTCCTCCAGGCCGACCAGACCGAGCAAGGTCAGATCGCGTTCGACTTCCTCGGCGTCGCCGTCGGGGGGATTGTCGCGGCGCGCGACGGCCAGCACGCGCAGGCCGCGCCCGCTCATCTCCTCCAACGCCCACACCACGCCCGCCGTCTCGCTGCACAAGGGCAGGACGGAGTCGGGCGCGCCCTTGAGGTGCAACTTGCCGCCCGCGACGGCAGACGAGCGGCGGCGGACCGGGGTGAACGGGTAGCGCCGTGTAACGACCGTGTCCTCCCCCGGGCCCTGGCCTCTGCCGGCGGGGCGAGGGCGGGGCGCACCCGCTGGAAGCGGCGGTCGAAGTTGACGAACGTGCCGTCCTTCTCCAGCCAGGAGGCCGCGGGTAGGACGACGTCGGCCCGGCGGGCGGTCTCGGACAGGAACAGTTCGTGGCAGACGACGAGCGGGCAGGTCTCCAGTGCCTCGGCGACCCGGGTGGCGTCGGGGTCGGTGGCGCACACGTCCTCACCGATGATCCACAGTGCTCGGAGGTCGCCCGCGCGGGCGGCGGCGAACATCTGTGGGATGCGCATCCCGGGCAGGGAGGGGATCTCGGTGCCCCAGAGCCGCGCGGCCCGGTCGCGCGCGTGGGGATCGGTGACCTTCTGGTATCCGGGCAGCAGGTCGGGCAGGGCGCCCATGTCGGAGGCGCCCTGGACGTTGTTCTGGCCGCGCAGCGGGTTGACGCCGAAGCCGCGGCCCGTGCCGACCGCCCCGCGCAGGATCGCCAGGTTGGCCAGAGCGCGCACCCCGTCGGTGCCGTGCAGATGTTCGGTGACGCCGAGCCCGTAGACGATCGCGGGCCGTTCCGCCTGGCCGTACAGGCGGGCGGCCGTGACCAAGTCCGCGGCCGGGATGCCCGTGATGGCCGCCACGCGATCCGGCGGGTAGTCACTGAGCAGCGTGGCGAGCTCGGGCAGGCCGGTGGCGCGATGGCGGAGGAATTCCTCTTCGGTCAGGCCTTCGGCGAGCAGCACGTGGGCCAGGCCGTGGAAGAGGGCGACGTTGGTGCCGGGCCGGGGCCGCAGGTGCACGTCGGCGTGCTGGGCCAGCCCGACGGCACGTGGGTCGGCGACCACGAGGCGCGCTCCACGCAGGACCTGCTGGAGCAGGCGGGCGCCGACCACGGGATGGGCCTCGACCGGGTTGGCGCCCACCACGAGCAGGCAGTCGGCCCGCTCGACGTCGTCGAAGGAGTCGGTGCCGCCGGCGAGGCCGAACGCGGCGGTCAGCCCGGCGGCGGAGGGTGAGTGGCACAGCCGGGAGCAGTTGTCGACGTTGTTGGTGCCGATCACGGTCCGCATGAACTTCTGGATCAGGTAGTTCTCCTCGTTGGTGGCCCTGGCAGAGGAGATCGCCGCCACCGTGTCGGGGCCGCCCGCGGTCACGGCCGCGCGGAGCCCGCGGGCGATGTGGTCGAGCGCCTCGTCCCACGTCACCGGCTCCAGACTGCCGCCGCGGCGCAGGAGAGGCCGTGTGAGCCGTTCGGGGGAGGTGAGGAAGCCGTGGGCGAAGCGGCCCTTGACGCAGGCGTGCCCTCGGTTGACCGGCCCGTCGTGGGCCGGCAGGACCGCCACGACCTCGTCCTCCCGCGTGAGCACGTCGAGGGCGCAGCCGACACCGCAGTACCCGCACGTGGTACGGGTGCGTGTCAGCGCGGCCGGACGGGCGCCGGACGGCAGGCCCGGCTCGGACAGGGCGCCGGTGGGGCAGGCGTCGACGCACCCGCCGCACGCCACGCAGTCGGAGTCCACCCAGGCTCCGCCGGTCCCGGGCGCGACCACAGTGTCCGCGCCTCTGCCCGTCAGGGTGAGGGCGAAGGTTCCTTGCACGTCGGCGCACATGCGCACGCACCTGCCGCAGGCGATGCACAGGTCACGGTCGAGGTGGACGTAAGGGTGGCTGTCGTCGCGGCCCCTGCCGCCGGGCCCGTGGGCGGCTGGCGGTGTGATGCCCAGCGCGTGGCAGATCCGGGCCAGCTCGCTGCCGTCCGTGCCGCCGTCCAGCGCGCGAGGCGGCAGGGCCGAGACGATGACCTCGACGGCGTCGCGGCGCAGCGCCCGCAGCTCGGCCGTATCGGCCTCCACCTGTACGCCGTCGGTGGCCGGGGTTACGCACGCGGCCGCGACGTGCCCGTCCGCTTTCACCAGGCAGGTACGGCAGGAGCCCGCCGCGGGGAAGCGGTCGTCGTGGCAGAGCGCGGGCACCTCGACACCCGCCGCCCGTACGGCGGCGAGCAGCGCGGCGCCCTCCGCGACCTGGACGGTGGCACCGTCCACCTGGACCCTGGGGCCGTTCACGGGTCCCACCCCGCGAGGCGATCGCCACACGCGCGCGCCAGGCTGCGGACCGCGGCCGGCACCCGCCGCCCGAACGCGCACAGGCTCGCCTGGCCCATCACGCGCAGCAGCCGCCCGTACTCCTCGCCGGGCGGTGCCCCCGTGGCTTCCCGTGCGAGCTCCAGGCCGCGGCGGGAGCCGACCCGGCATGGCGAACAGGCCCCGCAGCTCTCGGCGGCGGCGGACTCCCACACGTGCCGCAGGATCTCCTCCGGCTCCACGCGCTGGTCGAACGCGACGAGACCGGCGTGGCCGAGTGCGGCGCCGCGCCCGGCCAGCGCGGCCTCGGCCAGCGGCACCTCCAGATCATCGCCCGCCAGGAAACCGCCGAGCGGCCCGCCCACCTGGAGCACCTGCAGCCGCGACCCCTGCTTCAGTCCGCCGCCCAGATCCGTGACGATCCGCGACACCGCGGTTCCCAGCTCGACCTCGTAGCAGCCAGGGCTGGCGAACCGCTCTGACAGGCAGACGAGCTTCGTTCCCGTCTCGGCGGGGGTGCCCCTGCGGGCGTAGGCCTGGCCGCCGTGGCCGACTATCCACGGCACCGCGGCAAGCGTCTCGACGTTGTTGACCACGGTTGGCGCATCCCACAGGCCCCGCCTCGTCGGGTACGGCGGGCGAGGCCGCGCGCATCCGCGTCCGCCTTCCAGGGAGGCGATGAGCGCGGTCTCCTCTCCCGCGACGTACGAACCGGCGCCCTCGACGACCTGGATGTCCAGATCCACGCCACTTCCGTGCACGGCCCGGCCCAGATGTCCGTCGGCGTAGGCCCGCGGGAGCGCCGCCCGCATGACCGCCAGCGCCCGCGGGTACTCCGAACGCACCAGGACCACGGCGCGCCGTGCACCGCAGGCGAAGCAGGCCAGCGCCACGCCTTCGAGGACGCGGTCCGGATCCCGCTCCATGAGCAGCCGGTCGGCGTACGAACCCGGATCGCCCTCGTCGCCGTTGGCGACCACCACGGCGTCCGGCGACCGGCCGGTGGCGGCCCACTTGGCGGCGACCGGGAACCCCGCGCCTCCGCGCCCGCGCAGCCCCGAGGCGGCCACCTCGGCCTCGATCCGATCAGGCGTGTCCGCGCCCACGGTCCGGGGCCACACCTGCCAGGGGGATTCCCCGCCGATGATCCCGGCGAGCACGACCGGATCTCCTGTGGCGTCGGCCACGGGGATGGGCGGATCTCGTGGCGGGCACCGGGCGGTCAACTGGTCGGCGAGATCCGGGCCGGCGCAGGGCTGGTCACCGTCGAGGCAGGCCGGACCGGCATAGCAGTAGCCGAGGCAGCGGACCGCCTGCAGGGACACCACGCCGTCCGGGCTCACCCCGCCGGCCGTGACGCCGAGCGCCTCCTCGGCCTCTTGCAGGTGCCGGCCGAGGCGAGCGGCGAAGCAGGATGCCGCGGCGCAGATCCGTACATGACGGCGGCCGTGCCCCGTCGCCAGGTCCGCGTAGAAGGTGGCCGGTCCAAGACCGGCAGCCGCCGGCAGCCCCAGTCCCACGGCGACGCCCGGCGCCCACGCCTCGGGACCGTCGGCCGGGGCGGCCGCCGTCGCTGCGGCCAGGGACTCGACCAACCCG